>CAZGOL010000153.1:0-5885 GCA_964527755.1 uncultured Ottowia sp.
CCGGCGCCGATGACGACCACCGGGTAGTGGCCCGGCTTGCCAGTGGCGATTTCGGGCGCCTTGACGTGATCGAACTTGGGGTAAGTGAAGGTTTTCTGCACGGTTTGTCTCCTCTGTGGGACCGTCGTCGAATGGTGCTCAAATGCGGCGCCATCGGCCTTCCATCAGGCCGTGGCAGCTATCGAAAAGAGAGCAAAAACTCAGGTGGCCTGCAGCGCGTGCCACATCTGTTGGTCGCGCTCGGCGGTCCAGATGCGCGGGTCGCGAATGCCGCTGGCTTCGTCGTGGGCGCGCGTGACGTTGAAGGGCAGGCAGTGCTCGTAGATGAAGACCTCGCCGAACTTGGGGTCCATCGCCTTGCGGGTGTGCTCCATGGTGGCCTTCAGGTCCTTGCCCTTGGCCACGGCTTCTTGCGCGCTCTTGTAGAGCGTGCTGACGTAGTCGCGGGTGTAGGCCAGGCCCTTTTGCACCTTGTCGGCCGTCATCAGGGTGGGGCCGCGGCCGGGCACCAGCTTGTCGAACTTCATGGCGGCCAGCTTGTCCAGCGTCTGCGGCCACTCTGACAGATAGGCATCGCCCGAGTAGCAGGCCGCCTCGTACTCGACCAGGTCGCCCGAGAAGCAGATGTTCTGGCTGGGCAGGTAGACGATGGTGTCGCCCTTGGTGTGGCCACGGCCGATCTGCTTGATCTTGACCTCGAGCTTGCCCAGCCACAGCGTCATTTCGCCCTGGAAAGTCAGCGTCGGCCAGGTCAGGCCGGGGATGCTCTCCACGGCCTGAAACAGGCGCGGAAAGCGGCCAATCTCCGAGTCCATGTCCTGCTGGCCACGCTCGACGATCAAATCCCACGTGTCCTGGCTGGCGATGACCTGCTCCAGCCCTTCGTCCTTGTAGCCCGAGGCGCCCAGCACGCGCACGGCGTGGTAGTGGGTGAGCACCACGTACTTGATGGGCTTGTCAGTGATCTCGCGGATTTTCTTGATGACGCCCTGCGCGGCCGCGGGGGTGGCGGTGGCGTCGATGATCATCACGCCGTCGTCGCCGATGATCACGCCGGTGTTGGGGTCACCTTCGGCGGTGTAGGCGTAGGCGTTGTCGCTGAGCTTGTCCCAGCTGATCTGCTTTTCCTCGAGGTCGGCTTGCGAGGCGAATTTCTTTTCCGTCATCGGGTGTCTCCGTGTGTGGTTCAACGATGACGCTATTTTAGGCGAAAATTAACTATACGTCAATCAATTTGATAATGTTGAATTTTGAGAAATGAAACCAGATCTATCGAACGCTGCGCCGAGGTGAGGGCCGGACGTAGCCCAGCCGCTCGGAAACCCGGGTGGCATGTTCATGCAGCAGGCGCCCGGCCGGGCCGTCGATTTCGGCATCGAACACGCCCTGCGGTCCGATCAGGGTGATCGCCAGCGCAATGCGGCCGTCGGCACCGAACACCGGCGCGCACAGCGTGTTGACCCCGGGCAGCGGCGTGGATACCCCGCGCCCCATCCCGCAGGCGCGGATTTCGTGCAGCAGGCGCTGGATTTCAGGTGCGTCGAGCGGCACCGACGTGCCGGCAGTGACGCGCCGATGCTCGTCTTGCAGCATCGAGCGCACCATCTTCTCGGGCAGGTAAGCGGCGAACACCCGGCCGGTGATGGTGTTGAGCACCGACATCACCGTGCCCACGCGCATGTTGAAGTGCATCGGGTAGCGCGGCTCGTCCAGCCGCACCACGGTGGGGCCGAGCTGCCCCCACACGGCCAGCGCCACGCTCAGGTCCGAGCGTTCGGCGAGCAGGGCCGCTTCCTGGCTGGCTTCGGTCAGCGGGTTGAGCTGCTGCAACGCCGCCAGGCCCATCTGCAGCGCCATTGGCCCGAGTTCGTAGTGGCCGGTGAACGGGCTCTGCTTGACCATTCCCGTTGCCATGAAACTGACCAGGTAGGGATGGGCCTTGCCCGGCGGCATGGCGGCCAGGGACGCCAGTTCCTTCAGCGGAAGGGGCCGGTGCTGGCCGGTGAGCGCGCCCAGCACGCGCATGCCCACCTCGATCGACTGGATGCGTCGCTGCTTGCGGTTTTCGCCCGCGGGCGTCGTTTCGGCGTCTTCGCCGGAAGGGGGTGGAGCGGAGGGGTCCATGGATCCGGATTATTCGCCAGCGCGCCCGGCGCGCTGCGTGATCTTTCGAAACGCGAGATGATTGCTGCTTTTCGTTCGTGCCAGGAAAAAGGAGAATTCGCATGGCTCAATTCAACGTCGCGGTGGTGGTCGGCAGCATCCGCAAAGACTCATACAACCGCCAGTTCGCCGAGGCGCTGGTCAAGCAGTTGCCGGCTGACTTCAAGGCGCACTTCGTGCGCATCGACGATCTGCCGCTGTACAGCCAGGACAGCGATGCGGCGCCGCCGGCGGCACCGGTCAAGCGGCTGCGCGAGGAGATCGCGGCGGCCGACGGCGTGCTGTTCGTCACGCCCGAATACAACCGCTCGATTCCCGGCGTGCTCAAGAACGCGATCGACCAGGCCTCGCGCCCCTGGGGCCAGAGCAAGTGGGCCGGCAAGCCGGCGGCCGTCTGCGGCGTGTCGATCGGCACCGTGGGCACGGCCGTCGCGCAGGCGCACCTGCGCAGCGTGCTGTCGTTCCTGGCCATGCCCGAACTGGGCCAGCCCGAGATGTACATCCAGTGGAAGGACGGCCTGGTGGAGGGCGGCAAGATCGGCGCGGCCAGCCATGAGCACGTGCAGAAGTTCGTCGACGCCTTCGTCGCCTGGGTACGCCAGCATCGGCGCTGATTGGGGATAAAATTTGCCCATCAGGCCTGATGGGTATGCCATGGAAGCTATTGAAATGATAGTTGACTGGCGCGCTCCATGACCCGCGTCGGGGCAGCCTGGGAACCAACGACGGACGGCTGCACTCAGCAAAGCTGCCCATCCGGGTGCACCCATCCATCGAAAGCCCGCTTGACCGTGCTCGACAACCTGCTCTCGCGGCCGCGCCGCATCTTTGGCGCCATCGCCGTCGTCTGTGCGGCGATGCTGGCGTTCGGCATTCTGTACCTGCAGAACGTGGTGGGGTTGGAGCCCTGCCCGATGTGCATCGTGCAGCGATATGCGCTCATCATCGTTGGCGTGTTTTGCGCGCTGGCGGCGTTTTCCCCCAAGGTGGGCGCGTGGCGGCTGTGGGGCCTGCTGGCGGTGGCCATGGCAGCCTTTGGCGCCTTCACCGCCGCACGGCAGAGCTGGCTGCAATGGAATCCGCCCGAGTTCGCCACCTGCGGACGCGACCTGTACGGCATGATCGAATCGTTTCCGCTGCAACGGGCGATCCCGATGATCTTCAAGGGCGGGGGCGACTGCAGCGCCGTGGACTGGCGCTTCCTGGGCGGCAGCATCGCCAACTGGTCGTTCGTCTGGTTCGTGGTCTTCGCGCTGGTGGTGCTGTTCACCCTGGCGCGCACCGGCGGCGCGCGCCGCTGACCGGCACGATCAGGCGATCATCGTTTTACCGATCGCCCGATCGTCGCCCAGCACGATCAGGGCAAACAGCAACTCGGCCAGGCTGGTGGCGCGCTCGGTCTTGCGCGCCAGCAACGGCGTCGCCTTTGGATCAATTACCACGAAGTCCGCTTCGGTCTGCGGCTGCAGGGTCCCGATCACGCCGTCCAGTCCCAGCGCACGTGCGGCGCCCCCGGTGTGGCTCCACCACAATTGTTCGGGTGTCAGACTGAGGCCAGGCTTGCTCGCGCCTTCGCGTCCCACGCAGTACGCGGCCAGCATGGTGTGAAACGGTGAAAAACTGGTGCCGCCCCCGACGTCGCTGGCCAGCCCATGCAGCACGTGGTGGCGCTGCGCTGCGGCAAAGTCGAAGAAGCCACTGCCCAGAAACAGGTTGCTGGTGGGGCTGACGGCCGCCGCCGCCTGGGTGTCGTGCATCAGCAGGCGATCGGCTTCGTCCAGGTGAATGCAGTGCGCATACACCGCGCGCTGGCGCAGCAGGCCGAAGTCCTGATACACGCCCAGGTAGGAGCGCGACTTCGGGTAGAGCTCGCGCACCCATTGCACCTCGTCGCGGTTTTCGGCCAGGTGCGAGTGGATCCAGGTGTCGGGGTACCGCGCGGCCAGTTCGCCGGCTCCGCGCAACTGCGCCTCGCTGCTGGTGGGCGCGAAACGTGGCGTGATGGCGTAACCCAGCCGCCCCTGGCCATGCCAGCGCTGGATCAACGCCTCGGTATCGAGCAGGCTTCGCTCGGTCTCGTCGCGCACGCCGTCGGGCGAGTGGCGGTCCTGCATCACCTTGCCGCCCATCATGCGCAGCCGACGGCGCTGGGCCTCGTCAAAGAAGGCGTCGACCGAACCCGGGTGCGAGGTCGGGAACACGAGCGCGGTGGTGACGCCGTTGCGCAGCAGTTCGTCGAAGAAAAACCTGGCCACTTCCGCCGCATGGGCGGGGTCGGCAAACCGCGCCTCGGCGGGGAAGGTGTAGTTCTCCAGCCAGGGCAGCAGACCGGCCGCCGGCGCGCCGATGATGTCCGTCTGCGCATAGTGCACGTGCATGTCGATGAAGCCCGGGGCGATCAGTCGATCACTCCAGCGGGTAATCGGCACGCGCGAATGGCGCTGCCCTAGCGCACGGAAAGGCCCCGCCTCGACCACCCGTCGCACGCCGCTGGCGTCCGGTTCGACCACCAGCAGGCCGTCGCGGTCGTACAGGGCGTTGCCGTCGACGTCGAAGCGCAGCAGCTGCGCGCGAAAGGCCTGCATCGGCACGTCAATCGCCTCCGATGTAGATGAACTTGAACAGGAAGATGGCGGCGATGATCCACACGATCGGGTGCACGTCGCGCGCGCGGCCAGCCAGCAGCTTGATCCCAGCGTAGCTGATGAACCCGAACGCCAGGCCGTTGGCGATCGAGTAGGTGAACGGCATCATCAGCGCGGTGATGGCCGCCGGCACCACCTCGGTCGAGTCATCCCATTCGAGCTCGGTCAGGTCGCGCAGCATCAGGCACGCGACGAAGAACAGCGCGGGGGCGGTCGCATACGCCGGCACCACGCCCGCAAGCGGCGCGATGAACAGGGCCGCCAGGAACAGCACCGCCACGGTGATGGCCGTCAGGCCGGTGCGCCCGCCCGCTTGCACTCCGGCGGCGCTCTCGACGTAGGCGGTGGTGCTGGAGGTGCCCAGCAGCGAGCCGGCGAAGATGGCCACGCTGTCGGCAAACAGCGATTTGTTCAGGCGCTCCATGCGACCCGGAACCAGGAGGCCCGCGCGCTTGGCCACGCCCATCAGGGTGCCGGTGGCGTCAAACAGCTCGACCAGGAAGAACACCAGCACCACGTTCAGCAAGCCATGCGAGAGGGCCGACTTGATGTCGAGCTTGAGGAAGGTCGGATCGATGGAGGGCGGCATGTCGAAGACGCCGCGAAACTGGTTGCCGCCAAAGAAGAAGGAGGCGATGGTGACGGCGATGATGCCGATCAGGATGGCGCCGGGCACGCGGAACTTGTCCAGCGCCACGATCAGCAGAAAACCCAACGAGGCCAGCACCACCGGCGCCGAATGCAGATCGCCCAGGGTGATGTAGGTGGCCTTGGAAGCCGCCACGATGCCGGCGCTCTTGAGCGCGATCAGCGCCAGAAAGAGGCCAATGCCCACCGTGATGGCGTTGCGCAGCGACTGCGGTATGCCCTTGATGATGAGCCCGCGCAAGCCGAAGATCGTGACCGCCATGAACAGGCAGCCCGAGATGAACACCGCGCCCAGCGCCGCCTGCCATGGGAAACCCATGCCGAGCACCACGGTGTAGGCGAAGTAGGCGTTCAGGCCCATGCCGGGAGCCAGCGCGATGGGGTAGTTGGCGTACAGCGCCATCACCGCCGTGCCCAGCGCCGCGATCA
>CAZGOL010000154.1:0-1534 GCA_964527755.1 uncultured Ottowia sp.
GGCGTGTGGACACTCGACCACGCCGGACGGACCTGACCGAGCACGCCATGCATCGCCGTGATGCTCTTGTTTCGATAGCTGCTGCGGCGTGCTGGACAGGCGTTGGGGCCGAAAATCATTCAAAAGCGTGTGCCGCGCCGGTGTACCTGACCTTCGACACCGGTCACATGGGCGTGGCGCCGCTGGTGGCCGAGGTGCTGCGCCGCCAGCAGGTGGTGGCGACCTTCTTTGCCGCCGACGAACGCACGCAGGAGGGCGACGGCTGCCTCGGCGAGCACTGGGCGCCGTGGTGGCGCGCCCGGGCGGCCGAGGGGCACGAGTTCGCCTCCCACACCTGGCAGCACGCCTACTGGCGTGGCGACCTGCCGCCACGGTATGGCGAGGCGCGCTTTCGCATCGAGCCGTCGGCCGGCCCGCACGCCGGGCGTCGCGAAATCTGGAACGCGACCGCGTATTGCGCCGACATCCGCCGCGCTGCCGAGCGCCTGGCGACACTCACCGGCCGGCCGACGCTACCGCTGTATCGGGCGCCGGGGGGCAAGACCTCGCCCGCGCTGCTGGACGCGGCCGAGCGCTGCGGCTTTCGGCACGTGGGCTGGTCGCCGGCGGGTTTTCTGGGCGACGAATTGCCCAGCGACGGGTATTCGAACCAGCTCCTGCTGGAGCGGGCCCTGAGGGACATCCGCGCGGGCGACATCCTGCTGGCCCACCTGGGCATCTGGTCGCGGCGCGATCCGTGGGCGCCGGCGGCGCTGGAGCCGCTGATCGAAGGGCTGAAGGCGCGCGGCCTGTGCTTTCGCACGCTGCGCGAACACCCCGAGCATGCCGCCTGGATTGCGCGGCACGAAAGGTAGCGCGGGTTTTCATCGTGATCAGCCCCGCCGATGCCTTTTCCGCGGCCCAGCAGTGGCTGTTCGAGACGTTCATCGAGCCCGTCGCGTTCTCGCTGGGTCTGGGCAACTTGCTGGAAGACGGCTACGCGGCGGCGGGCTGGGTGCTGGCGGGCCTGCTGCAGATTGCCGTGCTGCTGCTGGTGATCGGTCCTGCCGAGCGGCGCTGGCCCGTCGAGCCGGTGGCCGATCGCTCGGCCGTGCGCGTGGACGTGCTCTACACCCTGCTGCACCGCCTGGGGCTGTTCAAGCTGGTGATGTTCTTCACCGTCGAGGCTTGGCTCACCGACGGCATCGGCGTGCTGCGCGCGCACGGCGTACCCACGCTGCACCTGGACGAGCTGTGGCCGGGTGTCACCGATCGCGCTGCGGTCAGCTTCGTGCTGTATCTGATCGTGTTTGACTTCATCGCCTACCTGGTGCACCGCGCGCAACACCAGTGGGACTGGTGGTGGCAACTGCACGCCGTACACCACAGCCAGCGCCAGCTGACGATGTGGAGCGACAACCGCAACCACCTGTTCGACAGCGCGCTCACCGACGGCCTCTTCGTGCTGGTGGCGATCGCCATCGGCGTGGCGCCGGGGCAGTTCGTGCTGCTGGTGGCGGCGACGCAGCTCATGGAAAGCCTGCAACACGCCAAC
>CAZGOL010000154.1:1634-5693 GCA_964527755.1 uncultured Ottowia sp.
TGCTGGGGTCGGCCGACTTCGGCGGGCGGTTCGAGGCCACCGGCATCCGCGACCAGGTGGAGCAGGGACGCGACTATGGCCGCGGCTTCTGGGCGCAGCAGTGGCTGGGGCTGGGCCGACTGTTTGGGCGCGCCTGACGTATCCTTGCCGTCCATGTCGCTCCTGGTCGATTCCTGCTGGCGTGCCGCGGCCTACTGCCTGCACCCGCGCGTGATCGTGCTGTCGCTGGTGCCGCTGGCGATCATGGTTGGCGTCGGCGTCGGCCTGGGGTATTTTTTCTGGTCGCCCGTGGTGGCGAGCACCACGGCGCTGTTGCAGGCGTCGGCGGCTTTCGCCATCGCCACGGGCTGGCTGGTGCACCTGGGCGTGCAGGACCCGGCGTCCGCGGTGGCGCTGCTGCTGGTGGGGCTGGCCCTGTCGGCGTTCGTCACGGCGCTGGCCCTGCTGCTGGTGGCGTGGTTGATGACGCCGGCCATGCGGCACCTGGTGGCGCAGCGGCGCTTCCCTGAGCTGCAGCGGCGCGGGCGCGGCTCGCTGGCCGGAGCGCTGCTGTGGTCGCTGGGTCAGACCGCACTGGCTGCGGTGGCGCTGGTGGTGTCGATGCCGCTGTGGCTGGTGCCGCCGCTGTTTCTGGTCGTGCCGCCCCTGATCTGGGGGTGGCTGACCTATCGCGTGATGAGCTACGACGCGCTCGACGCGCACGCCAGCGCCGAGGAGCGCCGTGCCATCTGGCGCCAGCATCGCGGGCCCCTGCTGTTGATGGGAGCCATCTGCGGCTACCTGGGCATGGTGCCCCTGCTGATTCTGGCGCCGGTGGCGATGTTCACGGTGTTTTTCGGGGTCACGCTGCCGCTCGTCGTGTGGCTCTACACGCTGGTGTTTGCCTTCTGCGGGCTGTGGTTCTCGCACTACGGCCTGGCGGCGCTGGACGAGTTGCGCCAGCGCGCCCCCGTCGAGCCGGGGTTCGAACCGCCCGCCCGGCTCGCTGCGCCGCCTGGTGCCATCACGCATGACCCCTGATCGCGCCCCGCCAGCCTTCGGGCTGATCGTGATCGGAGACGAGATCCTCTCCGGCCGCCGCGCCGACAAGCACCTGACGCAGGTCATCGCGCTGCTGGCAGCGCGCGGCCTGCAACTGGCCTGGGCGGAGATCATCGGCGACGATCCAGAGCGCATCACCGCCACGTTGCGGCGCGCGCTCGACAGCGGTGACGCGGTGTTCTCCACCGGCGGCATCGGCGCCACGCCCGACGACCACACGCGCCAGTGCGCGGCCGCCGCACTGGGCGTGCCGCTGGCGCCGCACCCGCAAGCCACGCGCCTGATCCAGCAGCGCCTGGAATCGGTGGCGCGTGCCGAAGGCGTGCCCTGGGAGCCCGAGCGCGCCGACAACCTGCATCGCCTGAACATGGGGATGTTTCCGGTGGGTGCCGAGATCATCCCCAATCCCTACAACCAGATTCCGGGGTTCACCTGCTTCGGCGCCGCTGGCGGTGCCGTTCATTTCGTGCCCGGGTTTCCCGTGATGGCGTGGCCGATGATCGAGTGGGTGCTCGACACGCTCTATGCGCCCCGGCTGCGGCCCGCCGCGTGGCAGGAGCGCTCGGTCATCGTCTTCGGCGCGGGTGAGGCAGTGCTCACGCCGGTGATGCAGCGCGTGGAGGCGGCGTACCCCGGCGTGAAGGTGTTCAGCCTGCCGAGCGTCGATCACCCGACTTATGGACGCCACATCGAGCTCGGGGTCAAGGGCGACCCGGCGGCGGTGACGGCCGCCTACGCCGATCTGCGCACGTGGCTGGTCCCGTTCGCGCTGCGCTACGGCCCCGAATCGGTGCGCCCGTGAGCCGCGTCCCCGGGCGGAACAGGCCGGTTCAGGCAAAATTTGAACTTTTGCCGGGCGCGCGCGCCCGCCCGAACGACTCGGCGCCCTGCGACCGCAACTGGAGCTTTTGATGGCGAAGACCGTCACCGACGTGATGAGCATGCTGAAGGAGGACGAGTGCAAGTTCGTCGACTTTCGCTTCACCGACACCCGTGGCAAGGAGCACCACGTCACGGTGCCCGCGAGCGCGTTCGACGAGAACAAGTTCAACGACGGCCAGGCGTTCGACGGCTCATCGATGCCCGGCTGGAAGGGCATCGAGGCGTCCGACATGCTGCTCATGCCCGACCCGGCCTCGGCCTTCATCGATCCGTTCTTCGAAGACGCCACGCTGGTGCTGTCCTGCGACGTGCTGGAGCCGGGCGACGGCAAGGCCTACGACCGCGATCCGCGCTCGATCGCGCGGCGCGCCGAGGCCTACGTGAAGGCCAGCGGCATCGGCGACACCGCGTATTTCGGTCCCGAGCCCGAATTTTTCGTGTTCGACAGCGTGCGCTGGGGTACCGAGCCGGGCCACAGTTTCTACCAGATCGAGGAATACGAGGCGCCCTGGAATTCGGGCGCGCGGCTGGATGATGCCAACCGCGGCCACCGACCCGGCCACAAGGGCGGCTACATGCCGGTGCCGCCGGTCGACAGCACGCACGACATGCGCGCCGAGATGGCGCTGATCCTGGAGGGCGTGGGCGTGCCGGTCGAGGTGTTCCACCACGAGGTCGGGGGCGCCGGGCAACTGGAGATCGGCACCCGCTTTTCCACCCTGGTCGAGCGCGCCGACTGGACCCAGCGCATGAAGTACGTGATCTGGAACGTGGCCGACCGCTACGGCAAGACGGCCACCTTCATGCCCAAGCCCTATCACGGCGACAACGGCAGCGGCATGCACGTGCACCAGTCGATCTGGAAGGGCGGCAAGAACCTGTTTGCCGGCAACGGCTACGCCGGCCTGTCGGACACCGCGCTGCACTACATCGGGGGCATCATCCGGCACGCGCGCGCGCTCAACGCCATCACCAATCCCACCACCAACAGCTACAAGCGCCTGGTGCCGCACTTCGAGGCGCCGGTCAAGCTGGCGTACTCCAGCCGCAACCGCTCGGCCTCGATCCGCATCCCGCATGTGATGAGCGAGAAGTCGCGCCGCATCGAGGCGCGTTTCCCCGACCCGATGATGAACCCCTACCTGGGCTTTGCGGCGCTGCTGATGGCCGGCCTGGACGGCATCGAGAACCGGATCCACCCCGGCGAGGCCGCCAGCAAGGATCTCTATCACCTGCCGCCCGAGGAAGACCGGCTGGTGCCCACCGTGTGCCATAGCCTCGACCAGGCGTTGCAAGAGCTCGACCGCGACCGGGCCTTCCTGACCCAGGGCGGGGTGTTCAGCGACGGCATGCTGGACGCCTACATCGAACTGAAGATGGGTGAAGTCAACCGCATCCGGATGCAGGTCAATCCGGCCGAGTACGACATGTACTACTCGCTCTGACTGGTTCACCGATTTGGGGTATTGGCAACAAAACGACCCCGCAAGCCGCCATTTTTGATACTTTGGCGGGAACAAGGCGGGCCGCTGGCGGTCTATTGGACCGATACTTGATACCCCTGCCACCGGCGCTTGCCGCGGACTGGAGACGTGCGCGACATGAAACCACTGCTGCTGACCACCTGCCTGGCCCTGGCCGGCGGGGCGCTGGGCGCCTTCGCTCTGCCAGCGGCGGCGCAAGACCGCATCTACCGCTGCGGCAACGAATACACCAACCAGATCAAGGGCCGCACCGACTGCAAACTGGTCGAGGGCGGCAACATCACCGTCGTGCGCAGCACCAACCCGACGCGAGCCGCGGCGCCGGTGGCCGGCCCCGTCGCGCCGGGGGCGAGCGGATCGGCCAGTGCGCCGACGCGCGTCGTCAGCGCCGAGCAGCGCGCGCGCGATGCCGACGCCCGCGCCATCCTCGAGCAGGAGTTGCGTCGTGCGCAGGCGCGCCAGACCGAGCTCGAGAAGGAATACAACAACGGCGAACCCGACAAGATCGGCGGCGAGGCGCGCAACTACCAGAAATACCTCGACCGCGTGGCCGAACTGAAGGCGTCGATCGCCCGCAACCAGAGCGACATCGAGGGCATCAAGCGCGAACTGGACCGCATCAGGCAGTAGTGGGTCGGCTGGGCGGGATCGC
>CAZGOL010000155.1:0-5681 GCA_964527755.1 uncultured Ottowia sp.
GCCCGGCATCTCGGGCTCCAACGACACCACCGGCAAGGACTGCGTGCGCTACGGTTTTCGCCAAGGGTATTTCGGCGAAATGGCAGCCAATTCAATCGGTCCGATCCTAGTCAAACAGTTTGGGAAAAACCGCAAGATGGCGTTCATGACGCCGGACTACACCTATGGCCACACGACGACCGAGTCCACCGAGCGCTATTTGCGCGACAAAGGCGGCTGGAAAACGGTGACCAACCAGATCTCGCCGCTGGGCACGCAGGACTTCAGCCAATACCTGACCAACATCGCCAACTCCGGCGCCGAGTTCCTGATCATCGTCAACTGGGGCCGCGACACCGTACTGGCGGCTCAGCAAGCCAAGCAGTTCGGCTTGTTGCCCAAGATGACACTCGTGCTACCGTACTACATTCCGTTTTTCGCCAAAGAAGCCGGTGTGGAGCTCAGTGCCGGCGTGTTCGCCGCCACCGAGTTCTGGTGGACGCTGGAGGACAAGTATCCGCTGGTCAAGGAATTCGTTGACGCCTTCCAGAAAAAATACGGCTACCGCCCGGAGTGGGGCGCCGAGAACGCCTATGTGAGCTTCGCGCACTGGGCACGGATGGTCACGGAAGCGGGCAGTTTCTATCCGCCCGACGTCATCAAGCAGTGGGAGAAGGGCGAGAAGATCCCGTCGCTGTTTGGTGATGTCTATTACCGCCCGCAAGATCACCAGTGCGTGCGCCCGGTATTCGTGATGCGCGGCAAGGCCAAGAAGGACATGAAAAATCCTGAGGATTTCTGGGAAATAGTCGACACCCAGAAAGGCGAAGACGTGATCCAGAAACCTGACGCCTTTGGCTGCAAGCTGGGCAGCTATACCTGAGTACCGCCGTGAGTTCGTCGTCTGCTCCGGCAGGCGACGGGCCATTTCGGATCTGCCGTCCTGCGATCGAGCGAAGGCGCGCCGCGGAAACGCAGCCCGCGCACGCCTCTCGCCAGAAGATGCGCGAGCTCTCTCATCACATCCACGAATCAGGGTGAACCAGCGTGCTGAACTGGGGCAATTTCATCTCACAACTGTTCAACGGGCTGGTTCTCGGCGCCTTGCTGGCACTGATTTCCTCCGGCCTGACGATCATCTATGGCACGCTGGGCGTGCTCAATCTCGCGCATGGCGCGATGTTCATGCTGGGCGGCTATGCCGGCTGGGTCGCGTTCACCTACACCAACTCCTTCGTCGTTGCCGTGATCTGCGGCTCGCTGTTCGTGATGGTGGTAGGCATCGTGCTTGAACGGCTCATCATCCGCCACTTCTACACCCGTCCGCCGGAAGACCAGTTGCTGGTGACGTTCGGCCTGAGCATCGTGATGGTGGAGCTCGTCCGCTTTGCCTTCGGCAGTCTGTCCAAGGCGGTGCCGCCACCGGGACCGTTGATGGGCATCACGAACCTGGGTTTCATGGTCTATCCGACCTACCGCATCGGCCTGCTGGCCATCGTCACCGTGGCCTTGCTGACGCTCTACTTCGTGCTCTACCGCACGCGCATCGGCATGATCGTGCGCGCCGGCATCGAGGACGCGGTGATGGTCGATTCGCTGGGCATCAGCGTCTATCGCGTGTTCATGCTGGTGTTCGGCATCGGCGCGATGGCCGCGGGTTTTGCCGGCATCGTGAATGCGCCAGTGGTGTCGCTGGCACCGGACGTGGGCGAGGCGATCCTGGTGCAGACCTTCGTCGTGGTGGTGATCGGCGGCGTCGGCTCGTTTCCCGGTGCGGTGCTGGGCGGCCTGATTGCCGGCGAGTTGATCAGCCTGACCTCGATGTTCAACCCCGCGTATTCCTACGTCGTGCTGTTCGTGGTGATGACGCTGGTGCTGATGTTCCGTCCCCGCGGGTTGCTGGGCGCGGTGGGCCGCGAATAAGGACAAGATGGATTTTCCGATGCGCAGACCATTTCCATATCTTGCAGAGGCGCTGACGCTGCTGGCCCTGATCGCGGCGCCGTTCATCCTGCCGCACCTGGGTTTCACGCCAACCACGATCAACCGGATCCTGATCTGGGGCATGGTCGGCATCGGCTTTGACCTGCTGTTCGGCTACACGGGATTGCTGTCTTTCGGGCAGTCGGCCTTCTTCGGTTCGGGTGGCATGTTCGCTGCCTACCTGCTGACGCAGACGTCGCTGCAAAACACCCTGCTCGCGCTGCTGATCGGCACCGTCGCCGCCGGCGTGCTCGGCTATCTGGTGGGCCTGGTGGCGCTGCGGCGCACCGGCATTTACTTTGCCATGATCACCGTGGCCATTGCCGAGGTGTTCTTCTACATCGAGTTCAACCCGCTGTCGGATTTCACCGGAGGCGAGAACGGCCTGGCCGGCGTGCCCTCGCCCAGCCTCAACCTGGGGTTCACCTCGCTCAAGTTCGACAGCAACCAGTCGATGTACGTGTTCTTCGCGTTCTGGTACTTCGTCGCCCTGTCGCTGGCGTTGCGCCTGGTGCGCTCGCCCTTCGGTCTGGTGTTGCGCGCGATCCGCGAAAACCCGTTGCGTGCGCAGGCGCTGGGGCACGACATTCGCAAGTACAAGCTGGCGGTGTTCGTCATCGCGGCCATGTACGCGGGCTTTGCCGGCGGGCTGCTGGGCATGATGCAGGGCTTCATGCCGCCCGATGCCTTCATGTTCGCCACTTCGGGCGAAATCGTCATGCAGACGGCAATCGGCGGCGCTGGCACGCTGTTCGGCCCGCTGCTGGGTGCCGCCGTGTGGCTGTACCTGAGCGATTTCTTCCAGGTCACGCTGAAACTGGGTGCCACCTGGAAGCTGATCCTGGGCATCGTGTTCGTGCTGCTGGTGGTGTTCCTGCGGCGCGGCATCGTCGGCGGATTTGTCGATCTTGCCCGACTGGCCACGCGGGGCGACCGGAAGCACGAGCCCGCGACCAGCAGCGCGACGCCGGCAGCGTCCGGATCCAGCAGCACTGCGGCAGCCGCTGCAGCGCTGCACCAGCGAACCAGCATCGTCACCGCAGGCCCGATTCTCGAAGTGACCGGCCTGACCAAGCGCTACGGCGGCCTGGTGGCCAACAGCGACATCGACTTTACCGTCAACCACGGCGAGATTCGCGGGATCATCGGTCCCAACGGTGCCGGCAAAAGCACCTTCTTCAAGATGCTCACCTGCGAGGTCCCGCCCAGCGCCGGCAAGATCGTGTTCGAGGGGCGGGACATCACGGCACTGGGCGTGGCCGACGCCTGCCAACTGGGCCTCACAAAAAGCTATCAAATCAACCAGTTGTTCGAGCGCCTGACCGTGCGCCAGAACCTCGCCATCTCGGCACTGGCCGAAATTCGCGGCAAGTTCAAGCTCGATTTCCTCAAGAGCGTGCGCCAGGTGCGCGGCCTGACCGACCAGGTGGAGGGCACGGCAGCCTTGGTGCACCTGACGCACCGGCTCGACCTGCCGGTGTCCGAGTTGGCCTACGGCGAAAAAAGACGTCTGGAAATCGGACTGGCGCTTGCCAGTTCACCGTCTTTGCTGTTGCTCGACGAGCCGCTGGCCGGCATGAGTCACGAGGAGCGCATAGAGACGGTGGCACTGCTCAAGTCGATCGCGCACGGCCGCACGCTGGTGGTCATCGATCACGACATGGATTCGCTGTTCGAGCTGGTCGAGCGCGTTACGGTGCTTCAGGAGGGGCGTCTGCTGGTGGAGGGCACGCCCGACGAGATCAAGAGCAATCCCAAGGTGCAGGAAGCGTATCTGGGCGGCATGCAGGAGGAAGCAGCATGAGCCTGCTCGAAGTCACGGGCCTGAACAGCTACTACGGCGACAGCCACATCCTGTTCGACGTCGCCATGCGCGTCGAAAAAAACGAGGTCGTGGCGCTGCTGGGGCGCAACGGCGCCGGCAAGTCGACCACCTTCAAGAGCATCATGGGAGTGGTCAAGCCACGCACCGGGGTCGTGCGCCTGGAAGGCAAGGATCTGGCTGGACATACGCCGCATGAAATCGCGCGTGCCGGCGTCCAGTTGGTGCACGAAGAGCGCCGCATCTTCGGCAGCCTGAACGTCGAGGAAAATATCGTCCTGGCGGGTCTCACGGCTCAGAACAAGTGGCCGCTCGAGCGCATCTACGACATCTTTCCACGTCTGAAAGAGCGGCGCACGAGCCGCGGAACCGACCTCTCGGGCGGCGAACAACAGATGCTGGCCATCGCCCGTGCCCTGGTGCGCGACCCGAAGATCATCCTGCTGGACGAACCCTTCGAAGGCTTGGCGCCCGTCATCGTGCAGGATTTGCTGCGCGTCTGCAAGGAACTGGCACAGGCAGGACAGACGATTGTCGTGGTGGAGCAGAACCTGGCCGCAGCGCTGGCGCTGGCCACCCGCGTCTACATCATCAACAACGGCTACATCGTGCACGAAGGCCCGACGGCTGCGCTCAAGAGACAGCCCGAAATCCTGCAGCGTTACCTGGGCGTATGAGCGGGCGCGGGCAACCCGCACCGGCCCGCGCGGTCGATCGCACCGAGCCGCGACATCCGGTGCGGCGAGAAACCCTGCCCTGACCGGGATTCGGTCAGGCGCAAGCCCGGCGTTCTCAGGGTCGCTGCCGGCGACCCGCCGTTTCGGGAGCGGCCACTGCCGGTGCAAATGACGAAAATGGCGCGATGAATTGGCAACGAATCGGCGTCCTGCTGGGTGCTGTCCTGCTGGGAGCAGGTGCCTGGCGCGCCGGACGCTGGCACGGCCTGGCGCTGCTGGGCAGCGCCCTGGTGCTGTGGTTCCTGCTGTACTACGCGCGTCTGCTGGCGGTCATGAAGCGCGCCAACGAACGCCCGCTCGGGTACACCGACAGCGCCGTGATGCTCAACGCGAAGCTCCAGGCGCGCCGATCCCTGCTCCACGTGCTGGCCATGACGCGCTCGCTGGGTGAACGCCTGTCTCCTCCGGACGTACAGCCCGAGGTTTACCAGTGGAGCGATGCGGGCCAGGCACGGGTGATTGCAACATTTGAGGGTGGTCGCCTGGTACGCTGGCGACTCGAACGCCCGCCGTCAGCGTCTGACACCGCCGCATACCACGAAGCTTAGAATCACGGCATGAGTCGCCGCGCCGGGTTGGCGCCCGCAAGAACCGAGGACTTTCGATGAGCACCCCCCCGCTTCCCCTGCACGATCGCGATGGCAAGATCTGGCTGGACGGCCAACTGGTCGACTGGCGTGACGCCAAGATCCACGTGCTCACCCACACCTTGCACTATGGATGCGGGGCATTCGAAGGGGTGCGCGCATACGACACGGCCGCGGGCACTGCGATCTTCCGCCTTCGGGATCACACCCAGCGACTGTTCAACAGCGCCAAAATTTTGCGCATGAAGATCCCGTTCAGCATCGAGCAGATCGACGAAGCGCAAAAAGAAGTGGTGCGCGCCAACAGGCTGACCAGTTGCTACCTCCGCCCGCTGGTGTGGATCGGTTCCGAGAAGCTGGGCGTGAGCCCCAAGGGCAACACGATCCACGTGATGGTGGCTGCCTGGGCGTGGGGTGCCTACCTGGGCGAAGAAGGCCTGAAAAAGGGCATCCGCATCCGCACCAGCAGCTACACGCGACACCACGTCAACATCACGATGACGCAGGCCAAGGCGGTCAGCAACTACAGCAACTCGATTCTGGCCAACATGGAGGCCACCGATGATGGCTACG
>CAZGOL010000156.1:0-5600 GCA_964527755.1 uncultured Ottowia sp.
CCGGATTTTGCTTGGAACTAAACCGCCACCGGCGCCTTGATCGCCGGATGATGCTGGTAGTCCAACACCTCGAAATCTTCGTATTCGTAGTCGAAGATCGAAGGCGGCCGGCGCTTGATGTGCAGGCGGGGAAAGGGGTAGGGCGCGCGGCTCAGTTGCTCCTGCACCTGCTGCTCGTGGTTGCTGTAGATGTGGCAGTCGCCGCCGGTCCAGATGAAGTCGCCCACCTGCAAATCGCACTGCTGCGCCAGCATGTGGGTCAGCAGCGCGTAGCTGGCGATGTTGAACGGCACGCCCAGAAAGATGTCGGCGCTGCGCTGGTAGAGCTGGCAGCTCAATTTGCCTTCGGCGACATAGAACTGAAAAAAGGCATGGCAGGGCATCAGCGCCATCTGGGGCAGATCGGCCACGTTCCAGGCGCTCACGATGATGCGGCGGCTGTCGGGGTTGGTCTTGAGCTGCTGCACCACCTGCGCGATCTGGTCGATGTGCCCGCCATCGGGCGTGGGCCAGCTGCGCCACTGCACGCCGTACACCGGGCCCAGATCGCCATCGGGCTTGGCCCATTCGTCCCAGATGGTCACGCCGCGCTCCTGCAGCCAGCGCGCGTTGCCGTCGCCGCGCAGGAACCACAGCAGCTCGTAGATGATGCTCTTGAGATGCACCTTCTTGGTGGTGATGAGCGGAAAGCCCTCGCTCAAATCAAAACGCATCTGGTGGCCGAACACGCTGCGTGTGCCGGTGCCGGTGCGATCCATCTTGAACACGCCGTGCTCGTGCACGTGGCGCATGAAATCTTCGTACTGTCGGGGAGTCGGGGCGGTGCCCATGGTCGCTGGCATCAGGCCTCGGCGATCGGCTGGCCATTGACCCGCGTCTGCCCCGCCTGGTTGTCCACCGTCAGGTGGGCGTCGTACCAGGTCAGGGTGGGGCGGGCGCCGAAGATCTGGGTGTATTCCTTCAGCTTGTCCTCGGTGAACCAGGCCTCGGCGGCGGCGCGGCTGGCCCAGACGTAGACGCCGCCGGCGCCGTCGACGCCGCGCACGTAGTCCTTGCTGATCAGGCCGCGATCGCCCAGCTTGCGGAACATGGCGGCCGATTTCTTGGCGATCTCGATGAAGCGGGTTTCGTCCGGCACCGGCAGGGCGAAATGGCAGATGACGATGCAGGGGGCCATGTGGTGTTCTCCTGAATGAATAGCGCTGGATCATTGTAGTTAGCTCGCTTCGGGCGTGGGACTCAATGGGGTTGGCACCGACCAGAAAACTGTATGAAAATACAGTTGATCATGGCCGTTGCCGCACCCCTTTGTTCTCCTTCGCACGGGCCGCTCGACGAGCTGGCAGCGGGCCTCGCCGGGGTATGGCGTGCCGACGCGCTGGCCGACGGGCCAGTGCGCACCGTGCCCAGCAGGCACGCGCCGCTGGACGCCGAGCTGCCCGGCGGCGGCTGGCCGCTGGGCGCGCTGGTCGAGCTGTTGCAGGGCACGCCCGAGGTTCCCGTCTGGCCGTTGGTGCTGCCGGCGCTGGCGGCGCGCCAGCGCGGGGTCGGCGGGATGCTGGCGGTGGTCAATCCGCCGCACGAGCCCTTCGTGCCGGCGCTGGTGGCCGCCGGCGTGCGTGCCGATGCGGTGCTGTGGCTGGCGGCCGATGCCCCGGCGGCGTCATTGTGGCTGGTCGGGCAGGCGCTGGCCTGTGCCGATGTGACGGCCGTGCTGGCCTGGCTGCCGCATGCGCGCGTGGCCGATCTGCGCCGCCTGCAACTGGCGGCAGCGCAGCGCGGCGATGGGCTGCTGTTCGCGCTGCGGCCGATGGAGGCGGCGGCCAGCGCCTCGCCGGCGCCGCTGCGCGTTCTGGTCGAGTCGGGGGTCGGCGAGCCCGCCCCCGCGTTGCGTTTGCGCCTGCTCAAGCGGCGCGGTCCGTCGCTGGGCAGGCATCTGCTGCTGGCGGGACAGCGGCCAGCTTTGCGCGAGGTGCTGGCCAGCGGTGCCGGATCCGCCGGGGGACCGATCGCGTTGCCGGCGGACCAGGCGCTGTCGCCCGTGGCGTGTGCGGGTTCGGGTGGCGGGCGGGCGGAGGTGGGCGATGTGGTGGTTCGCCTTGCGGTGGCCGCCTGAGGACGCGCCGGTTGCATCCCTCCAGGACGCGCCGGCCGCCCCATCGACTGGCGACCCCTTGGGTTGGTGGGCGCTGCGCTACACCCCGCGCGTGGTGCGGGTGGACGGGGTGCTGCTGCTGGAAGTCTCTGCCGGCCTGCGCCTGTGGGGTGGGGCGGCCGCCCTGCAGCGGCGCATTCTTGAAGAAAATCCGCCGCTTCGGCCCACCGACATTGCCCAGGCAGCTATCGGAATCGTAGCTATCGCGCACCTGCGTCTGCGCCGCGAGGGGCATGCCATTGCCGCGGGTGGCGTAGCGGCGCTGCCGCTGCACCTGCTGGCCGCCGCGCGGGCACACCTGCCGCTGCTCTCGCGCCTAGGTCTGCACACCTGGGGCGAGGCCGATTCGCTGCCGCGCGCGGCGATGGTGCGCCGCTTCGGCCCGCAGCTGCGCACTGCGCTCGACATCGCCTTCGGCCGCGAGGACGAGGTGTACCGATGGCTCACGCTGCCCGAGCGTTTCGACGAGGCGCTGGAGCTGCCCGCGCACGCCGAGACCGCGCCTGCGCTGCTGTGGTCCGCAAACCGCCTGCTCGCCGCGCTGCAGGGGTGGCTGCGCGCGCGCCAGCGTGGCGTGCTCGCGTTCGAGCTGGTCTGGACGTTCGACCAGAAACGCCTGAACGGGCAGGAGCTGCCGTCCGCGCAGTCGCTCGTCGTGCGCACCGCCGAGCCGGCGCAGCAGATGGAGCACCTGCGCCGCCTGCTGGCCGGGCGGCTGGCGCACACCACCTTGCACGCGCCGGTGGTCGCGCTGCGCCTCGTCGTGCGTGACAGCGCGCCGTGGCAGCCGGGCAATGCCAGCCTGCTGCCCGGCGAACAGCGGCGGGGCGAGCCGCTGCATGTGCTCGTCGAACGCGCGAGTGCGCGCCTGGGTCCGGCGAGCGTGCGCCGCCCGGTGCTGCGCGCGGACCACCGGCCCGAGGTGCGCCAGCGCTGGCAGGTGGTGGAGCAAGGCGCACCTGCCGCCTCTGCCGGGAAAAGACCGGGAGGGGCGCACGATGCGGGTACTCCGGGGCCCGGGTGCGCACCCGCTCCAACCTTCGCCCAGCGGGGGTCGGATCCGATGCCCGCCGACGCGCTCGCCCCCGCCTGGTTGCTGCGCCCGCCCAGGCCCTTGCAGATGCGTGGCGACCAGCCCTGGCACGAAGGCGCCGCGCTGCGCCTGCTGACCGGGCCGCAGCGCGTGGAGACCGGCTGGTGGCCCGGGCAGGGCGATGGGGTCGAACCCGCGGCGCGCGACTATTTCATCGCCCAGGGCGCATCGCGGCAACTGCTCTGGGTATTTCGCGAGCGCGCGACTTCGCGCACGAGCGTCGATGTGCCGGTGCGCTGGTTCGTGCAGGGGGTCTATGCCTGAGCTCTCGCGCAAGGACGAAGCCGCGCGCCGGCGCGCAGCCCGGGTACGGCACTTGCCGTTGGTGCCACCGGCGGGGGCGGACCTGCCCGGCTATGCCGAGCTGCACTGCCTGTCGCATTTCAGCTTTCAGCGCGCCGCGTCCAGCCCCGAGGAGCTGGTGCGCCGTGCGCATGCGCTGGGCTATGCGGCGCTGGCGATCACCGACGAATGCTCGGTGGCCGGCGCGGTGCAGGCCTGGCGCGCGCTCGCCGAACTGAAGAACGCTGTACACGGCGCCGCGGCGGGGGGTGCATCCGATCCACTGCACCTCGTGCATGGCAGCGAGTTTCGCTTCGAGGGGCAGGGTACGCTGGTGGCGCTGGCGCGCGACCGGGCGGGCTGGGGCGCGCTGTGCGGCTTCATCAGCGCCTGCCGCCAGGGCGCGCCCAAGGGGGAATACCGCCTGCCGCCGCTCTCCGACGCGCTCGCCGCGTTGCAGGATTGCGAGCGACTGTGGGCGCCGCTGCGGACGGCAAAGACCATCGAAAACGTGGCTGCCACGGCCAGTGCAGCAACCGATACGGCCATATCGGATGCAAGAATTCCGCTCCTGGTCGAGCTGCACCGCGATGCCGGCGACGCGCTCTGGCTCGCGCATCTTCAGCGCCTGGCCGATGCCAGCGGCTGCCCCTTGGTTGCTGCGGGCGACGTGCGCATGCATGTGCGCGCCGCCAAGCGGCTGCACGACGTGCTCGTCGCCATCGGCCTGGGCCGCCCGCTGGCTGAGTGCGGCTTTGCGCTCGCTGCCAACGCCGAGCGCCACCTGCGCTCGCGCGCGCAGCTCGCCAGCCTGTACCCGCCCGAACCGCTTGCCGCCACGCTCGCCGTTGCCGCGCGCTGCAGCTTCCGGCTCGATGAAATCCGCTACGACTACCCGCAAGAGAGCGTGCTGCCCGGTCTGACGCCCGCGCAGACGCTGCGCCGCCACACGATCGCCGGCGCGCACGAGCGTTACCCGCGCGGCGTCCCGGTCGCGATCTGGCGCTATCTGGCCAAGGAATTGCGCCTGATCGCCGAGTGCCGCTACGAGATGTTCTTTCTGACGGTGCACGACATCGTGCGCTTTGCCCGCGCTCGCGCCATCCTGTGCCAGGGGCGCGGCTCGGCGGCCAACTCGGTGGTGTGCTTTTGCCTGGGCATCACCGCGGCTGATCCCGAGCGCTCGCATCCGCTGCTCGAGCGTTTCATCAGCAAGGCGCGGCGCGGCGAGCCGCCCGACATCGACGTCGATTTCGAGCACGAGCGGCGCGAGGAGATCATCCAGTACATCTACGCCAAGTACGGCCGCGAGCGCGCCGCGCTGGCCGCCGCCGTCGTCACCTGGCGCACGCGTGGCGCGCTGCGCGGCGTGGGCGCGGCACTGGGACTGGATGCGCGGCTGATCGATGCCTTCGCCAAGGACCACCACGGCTTTGACACCGGCGCGCCCGAGCCGCGTTTGATGGAGATGGCGCAGGCGCTGGGCGTGTCCCTGCCCGCCGCCAGCGCGCGCCTGTGGCTGGAGCTTGCCGCGCAACTGCGCGGACGCCCGCGTCACCTGAGCCAGCACGTCGGCGGCTTCGTGCTCACGCAAACCCCGCTCACGCGCCTGGTGCCGATCGAGCCGGCCGCGATGGCCGGGCGCAGCGTGATCCAGTGGGACAAGGACGACCTGGAGGCGCTTGGACTGCTCAAGGTCGACGTGCTCGCGCTCGGCATGCTCACCGCAGTGCGCCGTTGCCTCGACCTGGTGAGTGCATGGCGCGGGCGGCCCTTCACGCGCTGCGACATCACGCCCGAAGACGCGGCCACCTACGCGATGATCCGCCGCGCCGACACCGTCGGCACCTTCCAGATCGAAAGCCGCGCGCAAATGAGCATGCTGCCGCGCCTGAAGCCCACCACCTTCTACGACCTCGTCGTGCAGGTCGCGATCGTGCGCCCCGGGCCGATCACCGGCGGCATGATCCACCCCTATCTGGCAGCGCGTGAGCGCCAGCGCCGCGGCCTGCCGGTCGAATACGAGCGTTCGCGCGACGACCGCCCGGGCGAGCCGCCACGCCTGGCGCG
>CAZGOL010000157.1:0-5466 GCA_964527755.1 uncultured Ottowia sp.
TCCAGCGTCTCGGCGATCGCCTTGGGCTGGCCGGGCAGGTTGATGATCAGGCTCTGCCCACGGATGACGGCCACCTGACGCGAAAGGATGGCGGTGGGCACGAAGGCCAGACTGATCTGCCGCATCTGCTCGCCGAAGCCCGGCATCACCTTGTCGGCCACGGCCAGTGTGGCCTCGGGCGTGACGTCGCGCGGTGCCGGCCCGGTGCCGCCGGTGGTCAACACCAGGGCGCAGCCGGCGTCCACCAGCTCGACCAGGGCCTGGCTGATCCGTTCCCGTTCGTCCGGGATCAGTCGCGGCACGAAGACGATCGGGTTTTTCAGCGCCCGGTTGAGCCAGTCCTGCAACGCGGGCAGGCCCTGGTCCTGATAGACGCCGCTGGCCGCGCGGTCGCTCACCGAGACGATGCCGATCGTGATGGGATCAAGTGCACTCATGGGTTCGTTCACACCTTCTCGGTCGTTGCCGGCGCTCAGCCCGCGTGCGTGTCGTCCGTGTAGTGCGCCGGGTCGTCGGAGTCGGCGCCGGCCGATTCGGCACGAGCCAGTTCGGCCTGCACGAACTGGAACAGCTCGCGCCAGGCGCGCCCGTGGCGCGGCGCTTGCCCGCTGGCCGTGGCTTCGCGCACGACCTCGGGCGGGGACGCCTGCTTGCGTGCCTGGCGCACCAGCGCGCGCAGGTGCTGCACGTCGGTGCCGGGAAATCGGGAGGCCCAGGTCCCGGCCGCGGCGTCGTCGTTCAGCAGGCGCTCGCGCCAGTGCTCGGCGGCGTGCAGGCGCAGCACCTGCTGCGCGGCGCCCTGGCGCTGCTCGTCCAGCGCACCGCGGATGTGGGCAATGGTCTCGCCCGGCAACTGGCGCATCAGCTTGCCGACGAACTGGCTTTGCCGGCGCTTGCCCTCGAAGCTCTCGATGCGCCTGAGCTCGTCCAGGGCATCCAGCAGGCGTTCGGGCAGTCCGAGCGGTTTCAGCAGATTGGCGCGCAGTCCCAGCAACTGTTCGCCGAGTGCCTGCAGTTGCGCGCTTTGCGCCTTCAGCTCGGTCTTGCTCGGGCCACCGGCACGCAGCTCTTCCTTGAGCTGCTGGTCCAGTTCGCTGCCTTCGGCGATGAACTGCCCTTGCACGAAATAGCCTTTTCGGGGTTTGCGGGGCATGGTCGATCGGATGAAAAGTCCGCAAGTATGATAGCCGTCACCATGCACGACAGCTCCAAGCCCCTGGCGGGCTTTTCTTATTCCCGCGCCCGGTTCGAGGACCTGGTCGATGGTGCCATCGCCCGTGCCATGAAGCTGGGCGCGACCGACGCGGGCGCCGAGGCGTCGGAGGGTTCAGGGCTGTCGGTGAGCGTGCGCAAGGGAGAACTGGAAACGGTGGAGCGCAACCGCGACAAGACGCTCGGGATCACGGTGTATCTGGGCCAGCGGCGCGGCAACGCCAGCACGTCCGACTTTTCGCCGGCGGCGGTCGAGCGCACGGTCCAGGCCGCCTATGACATCGCGCGCTTCACCGCCGAAGACCCGGCGGCCGGACTGCCCGACGCCGGCGACATCGACCATCAGGCACGTGAACTCGACCTGTTTCACCCCTGGCCAATCACCAGCGAGCAGGCAGCCGAACTGGCGCTGGAGTGCGAAAACGCGGCGTTTGCCGTCGATGCACGGGTCACCAACAGCGAGGGCGCCGGCGTCTCGGCGCAGCAAAGCCACTTCTTTGCCGCGCACACGCACGGATTTCGCGGTGGCTACGCCAGTTCGCGCCACAGCCTGTCGGTCGCGCCGATCGCCGGCAAGGGCTCCGGCATGCAACGCGACTACTGGTACAGCTCGATGCGCGATCCCACCGCGCTGGCGAGTCCCCAGGCGGTGGGGCGCTATGCGGCCGAGCGGGCGTTGAGCCGCCTGGGCGCCCGCAAGATCGCCACGCGCGAGTGCCCGGTGCTGTTCGAGTCGCCGCTGGCCGCCGGACTGCTGGGCAGCTTCGTGCAGGCGGTGAGCGGCGGGGCGCTGTACCGGCGCTCCACGTTTTTGCTCGATTCGCTCGGGCAGGCGGTGTTCGCACCGCACATCGACCTGGCGGAAGACCCATTCGTGCGCGGCGGCAAGGGTTCCTCGCCGTTCGACGATGAGGGCGTGCGCGTGCAGCCGCGCCAGGTGGTCGTGGGCGGGCGCGTCGAAGGCTATTTCCTGGGCACTTATTCGGCACGCAAGCTCGGCATGAAGACCACCGGCAACGCCGGCGGATCGCACAACCTGACGCTGACCTCGCGCCTGACACAGCCGGGCGACGACCTCGACGCCATGCTGCGCAGGCTGGGCACCGGCCTGTTCGTCACCGAGTTGATGGGCCAGGGCGTGAACCCGGTCACCGGCGACTATTCGCGCGGGGCCAGCGGCTTCTGGGTGGAGCGCGGGCGCATCGTCCATCCGGTCCACGAAGTCACCATCGCCGGCAACCTGCGCGAGATGTTCAAGGGCATCGTGGCGGTGGGCGCCGATGCGTACAACTATGGCGCCAAGACGGTGGGTTCGGTGCTGGTCGAGCGGATGACCTTGGCCGGCAGTTGAGGGAAGGCTTGAACCGATCCAGCGTGCCCGCCTTGACGGGCGGGGCCTGCGTGCTCGGCGCAGCCCGTGCTCGCCGCAGCAGCGCGGGCCGCATCCGCGCCTTGCGCGCTGATCGGACGTGCGCGGACGATCCTTCCAGGCGCTCCGGACTCATTCACGCCCGCTGAGTCGCCGCACTCACGCCAGCACGCTGTCGACCTGGGTTGCGCTGTCGGCGTCGAAGCTGTCGCGGAAGGTGAACCACAGTGAGTTGAAAAACATCGCGGCGATCAACAGCGACAGGGGCACCAGGATGCTGGTCAGCATTTCGGGGCTGGCGCGAAACGCCGACAGCAACAGCACCATCATCAACACCAACCCGATCAGCGACGACAGCGCGAGCCACAGCGCGCCATAGACCAGGAACGCGCGCGTGTTGCGCAGCACTGCCACCAGGCTGAAGAACAGACTCTTGGCCAGCGGCATGGCATGCCAGTGCACGAGCGCCGGCGCGTGCCAGAACGCCAGCGAAACCGGCAAGTACAGCAGCATCGCCACCCACGCGGCGGTGCGAAAGTCCGCATCGTTCATCAACTCGGGCGAGAAACCGCCACCCACCACGTAGAGGCTGGCGAAACGTCCGTCGTCGACCAGTGCCGAGGCGCCCAGCACCAGCAGCACCGCGATCGCGTACAGCACGCCCAGCAGCAGCATGGCGCGCGTCTGCTGCGGTCCCTGGCGCAGCGCGATGAACAGCGTGAGCGGCATCGGAAAGCGCCCCGCGTCGACCTCGCGCGTGGCGGCCATCAATCCGACGGTGGTTGCCGGCACCAGCGCCAGCGCCAGCAGGCCACCCACCAGTGGGACCAGCGCGACCAGCGACAGTGTGGCCATGAACATGAAGAACAGCCCCGTCAGCGCCATCGGGCGCCTGAAGAACGCGCGGACTCCGGCGCCCATCCAGTGCGCGCCGACATGGGCTGCAACCAGGTTGAGTTTCATGGCGAGTTCAGGGCGGCCACGCGCTGGCGCAACACGCGCTCGAAGTGGCCCGGGTCGTGCGGGGTCAGCAGGCTGGCGGTGCGCGGCAGGTGCAGGTCCCACAGCCGCGAGATCCAGAAGCGCAGGGCACCGGCGCGCAACATGGCCGGCAGCAGGCGCCGCTCGGCGTCCGTCAGGGGACGCACCGACTGGTACGCGTCCAGCAGCGCCTGCGTGCGCGCCGCGTCCGGGCGACCGGTGGGCAGATCGACCGCCCAGTCGTTGAGCGTGATCGCCAGGTCAAACAGCCAGGTGTCGACGCCGGCGAAGTAGAAATCGAAAAAGCCCGTCAGCAGCGGCTGCGAGTGCGTGCCCTCGAACATCACGTTGTCGCGGAACAGGTCGGCGTGCACGGCTCCGCGCGGCAGGGCCGCATGGACGCTGCCGGCGGCCACGTGGTTCTGATAGGCCAGCTCGGAACGCAGCAGGGTCTGCTGCGCCTCGTCGAGGTGTGCAAGGATGACCGGCGCGGTTTCGTTCCACCACGCGAGGCCGCGCAGGTTGGGCTGATGCCGGTCGAACGAGCGGGCCGCCAGGTGCGCGCGCGCCAACATGGCGCCCACGGCGGCACAATGGGCCGGCCCCGGGTTCAACTCGCTCTTGCCGCGCAGGCGATTGACCAGCGACGCGGGCTTGCCCGCCACCGTGTGCAGGAGATCGTCCTCGCCCGCTGGGACGTGCCCGCCCACCGGCTTGGCCTGCGGGTCGGGAACCGGCACGCCGTGTTCGGCCAGGTGCTTCATCAGGTGCAGGTAGAACGGCAACTGCGCGTGCGTCAGGCGCTCGAACAGCGTCAGCACCCACTCGCCGCGCGTGCTGGTCACGAAATAGTTCGTGTTCTCGATGCCGCCTTCGATGCCGCGCAGCGCCAGCAACTCGCCCAGATCCAGCGCTTGCAGCAACGCGCCGGCCTCGTCCTCGGAGACTTCGGTGTAGACCGCCATGCGGATCAGAAGCTGAAGATCTTCCAGGTGCGCGGCCCGGCGCTGCCCGGCGCTGCCGCGGGGTTGTCCAGGGCCGATGCGCCCGCCGGCCGCACGTCGTAGGGTGGCACGGAGGCTTTGGGCTGGACGGTGATGCTCTTGGTCTGGCCGCCCTCGCGCACTTCGTCGATGCGGCTGCCCGAATCCTGCAGCTCGATGCGTTCGATGCGCTGGTTGCGGCCATCTTGCGTCGAGACTTCGCGCACCGACTCGCCAACCGGCGTGCGGCTGGAGGTCTGGGCCTGCGCCGGCACGAGGGCGACCACCAAGGCGGCGGTGAGCAAAAGGCGATGGATGCGCATGCCATCGATTGTAGGCGCGCGCCAGCCGCCGTGCGCCAGCACGCGGGCCGTGCGGGCACAATGCCGGCATGACCGAAGCGTCCCCTGCCGTCACGCCACGCCTGTTGCTGGTCGATGGATCGAGCTACCTGTATCGTGCCTTTCACGCCATGCCCGACCTGCGCGCCGACCCGGCCGATCCGCACAGCGCGCCCACCGGCGCCATCCGCGGCATGATCAACATGCTGGGCGCGCTGCGCAAGGAGTATCCGGACGCGCCCTTTGCAGCTTGCGTGTTCGACGCTCCCGGGCCCACCTTCCGCGACGCGATCTACCCCGACTACAAGGCCAACCGCTCGCCGATGCCGGACGACCTGCGCAGCCAGATCGAGCCGATCCACGAGGTGGTTGGGCTGCTGGGCTGGCGTGTGCTGGCCGTCCCCGGTGTGGAAGCCGACGACGTGATCGGAACGCTGGCGCGGGTGGCTGCCGAGCAGGGCCTGGAGGTGGTGATCTCCAGCGGCGACAAGGACCTGGCGCAACTGGTGACCGAGCACATTCACATCATCGACACCATGAGCGGCAAGCGGCGTGACCTGGCCGGCGTGCAGGCCGAGTT
>CAZGOL010000158.1:0-5458 GCA_964527755.1 uncultured Ottowia sp.
CATCCTGTTTTCGGCGCTGGTCTCGCTCACGCTGGTGCCGATGATGTCGGCGCGCGTCTTGCGGCCGATCGATGCGGCGCAGGGCTGGCTGGCCGCGCGGCTGCAGGGCGGGATCGACGCGATGATCCGCTGGTACGACGGCGGCTTGCAGTGGGTGCTGCGCCACCAGGTGTTCACGCTGTGGGTGGCGGTGCTGACCTTCGCGCTCACGGCGCTGCTCTACGTGCTGATTCCCAAGGACCTCTTTCCCACCCAGAGCACCGGCCAGCTGCAGGGCCAGGTGCAGGCGGCCAGCGACGTGTCGTTCGCCCGCATGTCCGCCCTGCAGGGGGACGTCGCGCGCGTGGTGCTGGGCGACCCGGCGGTGGCCTCGCTCAGCTCGGTGGTGGGGGTCGACGCGGCCAACAACAGCGCGTTGTCGACCGGGCGGCTGGTGATCAACCTCAGGCCCCGGCCGCTGTTTGGCGATTCCGAGGCGACCATCATGCGGCGCCTGCGCGAGCGCGTCGCGGCCGAGGTGGCGGGTGTCGGCTTGTATCTGCAACCGACGCAGGACCTCACCATCGATTCGGACACCGGTCCCACCCAGTACCGCTTCGACCTGGAAGGCGTGGACACGCAACTCGTCAACCAGTGGGCCCGAACCCTGGCCGCGCGCCTGGCCGACGTGCCCGAGGTGCGCCACGCCACCACCAGCGCCGGGTTCACGGGCCCCGCGGCCATGGTGCGCGTGGATCGCGACACCGCCGCGCGGCTGGGCGTGACGGCGAGCACGCTCGACAACACGCTCTACAACGCTTTTGGCCAGCGGATCGTCTCGACCATCTTCAGCGAGACCAACCAGTACCGCGTGATCCTGGAGGCGGCGCACGAGGACGCGACCAGCCTGCGCGCGCTGCGCGATCTGCCGGTCAAGACCACCGGCGGTGGCACGACGCCGCTGGCCTCGTTCGCGCAGATCGTCGAGGAGCCTGCACCACTGACCGTGCAGCGCGTCGGCCAGTACCCGGCGGCCACCGTGGGCTTCGACACCGCCCCCGGCGTGAGCCTGGGCGCGGCGGTGCAGGCGGTGCGTGGCGTGGCGGCCAGCGCCGGCCTGCCGGTGGGCATCACGATGCGATTCACCGGAGCCTCGGGCGCCTACCAGAAGTCGCTCGCCAACCAGCTCTGGCTGATCCTGGCGGCGGTGGTTTGCGTCTACATCGTGCTCGGCGTGCTCTACGAGAGCTACGTGCACCCGCTCACCATTCTTTCCACGCTGCCCTCCGCGGGCGTGGGCGCGTTGCTGGCGCTGGAGGTCACCGGTCATGCGCTGGACGTGGTGAGCATCATCGGGTTGGTGCTGCTCATCGGCATCGTCAAGAAGAACGCGATCATGATGATCGACTTCGCGATCGACGCCGAGCGCCACGAGGGCAAGAGCGCGGTCGAGGCGATCCACCAGGCAGCGCTGTTGCGCTTTCGGCCGATCCTGATGACGACGCTGGCGGCGCTGGCCGCCGCCGTGCCGTTGATGCTGAGCTGGGGCGACGGCGCCGAGCTGCGCAGGCCGCTCGGGATCTCGATCTTTGGCGGGCTGGTGCTGTCGCAGTTGCTGACGCTGTTCACGACACCGGTGATTTACGTGTGGTTCGACCGGATCGGCGAGCGACTGGGTTGGGGCCGACCGATCGCGGAAGATGACTTCGCGCCCGCGCCGCAAGAGGGTGGGGCCGCAGGAGCCCGGGCGTGGTCGGAGGGAGCGGAGCGGTGAACCTCTCGCGCCTTTTCATCGATCGCCCGATCGCCACCGTTCTTCTCACCATCGGGATCGCGCTCGCGGGCATCGGCGCCTACTTCATCCTGCCCGTGGCCCGTCTGCCGGCGGTCGATTTTCCGGTCATCTTCGTATCCGCCGGCATGCCTGGCGCCAGCCCCGCCGACATGGCCCGCACCGTTGCGACGCCGCTCGAGCGCACGCTGGGCACGATTTCCGGCGTCAACGAGATGACGAGCAGTTCCAGCACCGGCTCGTCGCGCGTGGTGCTGCAGTTCGACCTCAAGCGCAACATCGACAGCGCCGCGCGCGACGTGCAGGCGGCGATCAACGCGGCGCGCATCGATCTGCCCGCGAGCCTGCGCACCAATCCGACCTACCGCAAGGCCAATCCGGCGGCCCAGCCTTTCATGATCCTGGCGCTGACGTCGAGAACGCGCACGCCAGGGCAGATTTTCGATGCGGTCAACAACATCGTCAGCCAGCGCCTGCTGCAGGTGGCCGGCGTGGGCGATGTCACGCTGGGTGGAGGCTCGCAGCCGGCGGTGCGCGTCGAGCTCAACCCGTTCGCGCTGTCGGAGCTGGGCATCAGCAGCGACGACGTGCGCGCCGCGCTGCAGGCGGGCAACGCCAACCGGCCCAAGGGCCAGATCGAGATCGGTGGCGCCGACGGCGGAAGGGCTTTGCAGGTGCTCACGCCGGCACCGGGGCTGCGCGCCGCCGACTACCGCGAACTGATCGTCGCCATGCGCGGCGGTGCCGAGGTGCGCCTGTCGCAGGTGGCGCGCGTGATCGATGGCGTGCAGGACTCACGCACGCGTGGCATGTTCAACGGCGAGCCCGCGATCGTCGTCAACATCACGCAGCAACCCGACGCCAACCTGATCGAGACGGCCGACGAGATCGACGCGCTGCTGCCGCAACTGCGCGCCCAGCTGCCGTCCGACATCGAGCTGCACACGGCGATCGACCGCACCGGTTCGGTGCGCGGCTCGGTGCGCGAGGTGGAGATCACGCTGGGCATCGCCGTGGTGCTGGTGGTGCTGGTGGTGGGCCTGTTCCTGCGCAACCTGCGGGCGGCGCTGATTCCGGCGGTGGCCACCGTCGTGTCGCTGCTGGGCACGCTGGCGGTGATGGCGGCGCTCGGGTTCTCGCTCAACAACCTCACGCTGATGGCGCTCACGGTGGCCACCGGCTTCGTGGTCGATGATGCGATCGTGGTGATCGAAAACATCACGCGCCACCTCGAGCGTGGCGTGGCGCGCAAGCGCGCGGCCCTCGACGGCGCGCGCGAGGTCGGCTTCACGGTGCTCACGATGAGCGTCTCGCTCGTCGCGGTGTTCATTCCGCTGCTGTTCATGGGGGGGCAGCCGGGGCGGTTGTTCCGCGAGTTCGCGGTGACGCTGTCGAGCGCCGTGATGATCTCGCTGGTGATTTCGCTCACCACCACCCCGATGCTGTGCGCGATGCTGCTGCCCGCGCGCGGACGGGACGCGCCGGTGCGGCGCAGTGTCGCCGGTCGCCTGAGAACGCTGCTCGGCCGCTGGGCCGCGGGCTCGCAGCAGCGCCTGGCGCGGGGCTACGCCCATGCACTCGACTGGTCGCTCGGCTCGCCCTGGCTCGTGGTGCTGGTGCTGCTGGTGGTGGTCGGCCTCAATGGCTACCTGTTCATGGCGATCGACAAGGGGTTTTTTCCCGATCAGGACAACGGGCAGATGTTCGGCGGGCTGCGCGCCGACCAGAGCATCTCCTCGACCGCCATGGCCGACAAGCTGCAGCAGGCGGTCGACATCATTCGCGCCGATCCGTCAATGGGCACGGTGGTCGCCTTCGCAGGCGGAAGGAATGCGGGGGGCGGCTTTCTGTCGGCCGCGCTCAAGCCCGCGCGCGATCGGCCCAAGGGCGAGAAGACCCGCACGGTGATCAATCGGTTGCGCCCGCAACTGGCGCGCATCACGGGTCTGCGGGTGTTCCTGAACCCGGCGCAGGAGCTGCGCATGGGCGGGCGCAGCAGCAACAGCACCTACCAGTACACGCTGAAGGCCGACAGCGCCGCCGACCTGAAGGAGTGGACGCTCAAGCTGGTCGCGCAACTGCGGCAGGACGCGCGACTGACCGACCTCGACGACGATCAAAGCGACAACGGCGTCGAAACGTATGTCGATGTCGATCGCGCCAAGGCCGCCAGCCTCGGTGTTGCGCTCTCGGCGGTCGATGCCGCGCTGTACAACGCGTTCGGCCAGCGGCAAGTGGCCACGATGTACAGCGACCTGAACCAGTACACGGTGGTGATGGAGTGGGCGGCGCGCCACGCGCAGTCGCCGGCCAGCCTGAACGACGTGTACGTGCCGGCCAGTCCGCCGCGCACGGCGGCGCCAGCGGCCGCCAGCGCAGCGGGCGCGATCGCCGCCGCTGGCGCGTCGCCGCCGGCCACCACGGGGGGCAGTTCGGCCAACCCCGGCCTGCGCAGCGCATCCACCGCGCAACCGATCTCCATGAGCGCGGCCACCATGGTGCCGCTCGCGGCGTTTGCACGCTTCAGCGAACGCGCGGTGCCCACCAGCGTCTGGCACGACGGCGGCGAGCTGTCCAGCACCATCTCGTTCAACCTGGGCGATGGGGTGTCGATCGAACAGGGGCGCCAGGCGGTACTTGACGCGGTAGACGCCATCGGCCTGCCCAACAAGGTGCGCGGGGCCTTCGCCGGGGCGGCGGCGCAGGCGCAGCAGACCCAGTCGCAACAGGGCCTGCTGATCGCTGCGGCGATCGTCGTGATCTACCTCGTTCTCGGCATGCTCTACGAAAGCCTGATCCACCCGATCACGGTGCTCACGACGCTGCCCAGCGCGGGCTTCGGCGCGGTGCTGGCGCTGCTGGCGTTCAGGATGGAGTTTTCGATCATGGCGCTGATCGGCGTGTTCCTGCTGATCGGCATCGTCAAGAAGAACGCCATCCTCATCATCGACTTCGCGCTGGAGGCCGAGCGCTCGCGTGGCCTCAGCGCGGTGGCTGCGGTGCGCGAAGCCTGCCTGTTGCGCTTTCGCCCGATCCTGATGACCACGCTGGCCGCGGGCCTGGGCGCGCTGCCGCTGGCGATCGGCTTTGGCCAGGGCGCCGAGTTGCGCCAGCCGCTGGGTGTGACCATCGTCGGCGGGCTGCTCGCCAGCCAGTTGCTGACGCTGCTCACCACGCCGGTGGTCTATGTCCTGCTGGACCAGCTCAGCCGTCGCCGCCAGGCCCGCACCGCGTCGGCCACGCGCGGCACGGTGGCCGTGCCTGGAGTCACCTGATGAAGAATCATTTTGATAGCTGGCCTGGCAAGCCACGTGGGCCTCAGGGCCGTATTTTGCTTATTTTGTTGTTGGTGATGCTGGCCGGGTTGGCGAGCGCGTGCACCAGCATGGCGCCACCGGCCGAGACCCCCGCAGTTGCGATGGCGGCGGGCTGGAAAAGCCAGGCACCCGACGGTTGGGTGAGCACCGAGGCGCACCAGACGTGGCGGGCCGGCCGCTGGTGGGAGCTGTTCGGTGATGACGGGTTGAACGCGCTGATGCCGCGGATCGAGGCGGGCAACCCGAACCTCGCACAGGCGGCGGCCAGCGTCGCCCAGTCCGAAGCGCTGCTCAGACAGGCCCAGGCCCAACTGTGGCCGACGGTGGGCGCGCAGCTGGGCACGCAGCGCAGCGGGCGCCCGGCGGGCGG
>CAZGOL010000159.1:0-5421 GCA_964527755.1 uncultured Ottowia sp.
CTGGCTGCTGGCCTCGCCGCCATCCTGCTCGATCTCGGCCTGAACCAAGTGCAGCTTCTCGGCCTTGCGCCCCACCAGCACCACGTGCGCGCCCAGCGCGGCGAGTTCGTGCGCGGTGCAGCGCCCGATACCCGAGCCGCCGCCGGTGACCACCACCGTGCGAGTGGCAAACAGGCCGGGTGCAAAGACGGATCGATAGCTCATGTTTCCCCCACGAACAGGCGCATGGCCTGCACGGTCAGGTCATCGAGCGAGCGCGGGCCGCGCGGATCGAACCACTGCACCGTCCAGTTGAGCGCACCAAAGATGAACAGGCGCGCCACCGCCGGCTGAGCCTTGAGGCGGCCCGCACGATGCAGGCTGGCGAGCGCCGGCATCCACAGCGCCTCGTAGGCGTCCTTCTGCGCCGACACCGCCTCACGCTGCGCGGGCGTGAGTGAACGCCACTCGTACAGCATCACCGGAATGAAGTCGCTCCCCTCGCCGAGCAGCACCTCGAAGTGCTGGCGAATGAGCGCCCCCAGTCGCGCGCGCGCGGATGGGCGCGGCCCCAGGGCGCGCAACGCCACGTCCAGGCGGCGCCCCGCCTGCGCCATGCCGTCGTGCATGACGGCAAACAGCAGCGCGCTCTTGCTTTCGAAGTAATAGAACGGCGAGCCGCTTTGCATGCTGGCGGCTGCGGCGATCTCGCGCGTGCTGGTCGCATCGAAACCCTTGACACGAAACAGGCGTGCGGCGGCACGCACCAGTTCGGCACGGCGTTCGCTTTCGGCGCGCTCCTCGGCGCTCTTGCGCGGTCGGCCGCGCCGGGCTGGCGCCACGGCCACTGATGAATCTGGCATCAGGGCAGCATATCAGGCATTTTTATTTTTACCAAGTGCTTGCTTGGTAAAAATCAGCGACGCTCAGAACGGGTGAGTCGATCCAGGGCGATCCAAAGGAACGCCAAGACGCGGCGGGTCGAGACGCGCAGCACAAGCGTCGCTCGCGCCACGGCGGGCAGTGGCAACGCCGGGCGGGCCGGTATTGACGCCCAAGGCTGGCATGTCCGGGGCGTTCACCCCTTCTCAGCCCAGCGCCCGGCCCAGGGGTTCGCCCACGCGAACCGCACGCCCGGGTAACCAGCCGGCCTCGAACCTGAGCGTCCCGCGTGGCCACAGCAAAACCACGGTGGAGCCGAGCAGAAAGCGCCCCATCTCCGCGCCGCGCACCAGCTCGATCGACTGCCCGGCATAGTCCCAACGGCGCAGGTGACCTGGTCGCGGCGGGTTCACCACGCCATGCCACGCGGTGGCCACGCTCCCGACGATGGTAGCCCCCACCAACACCAGCACCATCGGACCACGCACCGTGTCGAACACGCAAACCACGCGTTCATTGCGCGCAAACAACCCAGGTACGCCGCGCGCGGTGACCGGATTGACGCTGAACAGCTCGCCCGGCACATGCACCATCCGTTGCAGGCGGCCGGTGCACGGCATGTGGATTCGGTGATAGTCCCTTGGGCTCAGATACAGCGTGGCGAAGTGGCCATGCTCGAATTCAGCGGCCAACCGCGCGTCGCCCGCCAGCAGCGCGAGAGCCTCATAGTGGTGTCCCTTGGCCTGAAAGATCTGTCCCCGCTCGATCGAGCCGAACTGGCTGACCGCACCATCGACCGGACACAGGTAGTCGGCGGTGGCCAGAGGACGGGCGTCTTCGCGCAGCGCGCGGGTGAAGAAGTCGTTGAAGCTGGCGTAGTTCTCGATGCGCGGATCAGCCGCTTCGCTCATGTCCACGCCGTAGTGCGCGACGAAGCGTCGAATCACCGCGTGGGTCAGCGGCCCGAGCGTCGCGCGCGCGAAAGCGCCCGCCAGTTGCGTGAGCAGCCTCTTGGGCAGCGCGTGCTGCGCCAGCACCGCCAGGCGCTCGGACATCATTCGGGTTGACCGATTTCGAGCCGGATTTCGCCCACGCCTTCGATCCGCCCGGTGAGCAGGTCCCCGGGTTGCACCGCGCCGACGCCGTCGGGTGTGCCGGTGTAGATCAGGTCGCCCGGCCCCAGATGGTAGTGCTGCGACAGGTTGGCGATGACCTCGGGCACGCTCCAGATCATGTCGGCCATGTCGCCGAGCTGGCGCTGCTGGCGGTTCACCTCGAGCTCGATCACGCCCCGCGCGATCGGCCCGCTTTCGATGGCGGGCACCAGCTCGCCGATCACGGCCGCGTTCTCGAAATCCTTGGCGAAGCTCCAGGGGCGCCCTGCCTTCTTCGCCTCGGCCTGCAGGTCCCGCCGGGTCATGTCCAGGCCACATGCATAGCCCCACACGCACTCCACCGCCTGGTCATTGGTCACCCGAAACGCAGCGGTGCCGATGGCCACCACCAGTTCCATTTCGTGATGGAAGTCGTGCGTGCCGGGCGGATAGGGGACGCGGGAACCGGAGAGCGCCAGGTGCATCGGGTTCTTGTGAAAGAAGAACGGGGGCTCGCGATCGGGGTTGCCGCCCATTTCGCGCGCGTGCGCCGCGTAATTGCGCCCGACGCAGAAAATGCGACGCACCGCGTAGCGTTGTGCACTGGCACGCACCGGAACCGCCAGCGGTGGCACGGAGGGAAAGACGAACGAGTTCATGGCAGGTCCCAGCGGCATCGAGCCGCCAGTGTAGGACCTGCGCCAGGCTCAACGATCGGAACGCTGGCGCACGGCCACTCGCGCGAGGCTCGGGGCAGGCAGTGGCATCGCCTGGCTGCCCGCACGCACCGGCGGGAAGCGCCCGGCATTCCAGTCGTCCAGCGCCGATTGCAATTCGGCCTGGCTGCGCGCCACCAGGTTCCACCAGATGACGAGTTCCTCACCAAACGGCTCGCCCCCCAGCAGCAGCAAATGTGCAGGTGTCTTGCCGTCGATTTCGAGTTCGGCGCGGCCCGGCGCGAAGTACAGCCATTCACCGGAGCGCAGCGTCTCGCCAGCCACGCGAGCGTCCCCGCCGAGCGTCATCACCGCGTACTCGAAATCGGGGCGCAGCGCCAGCACTGCGCTCGCCGAGCCGGCTGAAACCAGATCCAGCCCGACCAGCGGCGAGTGAACGGCCACGGGCGAGACCAGTCCCAGCGCACTGCCCGCCAGCACGGTGACCTCCCATCCGCCGGCTTCGGTTCGCGGCAGATCGGGGTAGTTCTGGAACGCCGGCGGCCCGTGGCGTTCGGATTCAGGCAGGGCGATCCACAGTTGCGCCGCATGCAGGTGCGCACCATCGTGCAGGGAGTCTTCGGTGTGGGCGATGCCTCGGCCGGCGGTCATCAGGTTGACCTGGCCGGGGCGAATGATCTGCTCGTTGCCAAGCGAGTCGCGGTGGATGATTTCGCCCTCGATCATCCAGGTGAAGGTCTGCAGCCCGATGTGCGGATGCGCACCCACGTGCATGCCCTTGCCCGGTGCGAACTGCACCGGGCCGGCGTGGTCCAGAAAGCACCACGCACCCACGCTGCGCCGCGCACGATGCGGTAGCGCGCGGGCGATGGGCGTGTCCTCGCCGACGATCGCTCGGCGGGCGCTGAAGCGCTGGGGTGCGGCAGACACGGTCATTGCCGCTTCGGCGTCAGGCGCCAGCAACAGGGACTGGTCGTCAGGGTGGCGATCGATGTATGCCTTGACAAAGGAACAATCCGGTCGGACCTTCAGACCCTGGCGGCGGGCGTCGTCCAGGATATGCCGAACCAGTGCGCTGCCGATGCCCCGGCCGCCCAGTTCCCTGGGCACCACCGTGTGCGTATAGGCAACGGCCCCGGGCAACCGTTCGAACTGCGCGTAGGCCAGGTGCCCTTCGATGGTCCACTCGTAGCGCTTCTCGGCTTCGTTGAGCGTGATGGCGGTCTTGCTGGACATGGGCCTGGTTCTCCGAAATGGGACGCGCGGTTGCGCGAGCCGACAGGGTAGCGCGCCTTCGGGTTTTCGGGTGCGGATTGCCGAACTGAGCGTGTGCAGAGGTGTTGACGCCGTGTCAGGCCGCAGCGGTGGCCAACGCGGCCTCGGCGTCCAGCGCAGCGCGGCGTTCACGTGCCGCGCGGGTGGCCTGGCCCCACCAGGCAAGCTGATCGAGCATCTCGTCGGTGGCCGGCAGCAGATTGGGCTCGACCTCATTCATCGTCTTCTCGCCCCGGAGCACGGCAAAAAAGTCGCCGCCCGCCAGGTGCACCGCAGTGCGCACCGGCACCATTTGCAACTCGATCGCCACCAGGCGGGCGTGTTCGACGGCGCGCGCGCCGCCCACGCCGCCGTAGCCCAGGAAACCGATCGGCTTGCGGTTCCATTCGTTGTAGGCTTGGTCGAACGCGTTTTTCAGTGCGCCCGTCATCGAGCGGTTGTATTCGGCGGTAACGACGACGTAGCCGTCGAATTCGGCGATCTTGCTTTGCCACGCGACAGCGCGCGGGTCTTCGCTGGGCAACCACAGGTTGGACGCCTTTTCATTGAAGAGCGGAAGGTCGAAGTCCTTGAGATCGACCAGCGTGAAACGCAGGTCTTCGCGCTGGCTGGCGATGCCGTGCAGCCATTCGGCCACTCTGGGGCCCAGGCGGGCCTCGCGCGTGCTGCCAATGATGATTGCGATGTCGAGGGGGGTGTTCATGCGATGTTCCTGTCACAGTTGGTTGGTTGGATGAGCCCGGCCGCCCAAGCGGCACGGGCTCGCAAACGGGTGGAAACGGCGTGAATCAGCTCGTCCGGGTGAAGCGACCGCCATTGAAGTCGTCGATCGCCTCGCGGATCTGCTGCTCGCTGTTCATCACGAACGGCCCGTAGCCGACCACTGGCTCGTCGATCGGCTCGCCGGCCAGAACCAGCAGCTTGGCATCGCCGTTGGCCTCGATCGTCAAGCCGACTCCCGCCGTCGATAGCGTGGCCATGTCGGTGGCGCGCAGCACCGCGTCGCCATTGATCTGCACCGTGCCGGCCAGCACCACCACCAGCGCGCTCCAGCCTTCGGGTTGGGGCAGCTCCACCGTGCAGCCGGCGGCCAGGCGCACATCCAGCACGTTCATCGGGCTGTAGGTGCGCGCCGGGCCCTTGGCCTGGCCGTATGCGCCGGCGATCACGCGCACCTGGCCGGCGCCGTCGGGCAAGGCCACGGCGGGGATCTGCGCGTCGGTGATGGCCTGGTAGTGCGCCGGCGTCATCTTGTCCCGGGCGGGCAGGTTGACCCACAGCTGCACCATCTCGAAGGGACCGCCGCGCGCGGCGTAGCCGGTTGAGTGAAATTCCTCGTGCACGATGCCGCCGCCGGCGGTCATCCACTGCACGTCGCCGGCGCCGATCACGCCGCCGGCACCGGTCGAGTCGCGGTGCTCGACCTCGCCGTTGTAGACGATGGTCACGGTCTCGAAGCCGCGGTGCGGGTGGCTGCCCACGCCGCGCCGCTGCGTGGTGGGGCTGAACTGGGT
>CAZGOL010000160.1:0-5334 GCA_964527755.1 uncultured Ottowia sp.
GGCAAGTCAACTTCCCGTCCATTCGTATTTCGACCCCACGCTGTTCGAGCGCGAGCGCAAGCTGCTGTTCGAGGCGGGACCACGCTACATCGGCCACGCGCTGTCGGTACCCGAAGTCGGGGACTACAGCGTTTTGCCGCAGGAAGCAGGCGGGCGCGCGCTGGTGCGCGCCGCGGACGGCCAGGTACAACTGCTGTCCAACTGTTGCCGCCACCGGCAGGCCATCATGCTCGGGGGACGCGGCAACCTGAACACCCAAGGCAAGGGTCATGCGGGAGGCAACATCGTGTGCCCCATCCACCGCTGGACCTACGCGTCCACGGGCGAGCTGCTGGGCGCGCCGCACTTCGACGAGGATCCGCACCTGAATCTGGCCAACTATCGGTTGCGCGAGTGGAATGGCCTGCTGTTCGAGGACAACGGACGCAACGTCGCCGCCGATCTGGCCGACATGGCCGAGGCGCCGAACCTGAGCTTCGAAGGCTACGCGCTCGACCACGTCGAGCTGCACGAGTGCGACTACAACTGGAAGACGTTCATCGAGGTCTACCTGGAGGACTACCACGTCGGCCCGTTTCACCCCGGCCTCGGCAATTTCGTGACCTGCGACGATCTGCGTTGGCAATTCGGCGGCGAGTATTCGGTGCAGACCGTCGGGGTAGCGCCCAGCTTCGGTCGGCCGGGCTCGGACGTGTACAAGCTCTGGCACGACGTGCTGCTGCGCTATCGCAACGGCGCGATGCCCGAGCGCGGTGCGATCTGGCTGACCTACTACCCGCACATCATGGTCGAGTGGTACCCGCACGTGCTCACCATCTCCACCCTGCACCCGATCGGCGTGAACAAGACCCTGAACATGGTCGAGTTCTACTACCCCGAGGAAATCGTTGCCTTCGAGCGCGAGTTTGTCGAAGCGCAGCGCGCCGCCTACATGGAGACTGCCATCGAGGACGACGAGATCGGCGAGCGCATGGATGCCGGCCGCAAGGCGCTGATGCTGCGCGGCACCAGCGAAGTCGGCCCCTACCAGAGCCCCATGGAAGACGGCATGCAGCATTTCCACGAGTGGTATCGCGGCAAGATGGCTTTTCCTCGATCGGCCTGATTCGACTACTGAAACCATGGCGATCCGAGCGCTTGCGACAAGCGCTCAGGCCGTTTTGATTCACAAAACGCCATGCAAGCCGTCTGGATGATCGCCGCCGCGTTCTTTTTCGCGGCGATGAGCGCGTGCATCAAGTACCTGTCTCCGCACTTCAGTCCGATCGAGATCGTCTGCTATCGGGGTGCCATTGGCATCGTTTTCATGGTCATGCTGGCGCGCTCGCGCGGCGTCAGCCTGAAGACGCGCGTGCCGATGATGCACGTGTGGCGCAACGTGATGGGCGTGTGCGCGCTGGTGGCCTCGTTCTACGCCATCGCCCACCTGCCGCTGGCGACGGCGATGACGCTCAACTACATGAGCGGCGTGTGGGTGGCGGCCTTCGTCGTCGGCGGCACCCTGGTGCTGGGCCACCTGGCCGACGTGCGACGCCAGGGCCCGTTGATGCTGACCGTGCTGGCGGGCTTTGCCGGCGTGGTGCTCATGCTGCGACCCTCGCTCGACCAGAACCAGTTGTTCGCCGGTCTGGTGGGATTGATGGGTGGGCTGCTGGCAGCCGTCGCCTACCTGCAAGTGGCTGCGCTCGGGCGCGTGGGCGAACCCGAGGCGCGCACCGTGTTCTACTTTTCGCTCGGCGCGACGTTGGCCGGCGCGCTGGGCATGCTGGTTCTGGGCGCCAGTCCGTTGAACACGTTGCAGGCGCTGTGGCTGCTGCCGATGGGCGTGCTGGCCGCCCTGGGCCAGTTGTGCATGACGCGCGCCTACACCCACGGCGCCACCATCGTCGTCGCCAACCTGCAATACTCGGGTATCGTGTTCGCCGCGCTGTTCGGACTGGTGCTGTTCGGTGATCGCATCGCATGGATCGGCTGGGCGGGCATGGCACTGATCGCCGCCAGCGGCATGGTGGCAACCGCGCTGCGGGCCCGTGCGCTGCCCAATCCACCGGCCGAGGAAATCTGACGTCATGTACACGCATCTGATCTCCGTTTCGCAACTCCAGGCGCTGCAAGCCAGTGGCACGCCGCTGATGGTCTTCGACTGCAGTTTCGATCTGGCCGATCCGGATCGCGCTGATGCGCTGTACGCCGACCAGCACATCCGCGGCGCGGTTCAGGCGCACCTGAACCGCGACCTGAGCGCCCACGCCGCGCAAGACGCCCTCAATGGCGGTCGCCATCCGCTACCAAATCGAGAGCTGTTTGGGCAGACGTTGCGCCGCCTTGGGTTCGAAAACACCATGCAGGCGGTGGTGTACGACCGCAATGGGGTCAACTATTGCGGGCGCCTGTGGTGGATGCTCAAGTGGGCTGGTCACGACGCGGTGGCGGTGCTCGATGGCGGGTTGCAAGCCTGGGTCGCGGCCGGTGGTCCGGTGCAGGGCGGTGCCGGCCACTCGCGTCCACCGGGAGCCTTCCAACTGCGTCCGAAACTGCGCCAGTGGGTCGACACCAGCCATGTGGCTGCGCGCCTGGACACACCAGCGCAGATCGTGATCGACGCGCGCGCGCCCGAGCGCTATCGAGGCGAAGTCGAGCCGTTCGACCCGGTGGCCGGCCACATTCCGGGCGCGCTGAACCGTCCGTTTGGCTCCAACCTGGACGCCGACGGGCGCTTCAAGCCGGCCGCGCAGTTGCGGGCCGAGTTCGAGGCGCTTCTGGCTGGTCGCGATCCGGCCGGCGTGGTGCATCACTGCGGCAGCGGCGTGAGTGCCGTTCCCAACGCCATCGCGATGGAGTTGGCCGGCTATCCACCCACGTCCCTGTACGCCGGCAGTTGGAGCGAATGGTGCCGCACACCGGGAACCCCGGTGGAGCGCGGTTGACGCCGCCGCAATGGCCGGTTCCCGGGTCGGGAAACAGCGAGAGCCGGCCCTAGCGACGCGGTTTGCCGTTCTTGCGGCTCTTGCCGTTCTTGCTTCCCTTGGCCGTGGCCCGCTTGGTGGTCGACTTCAGCGCGCGTCGGGCCGGGGCATCTTCCGACCTTGGCGGCCGGGTCGCATGTTCGGTGGTCTTGGCCCGGCTCTTTCGATCGCGTGACGGGGTGGTTGGCTGCACCCCCTTGTCGCGCAGCGCGCGGGCCAGCAGGTCCTGCGACTCGCGCGCCAGCACGAAGTCGATGCGCCGGGCGTCCAGGTCGACACGGCTGACCTGCACGCGCAGGCGGCTGCCGATCGCATGGCGAATGCCGGTGCGCTCGCCGCGCAGTTCCTGCCGCAGTTCATCGAAGCGAAAGTACTCGCCGCCCAGTTCGGTGATGCGCACCAGACCCTCGACGTGCAGTTCGTCGAGCGTGACGAACAACCCGAAGCTGGTGACCGCGCTCACGGTGCCGGCGTACTCCTCGCCGAGGTGCTCGCGCATGTATTTGCACTTCAACCAGGCTTCAACGTCCCGGCTCGCCTCGTCCGCACGTCGCTCGTTGGCGCTGCAATGCAGGCCCGCGGCTTCCCAGCCCAGCATCTCGGGCGACAGCCGGCGAGGTGCGCGTTCGGCATCCGGGCGACGCGAGCGACCGTCGCGCTCCAGGCGCTTGGCCAGCTTCTGGTGCGCTTCGCCCGGCGTGGGCAGCAACGGCAACTGGTACTTGCGGTGCGCCAAAATCGCCTTGATGACGCGATGAACCAGCAGATCGGGGTAACGCCGGATCGGGCTGGTGAAGTGCGTGTAGGCCTCGTAGGCCAGTCCGAAGTGGCCGCCGTTGACCGGCGTGTAGATGGCCTGGCTCATCGAGCGCAACAGCATCATGTGGATCTGGGCGGCATCGGGGCGTTCCTTCGTCGCATCGGCGATGCGCTGGAATTCGTCGGGCCGCGGCTCGTCGCTCAGCGCCACGCCCAGACCAAGCGCCTTGAGATAGCCACGCAGAATTTCCAGCTTCTCGGGCGTCGGCCCTTCGTGAACCCGATACAGGCCCGCGTGCTTGCTCTGACCGATGAATTCGGCGCTGCACACGTTCGCCGCCAGCATGCATTCCTCGATCAGCCGGTGCGCGTCGTTGCGCACGCGCGGCACGATCCGCTCGATGCGACCCGCCTCGTCGCACACGATCTGCGTCTCCGGCGCATCGAAATCCACCGCACCGCGCCGTTCGCGCGCCCGGAGCAGGGCGCGATACAGCTCGTGCAGATGCACCAGGTCGTCCACCCGATCATGGTGCCGCGCCGCCTCCGGACCGCGCGTGTTGGCCAGAATCGCCGCCACCTCGGTGTAGGTCAGTCGGGCGTGGCTGTTCATCACGGCCGGATAGAACTGGTAGGCCTGAATCTCGCCATCGCCACTCACCAGCATGTCGCACACCATGCACAGGCGATCGACCTGCGGATTGAGCGAGCACAGGCCGTTGCTGAGCTTTTCGGGCAGCATCGGCAGCACCCGGCGCGGAAAATACACGCTGGTCGCCCGATCGTACGCATCGACGTCGATCGCGGTGCCGGTCTTCACGTAATGGCTCACGTCGGCGATCGCCACCAGCAGGCGCCATCCGTTGGGCTTGCGTCCGCGACCCGTGGCCACCACCGGCGTGCAATACACGGCGTCGTCGAAGTCGCGCGCATCCTCGCCGTCGATGGTGACCAGCGGGACGTCGGTCAGATCCACCCGCCCCTTGCGGTCGGCCGCGCGCACCGCCTCCGGCAGCGCGCGCGCCTGGCCCAGGCACGCGTCGGAGAACTGATGCGGCACCCCGTACTTGCGGACCGCGATCTCGATCTCCATGCCCGGGTCGTCGATCTCGCCCAGCACCTCCTTGACGCGGCCGACGGGTTGACCGTACAGCGCGGGCGGTTCGGTCAGTTCGACCACCACCACCTGCCCCTGGCGGGCCGGGCCGATGGCCGAACGCGGAATCATGACGTCCTGCCCATAGCGCCGATCCTCGGGCGCCACCAGCCACAGGCCGCCTTCGTTCAGCAGCCGCCCGATGATGGGATGCGCCGGCCGCTCGACGATCTCCAGCACCCGCCCCTCGGGGCGACCGCGGCGATCCTGGCGGACCACACGCACCTTGACCCGGTCGCGGTGCAGGACTGCCCGCATCTCGGCGGGCGGCAGGTAAATGTCGGGCTCGCCGTCGTCGCGCAGTACGAAGCCATGGCCATCGCGATGGCCCCGCACCGTGCCTTCGATTTCATCGAGCAGGTGATCGGAGTGAACAGAATTTTTGATATAGAATTCCCGGTTCCTGATGCCCAGGTGGCGGAATTGGTAGACGCACTAGTTTCAGGTACTAGC
>CAZGOL010000161.1:0-5294 GCA_964527755.1 uncultured Ottowia sp.
GGCCTGACGCTGATCTTCAGCATGATGGGCGTGCTCAACTTCGCGCACGCGAGCTTCTACATGATGGGTGCGTATTTTGCGTTCACGCTCTCGGGCCTCGTCGGTTATTGGCCGGCATTGGTGCTCGCGCCCATCCTGGTGGGGCTGGCCGGCGCACTGTTCGAGCAGGTCTGCCTGCGGCAAGTGCACAAGTACGGACATGTGGCCGAGTTGCTGGTCACGTTCGGCCTGTCGTATCTGGTGCTCGAGCTGGTGCAGCTCGTCTGGGGCCGTACCGTGATTCCCTATGGACTGCCGGCCGAGCTCCAGGGGCCGTTGTTCAGTCTCTGGGGCACGCAGTTTCCCAAGTCGCGCGCCTTCATCATGCTGGTGGCGGTGCTGATGCTGGTTGGGGTGTGGCTGCTGCTCACGCGCACGCGCATCGGGCTGGTGATCCAGGCCGCGCTCACCCACCCGGAAACGGTCGAGGCGCTGGGTCACAACGTGCCGCGCGTGTTCATGGGGGTGTTCGGCGGCGGTGCGGCGCTGGCGGGCCTGGCCGGCGTGGTGGCGGGCAACACCTACGTCACCGAGCCCGCCATGGCCGACGCCGTGGGGCCGATCATTTTCGTGGTGGTGGTCGTCGGTGGCATGGGATCGCTCGCCGGCGCCTTCCTCGCGTCGCTGTTGATCGGCGTGATGCAGACTTTTGCGGTGGCGATCGACGTGTCGCTGGGCGATCTGCTGCGCCCGCTGGGTGTCCAGGCGGTTCCCGGCGGGTCGCTGGACGACATCCTGCGCCTCACGGTGGCCCACGTGGCGCCCACCTTGCCCTATCTGCTGATGGTGCTGATCCTCATCTTCCGGCCCAAGGGTCTGCTCGGAACCCGGGAGACCTGAACGTGGCAAGTGCAAGTGCGCGCAAACCGGCGTCGGGCCGCTGGGCGACCTGGGGCGGCTTCGCACTGGTGCTGGCACTGGCACCGCTGGTGCTCACCAGCAGCCTGGCGCTGAACATGCTCTCGCAGATCGGCTGCCTGATCATCATCTGCCTGTCCTACAACATGAAGCTCGGCCACGGCGGCATGCTGAGCTTTGGCCACGCGGTGTACACGGGGCTCGGGGGCTTCGCCACGGTGCACCTGGTCAACTACGTGTCGGGCCACGGCGTCGCGCTGCCACTGGTCATCGTGCCGGTGCTCGGCGGGCTGTGGGCGGCGCTGGTGTCGGTGTTTCTTGGCTACGTATCGACCAAGAAGGCAGGCACGACGTTCGCGATGATCTCGCTGGGTATCGGCCAGCTCGTGGCCTCGATCGCCGTGATGCTGCCCGGCCTGTTCGGCGGTGATGCCGGGATCTCGATCAATCGCAGCTATGGCCAGCCCTTTCTGGGCCTGACCTTCGGGCCGCAGATTCAGGTGTACTACCTGATCGCGGCGTATTGCTTCGCCTGCACCGCGCTCATGTACGCCTTCACGGGCACGCCGCTGGGGCGCATGCTCAACGCCGTGCGCGACAACCCGGAGCGGGTGGGCTTCATCGGCTACGACACCCAGCTGGTGCGCTGGTTCGCCTTCATCATCTCGGGGTTCTTCGCCGGCATCGGCGGTGCGCTGGTGGCGATCAACTTCGAAATCATCAATGCCATGGACGCGCTGGGCATGATGCGCTCGGGCGCCTACCTGCTGTTCACGTTCCTGGGTGGCGCCACCGTCTTCTTTGGCCCGATCATCGGTGCCGTGCTGATGGTGCTGGCCTCGGTGCTGTTGTCCGAGCTGACCGCGGCCTGGCTGCTGTACCTGGGCCTGATCTTCCTGCTGATGGTGATGTACGCGCCCGGCGGCGTGGCCAGCCTGGTCATGATCAACGTGCGCATGGCGCGATTCGGCAGGCTGGGGCGTTTTTGGGGCCTGTACGCCGCGCTGCTGGCGACGGGCGCCGTGATGCTGCTGGGGGTATCGGCGTTGATCGAGATGATCTACCACGCCAAACTCAATGCGGCCGTGGGGTCGGAGGTCAAGTACCTGGGCATGCAGCTCGACACCGCGACCATCGCACCCTGGATCGCCGCCATGGCGGTCGCTCTCGCTGGGGGTGTGGCGCTGAACGTCGTGCGCCGGCGCTTCGTTCGCGCCTGGGGTCAGGCGCAGGAGGAGATCGAAGCCGAGCTCAAGGGCAGGGAGCAGGGCGCATGACCTGGGCGATCGAACTCAAGGATCTGCACAAGAGCTTTGGTCGCACCGAGATCATCCGCGGTGCCAACCTGGCGGTGGCGCCGGGCGAGCGCGTCGCGGTGATCGGGCCCAACGGCGCCGGCAAATCCACGCTGTTCAACCTGATCAGCGGGCGCCTGACGCCCACCAGCGGCGAGGTGTGGCTTCATGGTCAGCGCATCGACGGCAAACCGCCGCACGAGATCAATCGCAGGGGCTTGTCGCGCAGCTTCCAGATCACCAACATCTTCCCCAAGCTGAGCGTGTTCGAGAACCTGCGCTGCGCCGTGCTGTGGAGCCTGGGCTACGGCTACACGTTCCTGCGCTTTCTCTCGAACTTGCACGATGCCAACGATCGTGCCGAGCAACTGCTGGCACAGGTCGGCTTGGCGCGCAAACGCGACGTGCTGGCCATGAACCTGACCTACGCCGAGCAGCGGGCGCTCGAGATCGGCGTCACGATCGCCGGTGGCGCCGGCGTGATCCTGCTGGACGAACCCACCGCCGGCATGAGCACCACCGAGACGGCGCGCTTCATCGGCCTGATCCGCGAGGTGACCGAAGGCAAGACCCTGCTGACGGTGGAACACGACATGGGCGTCGTGTTCGGCCTGGCCGACAAGATTGCCGTCGTGGTGTACGGCGAGGTGATCGCCTACGACACACCCGAGGCCGTGCGCGCCGATCCGCGTGTGCAGGAGGCCTACCTTGGCTCGCCGGCGGCCGCTGGGCGGGAAGGAGCGCACTGATGCTCACTGTGCGCGAGCTGCACGCCTACTATGGCAAGAGCCACGTGCTGCACGGCGTCAACTTCGACGTGCAGGCGGGCGAGATCGTCGCGCTGCTGGGGCGCAACGGCTCGGGCCGCAGCACCTGCGCCAAGGCCGTGATGGGCATGGTGCACGCCGAAGGATCGGTGCGTTTCGGCGACCGCGAGTTGCTCGGACTCAAGCCGTTTGAGATCGCGCACCTGGGCCTGGGCTACGTCCCGGAGAGCCGCGACATCTTCCCGCGGCTGACGGTGCACCAGAACCTGCTGCTCGGGCAAAAGGGCGCGCGCGCCGGTGGCCGCTGGGGCTTCGACGACATGTACGCCATGTTCCCGCGGCTCAAGGAGCGCCAGCACACCGAGGCCGGCGTGCTCTCGGGCGGGGAGCAGCAGATGCTCACGCTGTGCCGCACGCTGATGGGCGATCCAGAACTCATCATCATCGACGAGCCGACCGAGGGCCTCGCCCCCAAGATCGTCGAGCAGGTCGGCCAGTTCCTGCGCACGCTCAAGGCACGGGGCGTGTCGGTGCTCCTGATCGAGCAGAAGCTGACGATCGCGATGCAGATCTCCGACCGCGCGCTGGTGATGGGACACGGCGCGATCGTGTTCGACGGCGCGCCCGACGCGTTGCGCGCCGATGCCTCGGTGCGCAGGGAATGGCTGGAAGTGTGAGCCGCCCCGCGGGTGTCGGCCGCCGGTTTGCATGGTCGTCCCACCGGTGACAGTCGCCACCCAGCCTGTTCCCGCAAAGTCACTAAACTGAACGGATCCTCGCGCCGCCGGCCGCACCACAGGGCGATGCGGTCGCGACCACGCATTTCCCATCGCCCGTCGCACAAGGAGCAACCATGACCGCCCGATACCAGGTTCAAGGCGACGTCGCCGTCATCACGCTGGACAACCCACCGGTCAATGGCCTGGGCCACGACACGCGCGTGGGCATCACCAGTGGCCTGGAAAAAGCCCACGCCGACCCAGCGGTCAAGGCGATCGTGCTCACCGGTGCCGGCAAGGCGTTTTCGGGTGGCGCGGACATCCGCGAGTTCAACTCGCCCAAGGCCATGCAGGAGCCGACGTTGATGTCGGTCATCGGGGCCATCGAGAACGCCACCAAACCCGTGGTGGCTGCGATCCACAGCGTGGCGATGGGTGGCGGGCTGGAACTGGCACTGGGCTGCCACTACCGGCTGGCCGCGCCGGGCGCCCGGGTGGCGTTGCCCGAGGTCAAGCTGGGCATCTTGCCGGGCGCGGGTGGCACGGTTCGCCTGCCGCGGGTGCTGGGCGCCGAGATGGCGCTGAACATGATCGTCAAGGGTGACCCCGTCAACAGCGAAGTGCTGGCGGGCCTGCCGGGCCAGAAGCTCTTCGACCAGCTGGCGGCGTCGCCCGAATCGCTGGTCGACGAAGCGGTGGCCTTCGCCAGGGAGATGGCGGCCAGGCACGCGGGCGGCTCTGCCTTGCCGCTGGTGCGCAACCTGCCGTGCAAGCACCCGCAGGGCGACGCCTATTTCCAGTTCGCGCGCAACATGGTGGCGGGCCTGTCCAGGAATTTCCCGGCGCCGCTCAAATGCGTCGACGCGGTTGAAAACGCCACCAAATACAAGTTCGACGACGCGATGGCCAGGGAACGCGAGATCTTCATCGCGCTGATCCAGACCCCGGAATCCAAGGCACTGCGCCACATCTTCGCCGCCGAGCGTGCCGCCAGCAAGATCCCCGACGTGGGGCCCGAGGTGCAGCCGCGCGAGATCAGGAAAGTGGCCGTCATCGGCGCCGGCACCATGGGCGGCGGCATCTCGATGAACTTCCTCAACGCCGGGATCCCCGTCACCATGCTGGAGATGAAGCAGGAGGCGTTGAACCGCGGCGTCGAGACCATCAGCAAGAACTACGAGGCGCAGGTCAAGAAGGGCAAGCTCAAGCAGGACAAGTACGAGCAGCGCATGAGCCTGCTCAAGACCACGCTCAAGTACGAGGACATCCAGGATGCCGATCTGGTGATCGAGGCGGTGTTCGAGGAAATGGGCGTCAAGGAGGCCGTGTTCAGAAAGCTCGACGAGGTGATGAAGCCCGGCGCCATTTTGGCCAGCAACACCTCGACGCTGGACGTGGACAAGATCGCCGCCTTCACGAAGCGCCCGCAGGACGTGGTCGGCACGCACTTCTTCAGCCCGGCCAACGTGATGAAGCTGCTGGAGGTGGTGCGTGGCGACAAGACGGCCAAGGACGTGCTGGCCACGGTGATGGCGCTGGCCAAGAAAATCAAGAAGACGGCGGTGGTCTCGGGCGTGTGCGACGGCTTCATCGGCAACCGCATGATCGAGCAGTAC
>CAZGOL010000162.1:0-5237 GCA_964527755.1 uncultured Ottowia sp.
GCCTGGCCGACCCGCGCGCGCTGCGCCTGGCGCTGGACGCGGCCGAGGTGTACGAGCGCCTGGGCAGCCCCGAGGGCGAGCTGGCGCTGGCCGAATGCGTGGTCTATCTGGCCGTGGCGCCCAAGAGCAACGCGGTCTACAAGGCCTACAACGCGGCGCGCGCCTACGTCAAGCAGGACGTGACACGCCCGGTGCCCATGCATCTGCGCAACGCGCCGACCCGGCTGATGAAGGCGCTGGACTATGGCAAGGGCTACCGCTACGCGCACGACGAGGAGGGCGGCTTTGCGGCGGGCGAGCGCTACCTGCCCGAGGGGATGGCCGAGCCCGGCTTCTACCAACCCGTGCCGCGCGGCCTGGAGATCAAGATCGGCGAAAAGCTGGCCGAGCTGCGCCGCCGCAACCGCGGCGCCGGCGCCGCCTGAGACCCAACGGCACGCATCCGGCCAGTCCGTCGGACAAGGGAAAACCCCGGCAAAGTCGCTTTTTCGGCGCGCTTGGCAGTCGCTAAAATTGCGCACCCTCTGAAACCCGCTCCGGAGAACCTGGCGGGTTTTTTGTTAGCCATCGGATTCGTTCACAAGACGCGGTCCGGTTGCAAGTCAGTCATACGCCAGCCCGGCGACAACGGGCCACGCATCAGGAGAACCGCTTCATGGATATATTGCTTCAGCAGATCATCAACGGTCTGGTGCTGGGCAGCATGTACGCCTTGATCGCCTTGGGTTACACCATGGTGTACGGCATCATCCAGTTGATCAACTTTGCCCACGGCGAGGTGCTGATGGTGGGGGCACTCACCGCCTGGACGGTGATCGGGCTGCTGCGCGAAGCGGTGCCGGGGATGCCGCTGTGGGTGGTGCTGATCATCGCCACGCTCGTCGCCTGCGTGGTGGCCACGGTCGTCAACGTGCTGATCGAAAAGCTGGCCTATCGCCCGCTGCGCAACGCGCCGCGCCTGGCACCGCTGATCACCGCGCTGGGCATGTCGATCCTGCTGCAGGCGCTGGCGATGATGATCTGGAAGCCCAACGTCAAGTCGTTTCCGTCGTTGCTGCCGACCGACCCCTACTTCCTCGGCGAGGCCGTGATCACGCCCACGCAGATCATGATTTTGGTGGTCACCGTGGTCTCGCTGGCGGTGCTCACCTGGGTCGTCAACTACACCAACCTCGGGCGCGGCATGCGCGCCACGGCCGAGAACCCGCGCGTGGCGGCGCTGATGGGGGTCAAGCCCGACTTCATCATTTCGGCCACCTTCGCCATCGGTGCCGTGCTGGCGGCCATCGCGGGGGTGATGTACGCCTCCAACTACGGCACGGCGCAACACTTCATGGGTTTTCTGCCCGGCCTGAAGGCGTTCACCGCAGCGGTGTTCGGCGGCATCGGCAACCTGGCGGGGGCCGTGATCGGCGGGGTGCTGCTGGGGCTGATCGAGGCCATCGGCTCGGGCTACCTGGGCGCGCTCACCGGGGGTTTCCTGGGCAGCGACTACGCCGACATCTTTGCCTTCATCGTGCTGATCATCGTGCTGACGCTGCGGCCCTCCGGCCTGCTGGGCGAGCGCGTGGCCGACCGCGCCTGATCGAAGGGAGTGCAAGTCATGGCGCAAAAAAACAAGCTTCTGGTCATCGTGCTGTGCGCGGTGGCGCTGCTGCTGGTGCCGCTGGTGCTGCAGCAGTTCGGCAACGCCTGGGTGCGCATCGTCAACATCGCGCTGCTCTACACCATGCTGGCGCTGGGCCTGAACATCGTGGTCGGTTACGCCGGTCTGCTGGATCTGGGCTACGTGGCGTTCTTCGCCGTCGGTGCATATCTCTACGGCCTGCTGGCGTCGCCCCAGCTCAGCAGCAATTTCGAGTCGATCGCGGCGATGTTCCCGAATGGGCTGCATCTTTCGATCTGGCTGGCCTTGCCGCTGGCGCTGGTGCTGGCGGCGATTACCGGGGTGATCCTGGGCATCCCGGTGCTCAAGCTGCGCGGGGACTACCTGGCGATCGTGACGCTGGGTTTCGGCGAGATCATCCGCATCTTCATGAACAACCTGGATCACCCGGTCAACATCACCAACGGGCCCAAGGGCATCAACCAGATCGATCCGGTGCATTTTCTGGGCATCAACATGTCCAAGCCGCTGCAAATCGGCGACTTCCAGGTGGCGTCGGTGTCGCTGTACTACTACCTGTTCCTGGCGGCGGTGATCATCACCCTGTTCATCTGCCAGCGTCTGGAGGATTCACGCATCGGCCGCGCCTGGATGGCCGTGCGCGAAGACGAGGTGGCCGCCAAGGCGATGGGGCTGAACGTGCGCAACCTCAAACTGCTGGCGTTCGGCATGGGTGCCTCGTTCGGCGGCGTGTCGGGGTCGTTGTTCGCGGCGTTCCAACAGTTCGTGTCGCCCGAATCGTTCAGCCTGATGGAGTCGGTGATGATCGTCGCCATGGTGGTGCTGGGCGGCCTGGGCCACCTGCCGGGCGTGGTGGTGGGCGCCCTGCTGCTGGCGGCGCTGCCCGAAGTGCTGCGCTACGTGGCCGGCCCGCTGCAGCAGATGACTGACGGGCGGCTGGACGCCGCCATCCTGCGCCAGTTGTTCATCGCGCTGGCGATGATCGTCATCATGCTGCTGCGCCCGCGTGGCCTGTGGCCCGCGCCCGAGCACGGCAAGGCCAAGCCCGACCCGGCCGACAAGATCACGCCGCTCACGGCACAGCAGGATCCGCCGGGCATCGACTACCCGGGAGACGAACTGCCAGGTGCGGTCGGCGTGCGCCAGGACGCCATCAATCCCTGAGCGCACACGGAGACGAATGTCATGAGCACGAGCGACACCGTTTTGCGCGTCCAGGGCGTATCCAAGCGCTTTGGCGGCCTGCAGGCCCTCTCGGATGTGGGCATCACCATCCAGCGCGGTCAGGTCTACGGCCTGATCGGCCCCAATGGTGCGGGCAAGACCACCTTCTTCAACGTCCTGACCGGCCTGTACACGCCGGATGGCGGCAGTTTCGAGCTGGCGGGGCACCCCTACAAGCCAACCGCGGTCCATCTGGTCGCCAAGGCCGGCATCGCGCGCACGTTCCAGAACATCCGGCTGTTCGCCGAGATGACGGCACTGGAGAACGTGATGGTCGGGCGCCACGTGCGCACGCACTCGGGCCTGGTGGGCGCGGTGTTTCGCACCCACGGCTTCAAGGTCGAGGAGGCGGCCATCCGGGCGCGAGCACAGGAACTGCTCGACTACGTGGGCATCGGCAAGTACGCGCAGTTTCGCGCGCGCACGCTCTCGTACGGCGACCAGCGGCGGCTGGAGATTGCGCGCGCGCTGGCGACCGATCCGCAACTGGTCGCGCTGGATGAGCCCGCCGCCGGCATGAACGCCACCGAAAAGGTGCAGCTGCGCGAGCTGATCGACCGCATCCGCAAGGACAACCGCACCATCTTGCTGATCGAGCACGACGTGAAACTGGTGATGGGTCTGTGCGACCGCGTGACCGTGCTGGACTACGGCAAGCAGATTGCCGAGGGAACGCCGGCCGAGGTGCAGAAGAACGAAAAAGTGATCGAGGCCTATCTGGGCACGGGAGGACACTGAGATGGCCCAGACTCTGTTGAAGGTATCGGGCCTCAGGGTGGCCTACGGCGGCATCCAGGCCGTCAAGGGGATCGATTTCGAGGTGCACGAGGGCGAACTGGTGTCGCTGATCGGCTCCAACGGCGCCGGCAAGACCACCACCATGAAGGCCGTCACCGGCTCGCTGCCGCTGGCCGGCGGCGACATCGAGTACCTGGGCAAGTCGATCAAGGGCCAGGGGCCGTGGGACCTGGTGCGCCAGGGCCTGGCGATGGTGCCCGAAGGCCGGGGCGTGTTCACGCGCATGACGATCACCGAGAACCTGCTGATGGGCTCGTACACGCGCCGCGACAAGGCCGGCATCGCGCAGGACACCGAGCGCGTGTTCACCATCTTCCCGCGTCTGCGCGAGCGCAAGGACCAGCTGGCGGGCACGATGTCGGGCGGCGAACAGCAGATGCTGGCGATCGGCCGCGCGTTGATGAGCCGGCCCAAGGTGCTGCTGCTTGACGAGCCCTCGATGGGGCTGTCGCCGATCATGGTCGACACCGTGTTCGAGGTGGTGCGCGATGTGTACGCGCAGGGCGTGACGGTGCTGCTGGTCGAGCAGAACGCCAGCCGGGCACTGGCCTTGGCCGACCGCGGCTACGTGATGGAGTCGGGCCTGATCGGCATGACGGGGACCGGCAAGGACCTGCTGGAAGATCCGCGCGTGCGCGCGGCCTACCTGGGCGAGTGAGGCGGCGCGTCGCCGTGGGTCAGTCCACCCGCGCGCCCGAGCGCTTGACCACCGACTCGTAGCGCGTGCGCTCGCGCGCCATCATCTGGCCGAATGCCTCGGGCGTGCTGGGCACCGGCTCGGCCATGAGTTGGCTGAAGCGCTCGCGCGTCTCGGGCGCGCTCAAGGCGTCGGTGAAGGCGCCGTTCAGGCGCTTGATCACGTCGGATGGCGTGCCCATTGGCGCCACCAGACCCCACCAGGTATCGACTTCGAAGCCCTTGATGGTGTCGGCCATCGCCGGCACGCCCGGCAGCAGCGGCGAGGGCTGCGCGGTGGTGACGGCCAGCGCCTTCAGCTTGCCGGCCTTGATGTTGGCTGCCGCCGTGGCCAGGTTGTCGATGTTGAAATCAACCTGACCCGACAGCAGGGCGAGTTGCGCCGGATTGCCGCCGTTGTAGGGAATGTGCACGGCGAAGATGCCCGCGCCCTGCTTGAACATTTCGCCTGCCAGGTGCCCGGCCGAGCCGTTGCCGCCCGAGCCGTAGTTGAGCTTGCCGGGGTTTTTCTTCGCGTAGGCGATCAGGTCGGCCAGGGTGCCGATGTGCAGGCGCTGCGCGGCCTCGGCGTTCATGACCAGCACGTTGGGTACGCGCACCATCTGCGTGATGGGGGCGAAGTCCTTGCCGGCGTCATACGGCATCTTGCTGAACAGCCAGGGGTTGATGGCGTGCGTGGCCACCGCGGCAATGCCGATTGTGAGGCCATCCGGCGCGGCCTTGGCCACCAGGTCGGAGCCGATATTGCCGCCCGCGCCGGGCTTGTTGTCGACGATGATCGTCGTGCCCAGCGCCCCCTGCGCCCGCTCGGCCAGCGCGCGGGCGGTGATATCCAGGGGGCCGCCAGGGGCGTAGGGGACGATCAGGCGGATGGGCTTCGCAGTCTGTGCGA
>CAZGOL010000163.1:0-2217 GCA_964527755.1 uncultured Ottowia sp.
TTCACCGATTGCTTGCTGCAGCACGGTGCGACCCGCGTGGTCGGCGTCGACGTGGGACACGGGCAATTGCATCCGCGCCTGCGCGCCGACGCGCGCGTGTGCTGCCTCGAGGGGATCAATGCGCGCACGCTGGATGCTTCTGTATTGATAGCTGCTGTGGCGCATCGGGCAAGCGATAAGAGCCAATTTGAACCCGAATTCGACCTGATCGTGGGCGACCTGTCCTTCATCTCGCTCACGCTGGTGCTGCCCGCGCTGGCCCCGCTCCTGGCCCCTGCCGGTCACTTGCTGCTGCTGGTCAAGCCACAGTTCGAGTTGCAGCCGGCCGACATCGGCAAGGGCGGCATCGTGCGCGACGCCAGCCTGTACGCGCAGGTCGAGCAGCGCCTGCGCGCGGCCTGCGCCGAGCTGCGCCTGGTGGTGCGGCACTGGCTGCCCAGCCCCATTGTCGGCGGTGACGGCAACCGCGAATTCTTCATGCATGCGTGTTGTCCGAGCGATCCGCCTCAACAACCCCAAAAACCTTGACAGCCGAACGCAGAGGGCGCAAAGGACTCGCAAAGGATGCAGAAAATTCAAGAATGGTTTCAATTAAAAACGCTTGAACCGGTTGCGTAGTAAGCTTGAACAGCTATTTTTTTGAAAGCATTTTCAAAGGTATTTTTTGCGCCCTCTGCGAGTCCTTTGCGTCCTCTGCGTTCGGCTGTTCGGCTGTGTTCCATACCGAGCTTTTCTTTTTCCTAAGTCATGACCCTGCCCATCAGTTTTGAATTCTTCCCGCCCAAGACTCCCGAGGGCGTGGCCAGGCTGCGCGACGTGCGCAGGCAGCTGTACGCGCTGGCACCGGAGTTTTGCTCCGTCACCTATGGCGCGGGCGGCTCCACGCAGGCGGGCACGTTGGCGGTGGTCGGCGAAATGCTGGCGGAAGGCGCGCAGGCGGCCAGCCACTTCTCGTGCGTGGGCGCCAGCCGCGCCAGCGTGCGCGCCCAACTGGCGCAGCTCAAGGCCATGGGCGTGCGCCGCCTGGTGGCCCTGCGCGGCGATCTGCCCAGCGGCTACGGAGCCGGCGGCGAATTCCAGTACGCCAGCGACCTGATCGAATTCATCCGCGCCGAGACGGGTGATCACTTTCGCCTCTACGCCGCCTGCTACCCCGAGGTGCACCCCCAGGCCAGGTCGCCCCAGTCCGATCTGGCGGCGCTGGCGGCCAAGGTGCGCGCCGGCGCCGACGTGGCGGTGACGCAGATGTTCTTCAACGCCGACGCCTATTTCCACTTTGCCGACGAGGTGCGCGCCCTGGGCCTCGATGTGCCGGTGGTGCCCGGCATCATGCCCATCACCAACAGCGCGGGCCTGCTGCGCTTTGCCGACAACTGCGGCGCCGAGGTGCCACGCTGGCTGCGCCTGCGCCTGCAGAGCCTGGGCGACGACGCGGCCTCCATCCGGGCGTTGGGCCTGGAGGTGATGGCGCGGCTGTGCGAGCGCCTGATCCGCGAAGGGGTTCCCGGCCTGCATTTCTATACCCTGAACCAGGCGGCTGCGGTGCTGGCCCTGTGCGATCGCCTGGGTCTGCGCACCGAGGGGGAGCCGGCGTCAAGCCATGCGATTTAAAACTTTACTATCTATATTTGAGCCAAAAAGCTGAGTGTTGTATCTAAAAACCGGCATTCGATACATCGATCGGCCCTCAATCGGCGGATGACCCCCTAGAATCGGCCGCATGTTACGGGACACCTCTCCCGGCGCTCGCCTTCGCGCGCTGCCGGTTTCGGGAAGTGCAAGCCGTTTGCCCCGGGGACCTGCGCGCCGCGTGCTGTGGATCGGCGCCCTCTGGCTGGCAGCCGGGCCGCTCGCGGCCCAGACGGCGTCACTGGACACTTCCACCTCTTCCAGTTCGCAGCCTTGCGGTTCCGCGCGGGCCGTGCACGACATGCGCTGCCCGAACTACACCGGGTTCAAGACGCGCGTGGGCGCCCGCTCGGCGTTGTCGGAATTCCTGACGAGCGGCGTCGAGCCTCCCGCTGACGTGCCACCGCGCGGCCTGGGTCTGAAGCCCGGACGGGTGCTGCAGCGAGGGCTGGCCTCATGGTACGGGCCCGGTTTCCACGGTCGCAAAACGGCCAGCGGCGAGCGCTACGACATGCACGAGCTGACCGCCGCCCACAAGACGCTGCCCTTCGGCACCCGCGTGCTGGTGCACAACCCGCGCACCGGCAA
>CAZGOL010000163.1:2317-3444 GCA_964527755.1 uncultured Ottowia sp.
GGGCCGCGGCCGCAGCGCCGCTTCAGCGCTCGTCGTAACTCACCACCAACCGGTGCGAGGTCGGTCGAGCCTGGCAGGTGAGCACGAAACCTTGCGCCACCTCGTCGGGCTCCAGGCTGAAATTCTTGTCCATGTCGACGCTGCCTTCCAGTACCTTGGCGCGACAGGTGCAGCACACGCCATCGCGGCACGAAAAGGGCGCGTCCAGCCCGGCGGCCAGCGCCACGTCGAGCACGTGCTGATCGCGCCGCATGGCCATGACATGTGCCTTGCCGTCGATCATCACCGCCAGTTCGATCTGGCCGACCGGTGCCTCGGGGTCGGGCTGGGCGATGGCGGCCGCGCGCGCGGCGGGGCTCAGGCCATCGAGCCGGGGCGACGTGAAGCGCTCGGTGCGGATGCGCGCGGCCGGCACGCCGGCTTCCACGAGGGCGGTTTCGGTGGCCTCGATCATCGCTTCGGGCCCGCAGATGAACACCTCGTCCATGCTGGCGGCCGGCAGCAGGGTGTCCAGCAGTTGCCGCACCTTGGCGGCGTCGATGCGCCCCTCCAGCAACGGCACCTCCTGCGCCTGGCGCGACAGCACGTGGATCAGGGTCAGGCGGTCCTTGTACTTGTCTTTCAGGTCCTGCAGCGCCTCGTTGAACATCACGCTGCTCCAGCGGCGGTTGCCGTAGACCAGGGTGAACTTGGCGTGCTCGCTGTCTTCGAGCGTGCTGGCCACCAGGCTGAGGATGGGCGTGATGCCCGAGCCGGCGGCGAAGCCCACGCGGTGCAGCGCGCGCGGCTTTTGGATGGTGAAGCGCCCGTCGGGCGGCATCACGGCCAGGCGGTCGCCGGCCTTCAGATGCGTGGCGGCCCAGTTGGAAAACAGGCCCCCTTCCATGGGGCGGATGCCCACCTGCAACTCGCGTGCGTGGCGGTAGTGGCTGCGCGTGGAGCAGATCGAGTAATTGCGCCGCACGTCCTCGCCATTGAGCTCGGTGCGCAGGGTGAGGAACTGGCCGGGCTCGAAGGCGAAGGCGTCCGCCAGCTCGGGCGGCACGGCCAGGGTCAGGGCCACGGCGCCCGCCGCTTCGGGCGTGACGCGGGCAACGGTGAGGTCGTGAAAGCGCGGTCCAGCCATG
>CAZGOL010000163.1:3544-5223 GCA_964527755.1 uncultured Ottowia sp.
GGCTCCAGGCAGTCCAGGCAGCGGTAGAGCGCCTTGCATGCGGTGGAGCCGAAGTGCGAGATTTCGGTGGTGTGCGCGGAACCGCACTGCGGGCAAGGCACGGGCTCGGGCGTGGCCGGCTTGCGGCGCTTGAACTGCGCCACCGCACAACCGGCGCCGGCATGTGCGCGCGGCGGGGCGATGCCGTAGGCGCGCAATTTCTCGCGCGCCTCGTCGGTCATCCACTCGGTGGTCCAGGCGGGCGCGAGCTGGCGTACCACCCGGCCTGGCACGCCCTGCGCGAGCAGCACGGCACGGATGTCGTCGCCGATCTGGTCCATCGCCGGGCAGCCGCTGTAGGTGGGGGTGATGACCACCTCGACCTGGCCGTCGGCGCCGCGGCGCAGGGCGCGCAGGATGCCCATCTCGCGCAGGGTGACGACGGGGATTTCGGGGTCGGTGAGTTGGTCCAGGGCTTGCCACAGGGCGGCGAAGTCTGGCTCCCTCTCCCGCAGGGCGGGAGGGGGTTGGGGTGGGGGCTGGGCGGTTTGCATGGTGGCGCTGTTGCCCCTCACCACCACCTGCACCCCACGAAGCAAAGCTTCGCGGGGGCCCCGCGCCCTCTCCCCAGGGGGGGCGAGGGAGCAAAACCGGAGACGCAGAAAAGAGGTCACCACACCGCCCCCGGGTGCGCACGCGCCAGGCTCTGCATCTCGCCCAGCAGATAGCTCAGGTGCTCGGAGTGCACGCCCTGCTTGCCCTGGGGCACCCAGCCGCTGGCGGCGGGCGGGCGCACCAGCGTGGCCTCCTGCAGCGCGGCATCGACGGCGCGATTCCAGTCGGCGCGCAGCGCGGGCACATCGACGCCGGCCTGCGCGGCCTGTGCATCGACATCGCTCACTGCCCAGAACTCCGCCGTGAAGGGCAGCAGGTACTCCACCGCCGCCTGCACGCGCCGGTGCGACTCGTCGGTGCCGTCGCCCAGGCGCACCAGCCAGTCGCGCGCGTGGCGCACGTGGTAGCGCACCTCCTTCAGGCTCTTGGCGGCGATGGCGGCCAGATCGGCATCGGGCGAAGCGGACAGCCGCTCCCACACCATTTCCATCAGCGTGGCGTAGAAAAAATTGCGCACGATGGTGACGCTCCAGTCGCGCGCCCCGCCGGCGGCGGGCACCAGGCCCGGGTTGTGCGGCAGCTCCTGCAGGGTGTAGTTGCGAAAGTCGCGGTCGTCACGGAAGTAGGCCAAGGTGTCCTCGGTCACGGGGCCCGCTGGCCAGGCGCAGGGGCGCATGCGCGCGCCCTCGGCGTTCAGGCGCGTGGCGGCCAACTGGTAGAGCAGGCGCGCCTGGCCGATCAGGTCCAGCGCCTGGTTGGCCATGGCCAGGTCTTCTTCCAGGATGGGGGCGTGGCCGCACCACTCGGCGTTGCGCTGGCCCAGCACCAGGGCGTTGTCGGCCAGGTGCAGCAGGTAGTCGGTTGATGCCGCCGCGGGTTTGACGCGCGCGTCCATCACATGTGCCCCACTTCGTCGGGAATGTCGTAGAAGGTGGGGTGGCGATAGATCTTGTCGCTGGCGGGGTCGAACATCAGGGCCTTGTCCTCCGGGTCGCTGGCTGCGATCAAGTGCGAGGGCACGACCCAGATGCTCACGCCTTCCTGGCGGCGGGTGTAGACGTCGCGCGCCATCTGCAGGGCGTGCG
>CAZGOL010000164.1:0-5148 GCA_964527755.1 uncultured Ottowia sp.
ATGTTGCGCGCCACGTCCCGGGCCGCCAGCGGCGTGCGCGTGAGCAGCGCCACGCCGTTGTACGTCTTCTGGCCGAACACCACGGCCTCGTAGCCTGCCGCGCGCAGCTGCTCGCGCGGAAACTTGTCGTCCGTGAGCTTGAGCTCCTGCAGTGCCAGCACATCCACCGGATTGGCTGCCAGCCAGTCGAGCACGTGCTGCAGGCGGGCGGTGAGCGAGTTGACGTTCCAGGTGGCGATTTTCATGGCGGGTGCGCTCCAGCAGGCGGGCCGCCGAACGCATAAGATGGGTTGGCGCGATTTCTGGCGCGGTGCGGTCGATTATGAGCGCGCCGCTGTCGCAGGCGAGTCCCGGCACGCGTCGGGGCATGGCGGCGATACCGCATGACGAGTGCCGGCGATCCGATCGAAAGTCTTTGATGCATCGGTTTTTTTCGGGTGTGTTGGCCGGCGGCCTGCTGCTGGTGCTGGCGGGCTGCGCCAGCCCCGACGGATTGGCTCCCGCCGCTCGCCTGACCGATGTGACCACGCTGCACGCGGGGCAAACGCTGGCTGCAGGCGGGCCCGGCGACGCGGCCTGGCCGACGGCAGACTGGTGGCACGCGCTGGGCGATCCGCAGCTCGATGCGCTGGTGGCCGAGGCACTGGCCGACAACCCCGATGTCGATGCCGCGCAGGCCCGCGTGCGCGCGGCCGAGGCCGCCAGCGGTGCCCTGGGCGCCGCGCTCGGGCCGTCGATCGCGGGCTCGGCAGCCATCTCGGGCGCGCACCTGCCCGGCACCGTGCTGCCCGATCCGATCGGCGGGCATTTCGGCTGGCTGCGCTACGGTTACGCCAGCTTCAAGTGGGATCCGGACCTGTGGGGCGGCAAGCGGGCGGCATGGGAGGCGGCCGTCGGTCAGGCGCTGGCCAGCGAAGTGGACATGCACGCTACGCGCCTGGCGCTTTCCACTTCGGTGGCGCGGGCCTACGCGCAGTTCGGCTATGCGTGGCGTCAGCAGACCCTGGCCAGCGACCAACTCAAGCGTGCGCAAGAGGCGCGCGCGCTGACGGCCGAGCGCTTCGATGCCGGCATCGGTGGCCGCCTGGCACTCAGGCGCAGCGAGGCCGAAGTGGCGCAGGACCAGCGGCAACTGGCGGCGGCACGGCAAGCGGCGGATGCGGCGCGCATCACGCTCGCGGTGCTGCTGGGCAAGGGTCCCGATCGCGGACTGGCGCTGACTGTGCCGGCGGCGCTGGAGCCGGCGCGCCTGGCACTGCCACCCGATCTGCCGGCCGAGTTGCTGGGCCGGCGCCCCGACCTGGTGGCTGCGCGCTGGCGCGTCGAGGCGGCCAACCGCGACATCGATGCCGCCAAGGCGCAGTTCCTGCCCAACATCAGTCTGGGCGTGTTGGTGGGTCTGGCGGCCAAGGGGGCCGAAAGCCTGCTGTCGCTGCCGGCGCGCTTCTACGAATTCGGCCCCGCCGTGAGCCTGCCGATCTTCGACAGTGGCCGTCTGCGTGCCAACCTGGCCGGGCGCGATGCCGCCTACGACCTGACGGTGGCCACTTACAACAAGGTGCTGGTCGCGGCACTGGGGCAGGTGGCCGATCACACCCGGGCGCTGCAGGGGCTGGCCGCGCAGATCGCCGCCCAGCAGCAGTCGTTGCAGGCGGCGCGCGACGCGTGGGAATTGGCCGAACAGCGCTATCGCGCCGGCGTGGGCAGCTTTCTCGACGCGCTGGACGTGCGGCGCGACCTGCTGCAGGCCGAGCAGGCGCTGGCCGCGCTGCAGGCGCAGCAGCTCGATCGCTCGATCGAGCTGATCGCGGCACTGGGCGGCGGTTGGCGCGCGGTGCAGGCGGCGCACTACCCGTGAGCGCGGCCCGCTCCAACCCGAACCACGAGAAGCACGATGAGTGATGCAACCGAGCTTTCCAGTCCGCAGCCGGCGCCCGCGCCGGCACCTCCCGGCAATGGCCGGCGCAAGTTGCTGCTGCGGCTGGTGCTGTTGGTCGTGGTGCTGGCGGCGCTTGGCTGGGCGTTCTGGTATTTCTCATACGACCGCTGGCATGCGAGCACCGACGACGCCTATGTGGACGGCAACGTGGTGCAGATCACCCCGCGCATCGCCGGTACCGTGATTCGCATTGGCGCGGACGACAACGACCTGGTGCGCCAGGGCCAGGCGCTGGTCGAGCTCGACCGCGCCAACGCCGACGTGGCGCTGGCGCGGGCCGAGGCGGCGCTGGGGCAGGCGGTGCGCAAGGTCAGCGGGCTGTACGGCACGGTGCGCTCGGCCGAGGCCGATGTGGCGTTGCGCCAGGCCGCGCTGCAACAGGCGCGCGCCGATCTCGAGCGGCGCCAGCAGCTGGCCGCCAGCGGCGCCATCTCGCGCGAGGAGCTCGCACACGTGCGCGACGCCGTGATCAGCGCGCAAAGCGCCCTGGCGGCGGCGCAGGCGCAACTGGCTGCCGCGCGCGCGCAAACCGTGGACACCGACGTAGCCAGCCACCCCGACGTGCGCGCGGCGGCGGCCAGCCTGCGCCAGGCCTGGCTGGACGACCAGCGCACCAATCTGCCGGCCCCCGTGACCGGTTACGTGGCCAAGCGCACGGTACAACTGGGCCAGCACGTGCAGCCGGGCACGCCACTGATGGCAGTGGTGCCGCTGGCCGGTGTCTGGGTCAATGCCAACTTCAAGGAAACCCAGCTCGCGCAGATGCGCATCGGCCAGCCGGTGACGCTGACCGCCGACGTGTACGGCGACGCAGTGACCTACCACGGCCGCGTGGCCGGTCTGGGCGTGGGCACGGGCAGCGCGTTTTCGCTGCTGCCGGCGCAAAACGCCACCGGCAACTGGATCAAGATCGTGCAACGCCTGCCGGTGCGCATCACGCTGCAGCCCGAGGAACTGGCCAGGCACCCGCTGCGCATCGGCCTGTCGATGGAGGCCAGCGTCGATCTGCGCGAGCAGACGCTGCCCATGCTGGCCACCGAGCCGCCCGGCCAGCCGGTGCTGAGCACGGACGTGTACGCCAGCGATTCGGCTGCGGTCGACCGACTGATTGCGCAGATCGTCGCGCAAAACGCCGGGGCGACGGCGGCGCCCGCGCACCCGGCGGCGACAAACGGGCACTGAGAAGACCGTATCGTGGCCACCGCCACTGCCACCGTCACCGCTGTAGCCGGCGCGCCGCCCGAGCGTTTTCGGCCGGTCAGCCTGCCGATGGCCACGCTGGGGCTGTCGCTGGGCACCTTCATGCAGGTGCTGGACATGACGATCGCCAACGTGTCGCTGCCCACCATCGCGGGCAACCTGTCGGCCAGCGTCGATCAGTCGACCTGGGTCATCACCTCGTTCACCGTGTGCCAGGCCATCACGCTGCCGATGACCGGCTTCTTGTCGCGCCGCTTCGGCGAGGTCAGGTTGTTCGTGACCTGCGTGCTGCTGTTCTCGCTGTTCTCGCTGCTGTGCGGGTTTGCCACCAGCCTGACCATGCTGGTGGTGTTCCGCGCGTTGCAGGGTGCCGTGTGCGGGCCGATGTACCCGATCACGCAAAGCCTGATGGTCGAGATCTATCCGCGCGACAAGCGCGGCGTGGCCCTGTCGATCATCGCGATGATCACGGTGGTGGCACCCATCGTCGGCCCGGTGCTGGGCGGCTGGATCACCGACAGCTATTCGTGGCGCTGGATCTTCTTCATCAACGTGCCGCTGGGCGTGGCCGCCAGCGCCATGGTGTGGGCCCAGTTGCGCGCGCGCGTCGAGGCACTGCTGCGCGAGCGCATCGACTGGATGGGCGTGGCCACGCTGATCATTGGGGTGGGCGCGCTGCAGATCCTGCTGGACAAGGGCAACGATCTGGACTGGTTCGAGTCGCGCACCATCATCATGCTGGCCATCGTCGCCTCGATCGCGCTCACCGTGTGGGTCATCTGGGAGCTGACCGACGAGCAGCCCCTGGTGGACCTGCGCCTGTTTCGGCACCGCAATTTCGCCGCCGGCACGCTGGCACTGATCCTGGGCTTTGCCGTGGTGTTCTCGGTGGCCCTGATCCTGCCGCAATGGCTGCAGAACGTGCTGGGCTACACGCCGCTGTGGTCGGGGCTGGCGGCGGCGCCGGTGGGCGTGATTCCGATCCTCACGGTCTACACGGTCGGCCGCTACGCGCATCGGGTCGACCTGCGCTGGCTGGCCGCGATCGCCTTTTTCATCATGGGACTGGTGTGCCTGCGCTTTGGCACTTTCGATACCGAGGTGAGCTTTGCCACCGTGGCGCTGACCGAGCTGATGCTGGGTGCGGGCATCGCGATCTTCTTTTTGCCGGTGCTCACCATCCTGCTGTCGGAACTGGAGGGGCCGGCCATTGCCGAGGGCTCGGGTTCGGCCACGTTCCTGCGCACCGTGGGCGCGAGCTTCGCCGTCTCGATCGTCACCTACCTGTGGGTGCGCGGCGGCGCCGTGAACCACGCCGTGCTGGCCGAACACATCAATCCGTTCGATCCCCAGGTGCGTGCCGGAATTGCCGCGGTTGGCGGCAGCACGCTGCACTACGCAGCGGCGGTCAACCAGGTGATCACGCGGCAGGCGATGCAGATTTCCTTCAACCACATCATGAACGGCCTGGGGGTGATGTGCTTCCTCCTGATCGGCGTGGTCTGGCTCGCGCGGCCGCCGTTCCTGCGGGGCGGCAAGGGCGGCTGACCGCCGGCGGCGCGCGTCACATGGGCAGGCTGCGCTGCGCCGCGGGGTAGGTCACGCTGCCGTCGGGTTGCACCTGAGCGGCGGGCGTGAGGCGGGCCTCGTCAATGGCCCCATCCATGATGTGGCGCACCGTCTCGCCCGCAGCCAGCAGGTGATCGGCGATGATGCGCCGATGGCAGCGCCACCACACGCTTTCGGCGCACATGACAGCGCAGCGTTGTCGTTGACCCAGCTCGCGCAGACGCGCCAGGGCCGCACGAAACGCCGGCTGCAACGCCCAGTCGGCGTAGTTGTGAAAGCTCTCGTTGTCCCACCAGCCGTTGACTTCGGGCGGCACGGCGCGCTGGCGCCCGCGCCGCCCGCCCAGGTCGGCCATTGCCTCGTAGGCGATGCCGCGCGCGGCCAGCGCCGGTGCCAGCGCGTCCTGGTTGAACTGCGGGTTGGTGCGCGAGCGGCGGATG
>CAZGOL010000165.1:0-5142 GCA_964527755.1 uncultured Ottowia sp.
TCTGGCGCACCAGGGTCTTGCGGTAGGCCTCGGGCATCCAGTCGCGCGGCTCGATGCGGGCATCCTGATCGATGCGGGCGTCGAACCGGGCCTGCTGGTCGCCATCGGCCACGTGGCCGACCGTGGGTTCGGCCGGCTTCGGGTCAGCGGAATCGGGAACGGAGAAGGATTGGGTGTACATCGCCGGGTCTTCAGGGGTTGCTCGAAGGGGTGGAGCGATGCGGTCGGGCTGGAAAAACCTGGAAGCCGCGCGCTGGGTGCCAGTATAGAAATTCGACCGACCGCGTGGTCGGTTAATCACGGATATCCGAGTGTTCGATTCGGCCATGCGCCTGCGCGCATGCAGCGGCTCAGTCGCGCCGACGGGACGCGGGTGCCGCCTCGACGTTCCAGGACTGGGCGCGTCCGCGTCCTTCGCCCAAGATTTGCTGGACGCGCGGCAGGCAGGCCTGGAGTCCAGCCTGCAGCGTGTGCGGCGGATTGATGACGAACAGGCCACTGGCCGACAACCCTTGTCCGTCGGGCGCGGCGCCGATGTGCAGGGTGGCGTGCAGCCAGGCGCGACCGGCCTGCCCCGCCAGCGTGCGCAGCCGGCGCGCGAGCGTGTGGGCTTCGGGCCGCGCAATGATCGGATGCCAGACGAGGAACACGCCCGTGGGAAACCGCCGCAGGCTGTCCTGGATGCAGGTCGCGACGCGGGCGTAGTCGCTCTTGATCTCGTAGCTCGGGTCGATCAACACCAGCGCGCGGCGCGAGCCGCGGGCGGTTGCGGGTGGTGGCAGCAGGGCCTTCAGCCCTTCGAAGCCGTCTTCGCGCGCCAGGGTCACCTGGCGGCCCGCGCCCAGTTGCGCCACATGCGCGTGCAGCGCCTGCACGTCGGTCGGGTGCAACTCGAACAGGCGCAGCCGGTCGTGCACCGCGGCGCGGTGCGGCTCGCTCATCAGCGCGTGCATCAGCAGGGGCGAGCCGGGATAGACCCGCCACGGCTGGCCTTTGGGGGTCGAGCGGTTGAAATCCGCGATCAGTGCCAGGTAATCACTCAGGATACTGGCTCTTGTTTTAGGAGCGTCTGTGGATTGACGGTCATGGCTTGAAGCCAAGTTTGATGGGTGGTTCGGGGATTCGTGCAATGCCTGCAGGCGGGCGATGCCGGCCAGCGCCTCGCCGGACGTGCGCGCGGCATTCTCGTCCAGCCGGTAGATGCCGGCGCCGGCGTGCGTGTCGATCAGGGTGAGTGCCCCGTCCTTGTCCATCAGATGGCGCAGCGTGGCCACCAGGATGATGTGCTTGAGCACGTCGGCGTGGTTGCCGGCGTGAAAGGCGTGGCGATAGCTGAACATGTGGCGATGGTAGCGGTCGCCAGGCCAGCTCGTGCCCATGCGCCCGGCCGCGGCACCGATCGAAGCGGAAAATGCATTAAAATACCCGGCTTTGCAGCGTTTTCGGCCCCGCGGCAAAAGCAGTATTGCCACCTAAGAGGCTCCCGATTCAAGAGGAGCGCCGACCGTGGAAAAGGGCTGGCCAAACCAATTTTCCGACAGGAAGACTCATGAAAACGTTCAGCGCGAAACCCGCTGACGTGACGCACGAGTGGTTTGTGATTGACGCGACCGACAAGGTCCTCGGACGGGTAGCCAGCGAAGTTGCCCTCCGTCTGCGCGGCAAGCACAAGGCCATTTACACGCCTCACGTCGATACCGGCGACTTCATCATCGTCGTCAACGCGTCCCAACTGCGCGTTACCGGCGCGAAGGAACTCGACAAGAAATACTATCGCCACACCGGATACCCCGGCGGCCTGCGCGAGACCAACTTCCGCGACATGCAGGCCAAGCATCCCGGCCGCGCGCTGGAGAAGGCGGTCAAGGGCATGCTGCCCAAGGGCCCGCTGGGCTACGCCATGATCAAGAAGCTGAAGGTGTACGGCGGCGCCGAGCACCCGCACAGCGCCCAGCAGCCCAAGGCACTTGAACTGTAAGGAGCCGCGCAATGATTGGTGAATGGAACAATGGCACCGGCCGTCGCAAGTCCAGCGTCGCCCGCGTGTTTCTGAAAAAGGGCAGCGGCAAGATCACCGTGAATGGCAAGGCCATCGACGAGTTCTTCGGCCGCCAGACCTCGATCATGATCTGCAAGCAGCCGCTGGTGCTGACCGATCACGTCGAGACGTTCGACATCCAGGTCAACGTGGCCGGCGGCGGCGAATCGGGCCAGGCCGGCGCGGTGCGCCACGGCATCACCCGCGCGCTGATCGACTACGACGCCAACCTGAAGCCCCAACTGTCAGCCGCCGGTTTCGTCACGCGCGACGCGCGCGAGGTCGAGCGCAAGAAAGTCGGTCTGCACTCCGCACGCCGGCGCAAGCAGTTCAGCAAGCGCTGAGCCAGGCGCCCGGTTCACCGGGGAACCGCGCGGGCTTTCCGGCCCCCGCGGTTTTTTGTTGGCCGACGGGCCGGCGCTCGTGGTAAAAGCGGTGCGAACTTCGAGGAGCAGGCGATGCTGGGCATGAAGAAGCAACAGGCGCAAGTTCAGGGCACGATCAGCGCCGGCATGCGCGTGGATGGAGATTGCCGTTTCGAAGGCGGCCTCCAGATCGATGGCACGGTGCACGGTGATGTCAGCGCCGCCGAAGGGGTGGCCAGCCTGCTGGTGATCACGGCCAGCGGCCGGGTCGAAGGTCGCATCTGCGCCGATCACATCGTGGTGGATGGCGCGGTCGTGGGCCCCGTGGTGGCGCGCGAGCGCATCGAACTGAGGTCGGCCGCTCGCGTGCAGGGTGACGTGCGCTACAAAATGCTCGAGATGCAGCCCGGCGCGGTGGTCGCCGGCCAGCTGCAGCCGCAGACCGCCGCGCCCGCCGCCGAACCGACCGCAGGCGTGGAGCATACCGGTGAACCAGCCGAGCCGACACTCGATCCCGACCGACCACTTGAATCGAGTTGAACCGATGAATCGAGTTGAACCGATGAATCGAGTTGAACCGATATACTGCCCCAAGTCATGATCGCCGGAGGTTGCCGTGAGCGCCGCTGCCCAGGATAGTCCAGTCGAAATCACGCGAGCGCGACTCGCTTTCACCGAGGCCGCCGCCACCCGGGTGGTTGAGCTGGTGGCTCGCGAAGGCAACACGGCGCTCAAGTTGCGCGTGGACGTGCAGGGCGGCGGGTGCTCCGGGTTTCAGTACGGCTTCAGGTTCGACGAGAACGTCAACGAGGATGACATCACGATCGTCAGGAACGGGGCCTGCCTGGTGATCGACTCGATGAGCTACCAGTATCTGGCGGGTGCCGAGATCGATTTTCAGCAAGATCTGCAGGGTTCGCAGTTCGTGGTTCGCAACCCCAACGCCACCACGAGTTGTGGCTGCGGGTCGTCGTTTTCGATCGACGGTTGACCCGGGTCTGCCAAATGGCCATCAAAAAAGCGCCCGTCGGCGCTTTTTTGATGCCGATCCACTTGGGACCGGATCGGGGCAGGAGCAGACCGCGGCGGTCTACTCGAAGTTGCTGGGCGCGCTCTGGTTGGCGCTGTCGAGCTGCAGTTTCATCACCGAGGCCAATTTGGCGAAAGCCGGGCGGGCGAATGCCGACACGGGTGCGTCCTCGCGTTGCTCGGCCAGGACCGCAGCCGGGTCCTGCGGATCGCCATTGACGCGGAACTCGAAATGCAGGTGCGGCCCGGTGGCAACGCCGGTGGAGCCGACTTCGCCGATCTTGGCACCCTGCACCACCTGCTCGCCCGCCTTGACGTCGATGTGCGACAGATGGCCGTACACGGTGGTGTCGCGTCCGTTGCGATGCTTGATGTAGATGACGTTGCCGTAGCCGTTCTGCACGCCGGCGAATTCGACCGTTCCGTCGCCCACCGTGCGCACCGGCGTGCCGCGCGGCGCTCCGTAGTCGATGCCCGCATGGCCACGTTGGCCCCCGTACACCGGGTGGGTTCGCATGCCGAACCCGCTGGTCATCCGCGTGAACTGCAGCGGCATGATCAGGTAAGCCTTGCGCAGGCTTTGCCCATCGAACGAGTAGTAGCTTCCCTGACCGGTGGTGCCCTGCTCATTGAACCACAGAGCCTGGTGCGTGCGACCCCGGTTGACCATCTCGGCGCTCAGCACGCGACCGGCCCGGATCGGCTCTCCATCGGCCTCGAGCGTCTCGTAGACGATCGAGAACCGATCGCCGCGCCGCAGGTGACGGCGAAAATCGATGTTCGACTCGAAGATATCCACCAGTTGCCGGGCTACGCTGTCCGGAATGGAGGCCTCGTCGGTCGCGGCAAACAGGCTGCTGCGCACCACCCCGCTGGCCAAACGCTGGGTGGCGACCAGGGGCGCAGTTTCCACGCGCACCGTGAATCCGTCATCCGTGCGCTCGACGAGCAGGCGCTTGAACGTGCCGTCGTCGTCGTTTTCCACCCAATGCGTGCGCAGGCGCTGAAGGCCCTGGCGATCGGTGGCTTCCACCGTGACCATGCGACCCGTGGTGCCGCGCCCGAACAGCGCTTTCCAGGCGGTCTCGTTGCGGCGCACGAAGGCCGCCGCCGCCGGATCGGCCAGTCCGAGGCGCTTGAACAGACTCTCGGGTGAATCGGCCGCACGCGTCGATTCGCTGCGATACAGGGTGAAGGTGTGGGCGTCGAGCTGTTCGATCTGGGCGCCAAGCGGGCTCACTTCGATGGCTTCGGAAACCAGGCGAACTGGCTCGGCCGGCGCCTCTGGAGCGAAGGAAGCCACCGCCAGAGCGCCGCCTCCGCCACCCAGCATGAAGGCAGCGAGGACGGCGGTGATGCGCCTGGGGTGACGATGAATGAAGTCTGCTACGGCCAGACCGGATGAAATCAGATGCTGTTTCACGCGCTGGGGGATTCCGAAGAAATGCAACCTGAAGCGTTCGTCCGCCCGGTTGCACGTTCTCAATGCAAGGCGGCCTCTAGAATCGAGGCCTCTGATCGTTTGAGTATAGCGACGTGGGTGGGTGCCTACAACCCAATTTACATGAGTTCTGAACTGGATCAAATCACAGGCGTCGCGGTCTCCGATGCGGTCCGCGCGGCGATGGCGGTGAGTCTGCGTGGCGTGGATGAGTTGCTGCCCCAGGCGGACTGGCTGGCCAAGCTGCAGCGCTCCGAGCAAAGCGGCCA
>CAZGOL010000166.1:0-5135 GCA_964527755.1 uncultured Ottowia sp.
CCATGCCGCCCGAGATCTGCGCCGGCATCAGCTCGCGCGCGCCGCGCAGGCCCACCGCATCGAGCTTCATCAGCACGATGTCGCGCACCAGCGGCTCGGGCAGCGCCGTGTGCTCGCGCAGCGGGAAGGCGACGTTGTCGAACACCGACAGGTCGGTGAACAGGGCACCGAACTGGAACAGCATGCCCATGCGCCGGCGCGCCGCATACAGATGGGCCTCGCTCATCGTGCCGACATCGTGCCCCTCGAACCGCACGCTGCCCGCCTGCGCCCGCTGCTGCCCGCCAATCAGGCGCAGCACCGTCGTCTTGCCGCCGCCCGAGGCCCCCATGAGCGCCGTCACCCTGCCGCGCGGCACCGTGAGCGACAACTCGTGCAGCACCGGCCGCTCGCCGTAGCCGAAGCTCACGTCGCGCAGCTCGACCAGCACGTCGTCCTGGAAGGGGGTGGCGGGGCCGGGCATCGCTGGAGTGATCAAAAAACAGGCCGACGTCAAGCCGGCCCCAAGCTGCAAACCATTTTGCCATGCGGCAACGCCACTTTGCGCAAGCAAACGTTCATCGCCTCGCCATCGCCATAATCATCGCCATGCCCCGCCCCAGCCAGCTCCTGCACCCGCATCGCGAACCCGCGCCCACCCGCCCTGCCGCCACCGTGCTGCTGCTGCGCGACGGCGCGGCCGGCCTGGAAGTACTGATGACGCGCCGCTCGATGACGGCCAGCTTTGCGCCAGGCGCCTATGTGTTTCCGGGCGGCGGCATCGATGCACACGATGCGGCGTCGCACGCGCAGGCCACGCGCCGGTCCACGCAAAGCGAAGCCCACCTGACGCAGGCGATTGCCGCCATTCGCGAGAGCTTCGAAGAGCTGGGGGTGCTGCTGGCACGCCACGCCGATGGCGCGCCCGCCACGCCGGTCGACATGGCCGCGCTCGATCGACACGCGCCGCTGGCCGCGCAGTGCGCCGCGCGCGGCCTGAAGCTGGCCGCCGCCGACGTGTTCGTGCTGGCGCACTGGATCACCGACCGCGACCTGCCGCGACGCTTTGACGTGCCTTTCCTGGTGGCGCGCATGCCCGCGACGCAAACGCCCGTGGCCGACGAGACCGAGCAGTTCGAGCCGGTGTGGGTGCGTCCCGCCGACGCGCTGGCGCGTCATGCCGCTGGTGGCTTCTTCATCATCTTTCCCACCATCCGCACGCTCGAGCGCCTGCAAAAATACGCCACGGTGGACGCCGTGCTGGCCGCCTGCGCCGGCGAACAGCCGCTGTGGACCAGCTGCCCGCGTGCCGGCTGGCTGGCGGGCAAGGAAGCGCGCTACATGGAGCACGAGCAACCCTACGGCGAGCTGATGCTGACGTGCCCAGACGGGCAGATCCGGCACGCGCTGGACTGGCAAAGCGAGCGCCCGGTGGCGCTGCTCAAGAACGTGCAGCGCCTGACCGCCCCCAACCCCGGCTTCATGACCGGCCCCGGCACCAACAGCTACCTGGTGGGCGACCCGCGCACCGGCTACATCGCGATCGACCCCGGCCCGGCAGACCCCGCGCACATCGAGCGCCTGTGGCGCGCCGCCGGCGGGCAGATCCGCCTGATTGTGTGCACCCACTCGCACCCCGACCACTCGCCCGGAGCCAAGCCGCTGCAAGCCCTGTGCACCGGCAGGCCGCCCATCCTGGGCCTGCCCTCGCAGCCCACGGCACGCGCGCACAGCCAGTTCACCCCGGATCGTGCGCTACAAGATCAGGAGCTGTTGCGGCTTGCCGGGCAAGCGCCGGATGGCGAAATCACGCATACCCTGCGCGTCATCCACACGCCCGGCCACGCAGCCAACCACGTGTGCCTGCTGCTGCAGGAAGACGGCCTGCTGTTCAGCGGCGATCACATCCTCAACGGCAGCACCACCGTGATCGATCCGCCCGACGGCGACATGACGGCCTACCTGGAGTCGCTGGACAAGCTGGATGCGGCCTGCACTGCACATGGGGTGGAATTCATCCTGCCCGCGCACGGCTACGTGCTGGCGCCGGCGCGCCGGGTGATCGCGCAGCTGAAGGCGCACCGCCTGGCGCGCGAGGCCAAGGTGCTGGCCGTGATGCGGGCCGACCCCCAGGGCACCATGGACGACTGGGTGGCCAAGGCCTACGACGACGTGCCGCCGCGCGTGTGGCCCGTGGCCAAGCGCTCGCTGCTGGCGCACGTGGAGCGCATCCAGGCGACGGCACCTGGCAACGATTGAGACGCCGGGCGCCTGGCCCTTTCGCTGGCCACTCCCGCTCGCCCCACTCGGCAGACTGTTAGGGCGGGGGAGCAAGTCGACCCTGCACCCGCTCGGAAAAAGTGTGAAGCCCGCCGATACGCCGGATTCTGTGCGCGCCGGTTGCCCGGTGCGTGACCGCCATCAATCTGGGCCGCCGGTCGCCCGAACGGCTCGATGCCACCTACCCGCCAGCTCAGCGGGCCGCCTCGATGCTGGCCTACTTGGTGTTGCTGCGCGCAGAGATTGCCCGTTTCACCCAGACTGAACTGGCTCGTCTCTGTTGCTCTGATCCTCACCTCACGGTGGACAGGTGTTACCTGCTGCGCCGCCCTGTGCAGTCCGGACGTTCCTCCAGCGCGCCCTTTCGGGCCTTGCGCCAGCGGCGGTCTGGCGTGCTTCACGAGGCCGATTATCCCCGCGCCGGGCGATATATGCATATGCCGGACGCGATCGAACGACCGCGCCAGAATCGCGCTCTCACCGTCGCCCTCATCGGGAGCTCTCATGAAATTCGACAACATCCTGCAAACCATCGGCCGCACCCCCGAGGTGCGCATCAACCGCCTGTACGGCGCGGATCACGAGGTGTGGATCAAGTGCGAGCGCGCCAACCCCGGCGGCTCGCTCAAGGATCGCATCGCGCTGGGCATGATCGAGGACGCCGAGCGGACCGGGCGCCTGAAGCCCGGCGGCACCATCATCGAACCCACCAGCGGCAACACCGGCGTGGGCCTGGCCATGGTGGCCGCGGTCAAGGGCTACCCGCTGATCCTGGTGCTGCCCGAAAGCATGAGCGTCGAGCGCCGCCGCCTGATGCTGGCCTACGGCGCGCGCTTCGAGCTCACGCCCAAGGAAAAGGGCACCACCGGCGCCGTCGAGCGCGCGCGCGAGCTGGTGGCGCAGACGCCGGGCAGCCTGCTGCTCAACCAGTTCGACAACCCGGCCAACGTGGATGCGCACGCGCGCACCACGGCGCAGGAAATCCTGGCCGACTTCCCGCAGGGGCTGGACGTGCTGGTCACCGGCGTGGGCACGGGGGGGCACATCACCGCCTGCGCGCGCGTGCTCAAGGCCAGGTGGCCCAGGCTGCAGGTGTACGCGGTGGAACCCAGCAAGTCGCCGGTGATCGCCGGCGGCAAGCCGGGCCCGCACGGCATCCAGGGGCTGGGCGCGGGCTTCGTGCCCAGGAACCTGGACACCGGCGTGCTCGACGGCGTGATCGGCATCGAGGACGAGGACGCACGCGACTGGGGCCGGCGCAGCGCGCGCGAGGAAGGCATCCTGGTGGGCATCAGCAGCGGCGCCACACTGGCGGCCATTGCACAGAAGCTGCCCGGCCTGCCCAAAGGCAGCCGCGTGCTGGGCTTCAACTACGACACGGGCGAGCGCTACCTGTCGGTCGAAGGCTACCTGCCCGCATAACGGCTCCTCGCTGTCGGCCGGGTGCGCGGGCGGTCGGCGGGCAGCGGGCGCAACCACCCGCTGGCGCCCGCGGGGCCGCACGGCTCGATCGCGGGCACCGGGTCGTGGCGCAGGCGCCACGGCGGGTGATGCATCGCGACCACCTCGGATTCACGTGAGTTACACTTTGTTTTCATGTAACACAATGTGGAAGTCGAGGTCGTCATGGAGAACTCCCTCTTTTTTCGCACCGGCCTGGCCGTCGCGCTCTGGGCGAGCGCCTGCGCGGCGCAGGCGCAGCTGAGCGTGGCGTTCGACAACTTCACCTATGCCGGCACGCTCACCCGGTACGCCACCCTCGCCGATGCGCAAAACCAGGTGAGCCCCACCGGCGGCCCCTACACCATCGTGACCGTGAGCAACGGCCCGCGCAACACCCGACCGGACGCGCGGGACGGCGACATCGAGGTGACGAACGCCGCTCCGCCCGCGTACGGCCCCGACTCGACCTTCATTGCCACCGCGTGGTACTTCACCACGAACACCCTATTGGGCGATGGCTGGGGCAACCCGAACAACACCAACAACGGCTTCATCCAGTACTACCTGACCAGCAGCCCTCCCACCGTCACCGGTGGCTGGCAGCCGGGCCATACCCAATTCCTGCTCACCGTCGCGGGCGGCAATGGGGACGACATGAACGCCGCTCGCCTGTGGCCCGCACCCCATCTCGGCGGTGCCGCCGCGATCTCGCGCGGGACGTTCATCGAATTCAACATGAACCTCACGGCCAACTTCGCCGCTCCGGCGGTGCTCAACGGCGTCACGGGCTGGTATGAAAGCAACGCCATGCCCACCAGCGTCGTCGGCACGCTCACCGGCATCTTTCTCAACGACGGCACAGACCCCATCTACAACGGGTATTACCGGTTCAACTACACCATCACGGGGCCGGGCAGTTGGGCGGCGGACAGCGGAGCTTTGTTCCCCAGTGGCGGAGACGCCCCACCCGGCAGCTTCTGGGCCGGTCCCGCCGCTGCGCTGGCTGCCGTCGCCGTTCCCGGCCCCGGCAAGCTGGCGCTCCTGGGACTGAGCCTGATGCTGGCGTTGATGGCGGCGCTGCAGTTGCGCGGCACCCTGCGCCCATCGCGCGGCCGGCGCTGAACCGCCAGTCCTTGCCGGCCAGGCCCGTCAACCGCAACGGGCCTGCGGCTGGTGCGCCCGCGCGCCGCCGTCCCGACCGATGCCCGATCGAGCCGCTGACCCCGCAGCGCGGGGCAGGGTCGCGGCGCCTGCCGCATCCGGTGCCATTCAACGCCCCATCGCCTGCAGCGCCGCGATGCGCTGCTCCATCGGCGGGTGGGTCGAGAACAACTGGCCGATGCCGCCGGCGATGCCCATGGCCGCCAGGTTCTTGGGCATTTCCTGCCCTTCGGCATGCATGCCGCCCAGGCGCTGCAGCGCGGCGATCATGT
>CAZGOL010000167.1:0-5010 GCA_964527755.1 uncultured Ottowia sp.
TCGGCACGCTGGGCCAGATCCTGGGCCCGCGCGGCCTGATGCCCAACCCCAAGGTTGGCACCGTGACCCCGGACGTGGCCACGGCCGTGAAGAACGCCAAGGCGGGTCAGGTGCAGTTTCGCGTGGACAAGGCCGGCATCGTGCATGGCACCATCGGACGCCGCTCGTTCGATGACGGCAAGTTGCAGGGCAATCTGGCCGCACTGATCGAAGCCTTGAACAAGGCCAAGCCCGCCACCAGCAAAGGCATCTATCTGCGCAAGGTGGCGGTGTCGAGCACGATGGGCGTGGGGGTTCGCGTGGACACCCAGACCATCGCGAACTGATTGTGGAATTCGGTCGGAATGTCCGCTTGCGGGCGCTCCGATCGACGTGGTGGGCTGAGGGGATCGCAAGATCGCCGCAGGCCATCCGAGACCGCTGGTGTGACGCGGGCGTCACTTAATCCGCTCCCTGGTCGGGAGCTGCCAGCGCAGATGGCGTACCCGCCGAGAAGGTTCTCATCCTGAACGGTTGGTCGCTTTGGAAGGCGCGTCGGTGCGGTGGCCCCATGGCCATGTTGGCCCCGGCGCAATTTAAGGAGTAGACCTTGAGTCTGAATCGCAGTGAGAAAGAAGCGGTCATCAAAGACGTGACCGGCCTCGCCGCAAAAGCTCAAACGCTGGTGATGGCGGAATACCGCGGCGTCACGGTCGCTGACATGACGAAACTGCGCTCTTCGGCGCGCAGCCAAGGCGTGACCCTGAGCGTGTTGAAAAACTCGCTGGCGCGCCGGGCTGTGGCCGGTACCAGTTTCGAGGTGGCAGCGGGCGAGATGTCCGGCCCGCTGATCTATGGCTTCTCCGAGGACGCCGTGGCCGCCGCGAAGGTGGTGGCCGAGTTCGCGAAGACCAACGACAAGCTGGTCATTCGCGCGGGTGTCTTTGGTGGCAGGGCCCTGGATGCCGACGGCGTCAAGCAACTGGCCAGCATTCCCGGTAAGGAAGTGCTGCTGGCCCAGCTTTGCGGATTGCTCATGTCGCCGATCTCCCGCACCGCCGTGGTGCTGGGTGCGCTGGCGGCCAAGAAGGGCGAAGGCGAGGCGGTCGCTGCTTGATGGCTGGCGACGAATGGAACTATTAACTGTTTTGGGGAAATCAAATGGCATTTGACAAAGACGCATTTCTGACCGCACTGGATGGCATGACGGTCATGGAGCTCAACGATCTGGTGAAAGCCATCGAAGAGAAGTTCGGCGTGAGCGCCGCCGCCATGGCCGCTCCGGCCGCCGGTGGTGGCGGTAGCGCTGCCGCTGCCGCGGAAGAGCAAACCGAGTTCAACGTCATGCTGCTGGAAGCCGGCGCCAACAAGGTGTCTGTCATCAAGGCGGTGCGCGAAATCACTGGTCTGGGCCTGAAGGAAGCCAAGGATTTGGTGGACGGCGCACCCAAGGCGGTCAAGGAAGGCATCGCCAAGGCGGACGCCGAAGCAGCCAAGAAGAAGCTGGAAGAGGCCGGCGCCAAGGCCGAACTCAAGTAAATCGGCCACTGCCTGCCGCGCAGCGGCAGGCATCCGGTTTACGGGCTGGTTGTGAGACCAGCCTTTCGCGCTTTCAGAGCGCACCTGCAAGCGGTCAGGACAAGGCCGTTTTCAAGTGCCTTCTGAACCCGACTGCAGAAGGCCACTTGGTCCGGGCCGCGTGCAACGCGCGGCCGTCCGCCATCGGCTGGTAGTGGCCAGCCACCAAGCTTTTGTCAGGCTGTTTGGGGTCTGACTTTTCAAGTCGCCTGATATCCAGGACCCAACCCGTCCAACGCCCGGAGATTTCATGGCCTATACCTTCACCGAACGCAAGCGCATCCGCAAGAGCTTCGGCACTCGAGACAGTGTGCTCCAGGTGCCCTACCTCCTTCAGATGCAGAAAGATGCCTACACGGCGTTTTTGCAAGCCGACATGCCGCCCAAGAAGCGCACGCATGAAGGGCTGCAAGCCGCGTTCGAGTCCGCGTTCCCGATCGTCTCGCACAACGGTTACGTCGAGATGAAATTCATCGAGTACAACCTGGCCAAGCCGACGTTCGACGTGCGCGAGTGCCAGACTCGCGGGTTGACCTATGCGTCGGCTGTGCGCGCGCGCGTGCAGTTGATCATCTACGACCGTGAGTCATCGACGCCGCAGTCCAAGGTGGTCAAGGAAGTCAAGGAGCAGGAGGTCTACATGGGGGAAGTGCCCCTGATGACCGACAAAGGTTCGTTCATCGTCAACGGCACCGAGCGCGTGATCGTCAGTCAGCTGCACCGTTCGCCCGGCGTGTTCTTCGAGCATGACAAAGGCAAGACGCACAGCTCCGGCAAGCTGTTGTTTTCGGCGCGCATCATCCCCTACCGCGGCTCGTGGCTCGATTTCGAGTTCGACCCCAAGGATATTCTGTTCTTCCGCGTCGATCGTCGCCGCAAGATGCCGGTCACGATCCTGCTCAAGGCAATCGGGCTCAAGCCGGAACAGATCCTGGAGCACTTCTTCGAGAACGACCACTTTCGCATCATGGACAGCGGCGCGCAGATGGCGTTCGTGGCGGAGCGCCTGAAGGGCGAAGTCGCGCGTTTCGACATCACCGACAAGTCCGGCAAGGTCATCGTTGCGAAGGACAAACGCGTGACGGCGCGCCACACGCGCGAGCTCGAGCAATCGGGCATTACCCACATCAGCGTCCCTGAAGACTATCTGGTCGGCCGCGTCGTCGCGAAGAACGTGATCGACGGCGATACCGGTGAAATCATCGCCAAGGCCAACGATGAACTGACGGAGGCGTTGCTCAAGAAATTGCGTGAAGCCAATGTTCAGGAGCTGCCCTGCATCTTCACCAACGAACTGGACCACGGAGCGTACATCTCGCAGACGCTGCGCGCCGACGAGACCGCGGACGAATTCGCCGCTCGCGTCGCGATCTATCGCATGATGCGCCCCGGCGAGCCGCCCACCGAGGACGCGGTGCAGGCCCTGTTTCAGCGTCTTTTCTACAACCCGGACACCTACGACCTCTCGCGTGTCGGCCGCATGAAGTTCAACGCCAAGGTTGGGCGAGACGAATCGACCGGCTCGATGGTCCTGTCCAACGATGACATTCTGTCGGTGGTCAAGATCCTGGTGGAGCTTCGTAACGGGCGCGGCGAGGTCGACGACATCGACCACTTGGGCAACCGGCGCGTGCGCTGCGTCGGCGAGCTGGCGGAAAATCAGTACCGCACCGGTCTGGCGCGCATCGAGAAGGCGGTCAAGGAGCGTTTGGGCCAGGCTGAGAACGACCCGCTGATGCCGCACGACCTGATCAACTCCAAGCCGATTTCGGCCGCGCTCAAGGAGTTCTTTGGCGCATCCCAGCTGTCGCAGTTCATGGATCAGACCAACCCGCTGGCCGAGATCACGCACAAGCGCCGTGTCTCGGCCCTGGGCCCGGGCGGTCTGACGCGCGAGCGCGCCGGCTTCGAGGTGCGCGACGTGCACGTCACGCACTACGGGCGCGTGTGCCCGATCGAAACGCCGGAAGGCCCGAACATCGGCCTGATCAACTCACTGGCGTTGTACGCGCGTCTCAATGAATACGGCTTCATTGAAACCCCATATCGGCGTGTGGTGGAGGGAAAGATCACCAACGACATCGACTACCTGTCGGCCATCGAGGAAGGCAAGTACATCATCGCGCAGGCCAATGCGGCGCTGGACGCGCAAGGCCGTCTGACCGGGGACCTTGTGTCCGCACGTGAAAAGGGTGATTCGGTGTTGGTGGGCGCCGAGCGGATCCAGTACATGGACGTGTCGCCCGCGCAGATCGTCTCGGTGGCCGCCTCGCTCGTGCCCTTCCTGGAGCACGACGATGCCAACCGCGCGCTGATGGGTGCCAACATGTCGCGCCAGGCAGTACCTGTGCTGCGGCCCGAAACACCGTTCGTCGGTACTGGCATCGAGCGCGTGGCCGCGGTCGATTCGGGCACGGTGGTCACGGCGCGCCGCGGCGGTGTCGTCGATTATGTGGATGCCACCCGAATCGTGGTCCGCGTGAGCGACGATGAGGCGGTGGCCGGGGAAGTCGGCGTCGACATCTACAACCTGATCAAGTATCAGCGCAGCAACCAGAACACCAACATCCACCAGCGCCCGATCGTTCAGCGCGGCGACGTGCTGGCCAAGGGCGACGTGATTGCCGACGGCGCCTCGACCGACCTGGGCGAGATCGCCATCGGCCAGAACATGCTGATCGCGTTCATGCCCTGGAACGGCTACAACTTCGAAGACTCGATCCTGATCAGTGAAAAAGTGGTGGCCGACGACCGCTACACGAGTATCCACATCGAGGAACTGGTGGTGATGGCGCGCGACACCAAGCTCGGTGCCGAGGAAATCACGCGCGACATCCCCAACCTGTCGGAGCAGCAGCTCAATCGCCTGGACGAGTCGGGCATCATCTACGTGGGTGCCGAAGTGCTGCCCGGCGACACGCTGGTCGGCAAGGTCACGCCCAAGGGCGAGACCACGCTCACGCCCGAGGAGAAGTTGCTGCGCGCCATCTTTGGCGAGAAGGCCAGCGACGTGAAGGACACCTCGCTGCGCGTCGAGCAGGGCTCGCAGGGGACCGTGATCGACGTGCAGGTGTTCACACGCGAAGGCATCCAGCGCGACAAGCGGGCGCAGCAGATCATCGAGGACGAGCTCAAGCGCTACCGGCTCGATCTGAACGACCAGTTGCGCATCGTCGAGGCGGATGCGTTCGATCGCATCGAAAAACTGCTGAACGGCAAGGCGGCCAACGGCGGCCCGAACCGCATCGCCAAGGGCACCAAGATCGACAAGACCTATCTGGCCTCGGTCGACAAGTACCACTGGTTCGACATCCGCCCGGCCGATGATGAAGTGGCCGCTCAGCTGGAGAGCATCAAGGCGTCGATCGAGCAGCAGCGCCACAGCTTCGATCTGGCGTTCGAAGAGAAGAAGAAGAAGCTGACGCAGGGCGACGAATTGCCGGCGGGCGTGCT
>CAZGOL010000168.1:0-4972 GCA_964527755.1 uncultured Ottowia sp.
CCGCCGTGATCGCCGACAACGTGGGCGACAACGTGGGCGACTGCGCCGGCATGGCGGCCGATCTGTTCGAGACCTACGCCGTGACGCTGATCGCCACCATGGTGCTGGGTGGGCTGATGGTCACCGCCGCGCCGACGCAGGCGGTGCTGTATCCGCTGGCGCTGGGTGCGGTGTCGATCATCGCCTCGATCATCGGCACCTTCTTCGTCAAGGCCCGCCCCGGCATGACCAACGTGATGCCGGCCCTGTACAAGGGTCTGGCGGTGGCCGGCGTGCTCTCGCTGATCGCGTTTTACTTCGTCACGGCTTGGATCGTGCCCGACAACGCCCTGGGCGGCAGCGGCGCGGTGGGCAAGCTCTTTGGCGCCTGCGTGGTGGGCCTGGTGCTGACCGGCGCGCTGGTCTGGATCACCGAGTACTACACCGGTACGCAATACAAGCCCGTGCAGCATGTGGCCAAGGCCTCGACCACCGGCCACGCCACCAACATCATTGCCGGCATCGGCATCTCGATGAAGTCCACCGCCTGGCCGGTGATCTTCGTCTGCATCGCCATCATCGTGTCCTACGCGCTGGCCGGCCTGTACGGCGTGGCGGTGGCCGCGACCTCGATGCTGAGCATGGCCGGGATCGTGGTCGCCCTGGACGCCTATGGCCCGATCACCGACAACGCCGGCGGCATCGCCGAGATGGCCGAGTTGCCCAGCAGCGTGCGCGACATCACCGATCCGCTGGACGCCGTGGGCAACACCACCAAGGCCGTCACCAAAGGCTACGCCATCGGCTCGGCCGGCCTGGCGGCGCTGGTGCTGTTCGCCGACTACACGCACAAGCTGGAGAGCTTCGGGCAGGCCATCAGCTTCGATCTCTCCGACCCGATGGTGATTGTGGGCCTGTTCATCGGCGGCCTGATCCCCTACCTGTTCGGCGCCATGGCGATGGAGGCCGTCGGCCGCGCCGCCGGCAGCGTGGTCGAGGAAGTGCGCCGCCAGTTCCGCGAAATCAAGGGCATCATGGAAGGCACGGCCAAGCCCGAGTACGGGCGCGCCGTGGACATGCTGACGGGCGCCGCGATCAAGGAAATGATGATTCCGTCGCTGCTTCCCGTGGTGGTGCCGATCCTGGTCGGCCTCGTGCTCGGACCGAAGGCCCTGGGTGGCCTGCTCATGGGCACCATCGTCACCGGCCTGTTCGTCGCCATCTCGATGTGCACGGGCGGCGGTGCCTGGGACAACGCCAAGAAGTACATCGAAGACGGCCACTTCGGCGGCAAGGGTTCCGACGCGCACAAGGCGGCGGTCACGGGTGACACCGTCGGCGATCCGTACAAGGACACCGCTGGCCCGGCCGTCAACCCGCTGATCAAGATCATCAACATCGTGGCGCTGCTGATCGTGCCGCTGGTCGTGGGCATGCACGGCAGTGCCAAGGTGGCCGCCGAGGTCCCCGCTGCCGCCGCCACGCAGGTGAGCGCCGCGGCCGCACCCGCCGTCCCGGCGGTGATCGCCGACGATGCGGCCTCGGTGGTGATCGAGGGGCAGAAGGTCATTTTCTACTTCGCCACCGGCAAGGCCGAACCGCACGCCGACGGCCCGGGCGCGCTGGCCGCCATCGTCGAAGGCGTGAAGGCCGGCCAGAAAGCCGTGGTCAGTGGCTACGTCGACAACACCGGCAGTGCCGCTGCCAACGCCGAAGTCGCCAAGCAGCGTGCCATCGCCGTACGCGATCTGCTGACGGGTCTGGGGGTCTCCGCCGATCAGATCGAGCTGCAAAAACCCGATGACATTCAGGCCGGCACCGGTGCGCAGGCACGCCGCGTCGAGGTGACGCTCGGCTGATCGCGCCAGCCTCCAACGACCAGCCCGCCTCGTGCGGGCTTTTTCGTGTCGTCGCCACGCGCACGCGCAACCACCGCGATCTGCCGCAAAATCGGGCACATGCAACTCAACTTCATCGACAACTACGCGGTCAACTCGTTCACGGGGCGCACCATCCCGGTCATCGACCCCTCCGACGGCCAGGTGTTCGACGAGATCCAGCACAGCGACGCGCAGGATATCGACGCCGCGGTGCGCTCGTCGCGCGGCTGTTTCGAAGGGCCCTGGAGCGCCCTGAGCGCGGCGGAGCGCGGCCGCCTGCTGATGGCGCTGTCGCGCAAAGTGGCCGAACACGCCAACGAGCTGGCCCTGCTGGAACAGCGCGATTGCGGCAAGCCCACCCAACAAGCCCGCGCCGACGCGGCGGCGCTGGTGCGTTACTTCGAGTTCTACGCCGGCGCCTGCGACAAGCTGCACGGCGAGACCCTGCCCTACCAGAACGGCTACAGCGTCTTCACGTGGCGAGAGCCGCACGGCGTCACCGGCCACATCATCCCGTGGAACTACCCGATGCAGATCTTCGGGCGCAGCGTCGGCGGCGCGCTGGCGGCGGGCAACTGCTGTGTCGTCAAGCCAGCCGAAGACGCCTGCCTGTCGTTGATTCGGATCGCGCAACTGGCGGCTGACTGCGGCTTTCCGCCCGGTGCCATCAACATCGTCACCGGCTTTGGCCACGAAGTCGGGCAAGCGCTGGCCGAGCACCCGGGGGTGGACCACATCAGCTTCACCGGCAGCCCGCGCGTGGGCACCCTGATCCAGCAGACCGCCGCCAAACGCCACTGTCCGGTGACGCTGGAACTGGGCGGCAAGAGCCCGCAAATCGTCTTTGCCGACGCCGACCTCGACGCCGCCATCCCGGTGGTGATCAACGCCATCGTCCAGAACGCCGGGCAGACCTGTTCGGCCGGCTCGCGGGTGCTGATCGAGCACGCCATCTACCAGCCGCTGCTCGAGCGCCTGGGCGCCGCCTTTGCCGCGCTGCGGGTGGGTCCGGCCGCGCTGGATCTGGACCTGGGCCCGCTGATTCGCGCCGGCCAGCAGAAGCGCGTGCGCGACTTCCTGGCCGAGGCCCGGCGCGACGGCATCGCGACCATCGCACAGGGCGAGGTGGTGCCCGAGGCCCCCGCCAAAGGCTACTACCAGGCACCGGTGCTGCTGGCCGACGTGCCAGTGGCGCACCGCCTGGCGCAAGAGGAAGTGTTCGGGCCGGTGCTGGCGGCCATGCAGTTCAGGGACGAAGCGCACGCGGTCGAACTGGCCAACGCCACGGCATTCGGGCTGGTGGCGGGCGTGTGGACGCGCGACGGTGGTCGCCAGCTGCGCATGGCGCGGCGCATCAGGAGCGGCCAGGTCTTCATCAACAACTACGGCGCTGGTGGCGGGGTGGAACTGCCCTTCGGTGGCTACAAGTCATCCGGCTACGGGCGCGAGAAGGGCTTCGAGGCGCTGTACGGTTTCACTGTGCTCAAGACCGTGGCAGTTCGCCATGACTGAATCGCTATGCTATCAATAGCTTCTGTGGCTTGATTGGAAAGGGCCAGAGGTCAGTCTGGTGCAAAAAATCGGGTCGCCACCCCGCTTTGCGCAACGGCCGGTGCAACATGCTCAGCGTCGACCACCGAGCAGGCCGCCACCGAACTTGAGCAGGTCACCCAGATCGACCTTGCCGTCACCGTCCTGATCGAGCACCGCATTCAGCAGGCCACCACCCAGGCCGCCCTGCTGTTGCACGCGCGCGTGCTCCTGCCCCAACACGTTGCCCAGGCCGCCCGCATCCAGGTTGCCGGCGCTCACGCGCTTGGCCAGTGCCGCCATCACGATGGGCGCCAACATCATCAGCAACTTGCCGGCCTGCCCGCCATTGAGCCCGGTTGCCTGGCTCAATCCGGCCTCGGCGCGGGGCTGCGCGCCACCGAAGATGTGACCCAGGATGCCGCCGGCGTCCAGCTGCCGGCTGGCCGGCGCCCCGCCACCCAGCACGCTGCCGAGCAGGCCGCCCAGACCGGCGCCGCCCGGGGTCGCGCCACCGCCCAGCATTGAACCCAGCATGCCGCCAAGGTCCAGCGCACCCTGTCCCCCGTGGTCGCGCTGCAGCGCGTTGAACAGCGCAGCCGCGCCATTGGGCTGCTGGGCGTTGCGCCCCAGCGCACCCACCAGCATCGGCAGGGCCGCCGCGATGGCGCTGCTGGCCGTGCCGGCGTCGACACCGAGCTGCTGGCCGATCCGACCCGCCTGAGCGCCTTGCAATTGATCCATCAGGTCGTCGATGAGAGAACCGTTCATGTGCGCCATCCTTTGGGTTGGTCCGGTTGGAAAAACCTTGGATCGTAGCCACTTCCGGGCAGCAACAGGCTTACCATCGGACCCGATCCGCCAATTACCGCACAAGGAAGCCCATTCATGCGTCTGCCAGGCAAATCCATCATCGTCACCGGTGCCGGCGGCGGCATCGGCGAAGGCATTGTCCGCCGGCTGGCGTCTGAAGGCGCGCTGGTCATCGTCAACGACATCAACCCCGCCCTGGGCGAACGAGTCACGGCCGACATCAACGCCACCGGCGGCCACGCCCGCTTCGTCGCCGCCGACGTCACCCAGGGCACCGACTGGGCCCGCCTGGTGCAGGCCGCGCAGGATCTCGGCGGCCGTCTGGACGTGGTGGTCAACAACGCCGGCTGGACGCACCGCAACCGCCCCATGCTGGAGGTCAGCGAAGCCGAGTTCGACCGGGTCTACGCCGTCAACATGAAGAGCATCTACCTGTCGGCGATCCACGCGGTGCCGGCCATGCGCGCCAACCCGGGGGGCAGTGGCGGCGGTTTCATCAACATCGCCTCGACGGCTGGGGTGCGGCCGCGCCCCGGCCTGACCTGGTACAACGGCAGCAAGGGCGCCGTCATCGTCACCAGCAAGTCGATGGCTGCCGAACTCGGGCCCGACAACATCCGCGTCAACTGCATCAATCCGGTGTTCAACCCCGATACGGGACTGTCGGCCGCATTCGCCGGCGGCCCGGTGGACGAGGCGCGCCGCACCAGGTTTTTGGCCACCATCCCGCTGGGGCGCTTTTCCACCGCGCTCGATGTGGCCAACGCCGC
>CAZGOL010000169.1:0-1920 GCA_964527755.1 uncultured Ottowia sp.
ACTGGATGCCGATGGACCAGTACATCGGCGGCATCGAGCACGCCATCCTGCACCTCTTGTACGCGCGCTTCTGGACCAAGGTGATGCGCGATCTGGGCCTGGTGAGCGTGGACGAACCGTTCACCCGCCTGCTCACCCAGGGCATGGTGCTCAACCACATCTATTCGCGCAAGGGCGCCAAGGGCGGCGTCGAGTATTTCTGGCCCGCCGACGTCGAGCCGGTCATCGACGCCGACGGCAAACAGGTCGGCGCTCGCCTGAACAAGGCGGTCGGCGATCTGCCCGTCGGCACGTTGATCGACTACGAGGGCGTGGGCACGATGTCCAAGTCCAAGAACAACGGCGTCGATCCGCAGGAGCTGATCGACCGGTACGGCGCCGATACCGCGCGCCTGTACACCATGTTCACCTCGCCGCCCGAGCTGACGCTCGAATGGAACGACGCGGCGGTCGAGGGCAGCTACCGCTTCCTGCGGCGCGTCTGGAACTTCGGCGCCAAGCTTCATGCTATTGATAGCATAGCTTCTGCGGCGGATTGGGCAAGCTCAAAAGGCCAAAATGACTTGCAATTGGGCAAGGCGGCCAAGGCCCTGCGCCACGAGATCCACACCGTGCTGGGCCAGGTCGATCACGACTACCAGCGCCTGCAGTACAACACCGTGGTCTCGGGCGCGATGAAGATGCTCAACGCGCTGGAGCACTTCAGTCCCGAGCCCGGCTCGCCGGGCGACCAGGCGGCCATGGCCGAGGGGTTTTCCGTCCTGCTGCGCGCGCTCTACCCCGTCACGCCGCACATCACGCACGTGCTGTGGCACCAGCTGGGTTTCGCCGCGCGGCAAGGCGAGCTGCTCGACGCGCCCTGGCCGCGGGTCGATCCGCTCGCGCTGGAGCGAGACGAGATCGAGCTGGTGCTGCAGGTCAACGGCAAGCTGCGCGGTGCGATCCGCGTGCCCTCGGGCGCCGACAAGACCGCGATCGAACGCGCCGCGCTGGCCAGCGAGGCGTTCATCCGCTTCGCCGGCGACGCCAGCGTGCGCAAGGTCGTGGTGGTGCCCGGCCGGCTGGTCAACGTGGTGGTCGCCTGAGCGCCATGCCCAGCCGCCGTCACGCCCTCGCCCTGTCCGGTGGCGCGCTGCTGGTGCTGGCCGGTTGCGGCTTTCAGTTGCGCCAGGCGCCCGAGTTCGCGTTCAAGAGCATCCAGCTGGCGCTCCCGCCCAACTCCGCGCTCGGCGCCGAGCTGCGTCGCCAGCTCGAAGGCACGGGTCGCGTCACGGTGGTCACCGACCCGGCGCGCCAGGGCGCGGCCGAGGTCGTGCTCGACAGTGCTGGCGAGCAACGTGAACGGGCCGTCGTGGCGTTGACCGCCGCGGGCGAGGTGCGCGAATTCCAGTTGCGCCTGCGCTTCGCGTTTCGCCTGCGCACACTGGCCGGGCGCGAGTTGCTGCCGCGCACCGAGATCGTGCGCCAAATGGATCAGAGCTATTCCGAGTCGGCGGCGTTGTCCAAGGAGCAGGAGGCGCTGATGCTCTACCAGAACATGCAGGGCGACATCGTGCAGCAGGTGATGCGTCGCCTGGCGGCGGTGAAGGCACCGCGGTAGGTCATCACCTCTTTTTCTGGAGCGGGAGCAGCGGACATGATCGATGCGCGAGAGTCGCTTCAGGCCCTGCTGGCCACCACGGTGCTGGCCAAGTCGCGCCTGGGCCAGATCCGGGTGCCGGGCAGCGGCGAGAGCGTCTTCGTGCTCGAAGTGCCTGCGGGCAGCGACACCTTGCAGATGTGGCAGGCCGCGCGTGCGCTCGTGGGGCAAACCGGGCGCTGGCCGGTGCTGCATTTCAGCGGCGGAGCATTGCGCTACGACTGGGATGCCCCGGACAGCGAGGCTTATGCCGCAGACCTGTTCAGCCGCTACTACTATGA
>CAZGOL010000169.1:2020-4900 GCA_964527755.1 uncultured Ottowia sp.
CAGTCCCACATGGACTGGTTCGAGCCCGACCCCGCGTACGAGCAGCAGGTGCTGCTGCTGATGCCGGTGGCGCAAGGCCACCAGGTGCCGGCCTACATCCACTGGTACGGCGCCACGCGGCGCAACAGCCAGTGGGTCGTGGCACTGCTCAAGCGCTGGCAAGAGCGCCACGGCGCCGAGTTGGTGGCGCACTACGGCACCATGCTGCACTTCGTCGTGCAGCGCCCGCCCGAGGACATCGGGGCAGCCTTTGAGCTGGCCTGCGAGCATCAGTTGGCGGCCCCCTGCACCACGCTGCTGCCCGGCGTCTCGCTGCGCAACCACGCCCGGGCCTTGCGCGTGGCGCACCGCTGGTTTTTGCACGAGCGGCCCTGAGGCCCTGCAAACCACCCGCTATGCAGCTTGCGCTGAATCAGCTTGCCGCCCATCTGCAAAAGGGCCTGGGGCCCCTGTACGTGCTGCATGGCGACGAACCCTTGCTGCAACAGGAGGCCGAGGACGCGATTCGCGCGAGTGCGCGCGCGCAGGGCTACGCCGAGCGCAGCAGCTTCACCGTGAGCGGTGCGCACTTCGACTGGGGCGCGGTGCTGGCCGCGGGCGGCTCGCTCAGCCTGTTCGCCGAACGCCAGATCATCGAAATCCGCATTCCCGGCGGCAAGCCGGGCAAGGATGGATCGGCCGCGCTGCAGCAGATCGCCGAGGCGGCCAGGGGCAACGACAGCGTGCTCACGCTGGTCAGCCTGCCGCGGCTGGACAAGGCCACCCGTGCCGCAGCGTGGTTTGTCGCCCTCGATGGCGTCGGGATCGCCATCCAGATCGATGCGGTCGAGCGGGCGCAACTGCCCGCGTGGATCGTGCAGCGCCTGGCGGTGCAGGGCCAGCGCGTCGTGGCGGGGGTCGAGGGGCAACGGACGCTGCAGTTCTTCGCCGATCGGGTCGAAGGCAACCTGCTGGCCGCGCACCAGGAGATCCAGAAGCTGGCGCTCCTGTATCCCGCGGGCGAGCTCGGCTGGAGCGAAATCGAGTCGGCGGTGCTCAACGTCGCGCGCTACGACGTGTTCAAGTTGTCCGAGGCGGTCCTCGCCGGGGAGCTGGCGCGCGTGCAGCGCATGCTCGATGGCCTGCAGGCCGAGGGCGAGGCCCCGGTGCTGGTGCACTGGGCGCTGTCCGAGGACATCCGGGCGCTCAAGCGGGTGCGCGACGCGCTGGACGGTGGCAAGCCGCTGCCCATCGCGCTGCGCGAAAACCGCATCTGGGGCCTGCGCGAACGCCTGTTCGAGCGCGTACTGCCGCGCCTGACGGGGGCCGAGGCGACGCGGTTGCTGCACTCGGCGCAGGTGGTCGACGGCATCGTCAAGGGGCTGTCCGATCCCGATTGGCCGGGCGATGGCTGGCAGGCGCTGCAGCGGCTGGCCATGCAGTTGTGCCGCACCTGCATGCCCAGGACGGCGTCCTCCCGTCCAGGCTGACCCGGCCGGTCGGCCGGCCCCTCGCTTGTTGATGCGCGCGCCGCGGGCGGCTGCCGCGCTGGCGCTCCATGATCTCCCGCGGTTGGAAGGCACTTGCACATTCCGCAGAAATTTAATATATTAAATAAATGCCGCGTTCCGCCCGCCTGAGCTACCGCAACCTGCCGCTCATGCTGTTGCAGGCGCGCGAGGCGTTGATGCAGCATCGGCGCCCCGCGCTGCGCGCGCGCGGCCTGTCGGACCAGCAGTGGCGCGTGTTGCGCGTGCTGCGGTCACACGAGCAGGGCCTGGAGACGGGGCGCCTGGCCGAGCACGCGTTCATCCTGGGCCCGAGCCTGACCGGCATGCTGGCGCGCCTGGAAAAGGGCGGCCTGATCACGCGCCAGCGCAGCGCCGAGGATGCGCGCCGCAGCGTGGTGCGCGCCACGGCCGAGGGCATGGCCGTGGCCGATGCGCTGTCGGAAACGATCGAGTCGCAATACGAGGATCTGGCTGGCCACCTGGGCACGGCGCGCCTGGCACAGCTTTATTCGCTGCTCGACGAACTGCTCGCGCTGGCACCACACCCCGAAGAGCGCCTGGGCGCAAACCCGCAGGAGAGTTGAACCATGGTTCCCACCCAGCCGTGGCTGCCGTCGGGCACCGTGTACGGCACCCTCCTCAACTTCCGCCGCGAGTTCGATCTCTGGGCGCCGAAGATGCCGGATGCGCCCTACCAGGCCGCGCCGCGCGCGCCGGTGCTGTACGTGAAGACCGCCAACACCTTCGCGCCTGCAGGCGCCGCCGTTGCCCTGGACGAGGGGGCCTGGATCGGGCCGACGCTCGGGCTGGTGATCGGCGATTCAGGATTGAATCGACCTTCGATCGGCACTCCAAAGGCCCAAGCAACTATCAAAACAATAGTATCAGGATGCGTGCTGCTCAACGACCTCAGCCTGCCTCACGCCAGCTACTACCGACCTGCGATCCGCTTTCGCAATCGTGACGGCTTTCTGGTCTGTGGTGCGCCAGTATCGCCGGCCGCGGTGGATCTGGATGCCCTGACGATCGAAGCGCGGGTGAACGGCGTGCTGGTGCAGACGCTCGATTTGTCGACGCTGGTGCGCAGTGCAAGCCGATTGCTGGCCGAAGTGAGCGAGTTCATGACCTTGCAGCCCGCAGACGTGCTGATCCTCGGCACCGACTGCCTGCCCGATGGCACGCGCCCGCGGGTGAAGGCCGGTGATCGGGTGGAGATCAGCGCGCCGGGGCTGGCCACTTTGACCCACACGCTCGCCGCGGAGGTGAGCGCCGCCGGGCCGCCCCAAGGCGCGGAGGTCCCCTCGGGGGGCAGCGCAGACACGTCCGTGCGGAGCGTGGGGGGCCATTCATCATGAAGCACGCCCGCATCGCCTGGGCCGGCGCCGTGCAC
>CAZGOL010000170.1:0-4891 GCA_964527755.1 uncultured Ottowia sp.
TCGAAGAACTTCGCTTCGACGCTCTCGCCCTGGGTGGTGACGATGGAGGCGCTGGCGCCCTATCGCGTGCCCTTCACCCGACCGGCGGACGATCCGGCTCCGCTGCCCTACCTGGCCAGCAGCGGCCACAGCGCGGCCGGCGGCTTCGACATCCAGCTCGAGGCGCTGATCGAGACCGCCAGGATGCGCGAGGCCGGTGCGGTGCCAGCACGCTTGACGCACACCAACTACCGCCACGCCTACTGGAGCGCGGCCCAGATGGTGGCGCACCACACGGTGAACGGCTGCAACCTGCAGCCGGGCGATCTGCTGGGCACCGGAACGCTCTCGGGCCCCACGCTGGACCAGGCCTGCGCCTTCATCGAACTGACCACTGGCGGGAAAAACCCGATCCAGTTGTCCAACGGCGAAAGCCGCACCTGGGTGGAAGACGGCGACACCATCATTTTGCGCGGCTGGTGCGAGCGTCCTGGCGCGGCGCGCATCGGCTTTGGCGAGTGCCGCGGCACGGTGCTCACGGCCAAGGGAGGCTGACACCCGCGCGGCACCTTGCGGCCCGACAACGCCCCGCCAGAACGGGGCGTTGATTTTTTGCCGCCCTACACTCGGCGTGTGTCCGAGCCGCTGCCCCGCCGCATCGCCCACCTTGACATGGACGCGTTCTACGCGTCCGTCGAAGGGCTGCGCTACCCACAACTCAAGGGCCTGCCGGTGGTGATCGGGGCGGGCCATGGCCTGCTCGAGGCCCGTCTGGACGACTTGCGGCGCGCCCACCCCGAGCGCGACTGGAGCGCGGACGATCGCGCGATCATCCCGCTCGAGTACTTTCCGCGTCTGTCGGACTACACCGGCCGCGGCGTGATCACCACCGCCACCTACGCGGCGCGCGCGTTCGGCGTCGGTTCGGCCATGGGAATGATGAAAGCCGCGCGCCTGTGCCCTCAGGCGATCCTGTTGCCGGTCGATTTCGACGAGTACCGCAAGTTTTCACGTGCGTTCAAGCGCGTCATCCTGGACATCTCGCCGATGATGGAAGACCGCGGTATCGACGAGGTGTACATCGACTTCACCCAGGTGCCGGGCGGCCAGCGCGAAGGCGGGCGCGTGCTGGCGCGGCTGCTGCAAAAGGGCATCCTCGACGCCACCGGCCTGACCTGCTCGATCGGCGTGGCGCCCAACAAGCTGCTGGCCAAGATGGCCAGCGAGTTCAACAAGCCCAACGGCATCAGCATCGTGCACGCCGAGGACTTGCAGACGCGCATCTGGCCGCTGGCCTGCCGCAAGATCAACGGCGTCGGACCCAAGACGGACGCACGTCTGCAGGAGCATGGCATTCGCACCATCGGCGAACTCGCGGCCTGCGAGCGCGCGTGGCTGATCGAGCAATTCGGCCTCAGCCACGGTGCCTGGCTGCACGACGCAGCGTGGGGACGCGATGAGCGACCCGTGGTGACCGAGAGCGAACCGGTGAGCCTGAGCCGAGAGACCACCTTCGAGCGTGACTTGCACGCCGTGCGCGACCGCGCCGAGCTTGGCGCCATCTTCACCGAACTGGCCGGGCAGGTTGCCAGCGACCTGCAGCGCAAGGGCTACGTGGGCAAGACCATCGGCATCAAGTTGCGCTTCGACGACTTCAAGATAGCCACGCGCGACCACACCATCGACGAATACACCAACGACCCGCATCGCATTCGCGAGATCGCCGGGCAATGCCTGAAGCGAGTCGACCTGTCGCGCCGCCTGCGCCTGCTGGGCGTGCGGGTGGGCTCACTGGCCCGGCTGGACGAGTTGGGGCGGGAGACACCGACAGCGCAGACCGACGCGAACCTGCCGTTGTTTCCGTAGCCCCGAATCGGGTAGCGATCAGTCGACCAGGGCCGAGTACACCAGCTGCCGCAACTCGGTGCGAATCGGCCATGTGCTGGAGGGCAGCAGTTGGGTCATGAAGATGACGGTGATCTGTTCGAGCGGATCGACCCAAAAGGCGGTGCTCGCGGCGCCGCCCCAGCCGTATTCGCCGCGCGAACTGAGCGTGCCATACGCCATCGGGTTCTCCAGCACCGAAAAGCCCAGGCCGAACCCCTGACCGTCGAAGCGCGTCTCGGCAAACAGCGGGATGCCGCACTGCGCCAGGTCCTGCCCGCCCGGCAGCGAATTGGTGGTCATGTAGCGCAAGGTGCGGCTGCCCAGCAGGCGATGGCCGTTCAACTGGCCGCCACCCAGCAGCATCTGGGTGAAGCGGTGGTAATCCTCGATGGTCGAGATCAGCCCGCCGCCGCCCGACAGGAAGCTGACTTGGCCGCGCGCTGCGTCCCCGAACTCGTCGTTGCGCTTGGCCTTGCCGTTCTTGTCGGGCACGTACAGCGCGCCCAACCGCTCGCCCAGATTGTCGCGCACGGTGAACGAGGTGTCCTTCATGCCGAGCGGATCGAAGATGCGTTCCTGAAAAAAGGCGTCGAGACTCTGCCCCGAGATGACCTCCACCAACCGCCCGAGCACGTCGGTCGAGACCGAATAGTTCCAGTGCGTGCCCGGATCGAAGCGCAGCGGCAAACGTGCCCAGTCGTCCACGCACTGCGCAAGCGTGTGCCCCTTGGGCGCGCCCCACTCGTAGCCGGCGTTGCGATAAATCTCGTCCTGCACGTGGATGTGGTGAAACCCGTAGGTCAGGCCGGCGGTGTGGTTGAGCAGGTGCAGCACGCGGATCGGCTCCGTGGCAGGCCGCGTCACGGGCTTGAGCGCCGCACCGCCCGTGTACACCCGCATGTGCTCGAAGGCGGGCAGGTACTTGGCAATCGGGTCGGTCAGCTCAAAGCGGCCTTCCTCGTACAGCATCATGACCGCCACCGATGTGATGGGCTTGGTCATCGAGTAGATGCGAAACACGGTGTCGTCTTCGATCGGCAGCCGGTTTTCGATGTCCCGAAAGCCGCAATTTTCGCGCAGGGCCACCGCACTGCCCCGCGTCACCAGAACCTGCCAGCCGGGCAGGCGCCCGTCGTCCACGTAGGCGGCAAAGTGGCGGCGGATGCGTGCCAGGCGCGCGGGATCGAAACCAAGGACGGACATCGGGACTCCGGAGGGACAAGCGTTGCGCGTCATGGTAAACCACCGACTGACGACGCTCGGGCGCCGCATCGACCGGCACGCGGAGGGTGACTCCGAGGAGTCGAGACGGAGACACGCGCTGCGGCGAGAATGGATCATCCGGAACCCGACCACCAAGAGCGACACCCCCATGCCCATGCCAGACCTCGGCTGCTTCAGGCTCAGCCTCGACAACCACATCGCCCATCTCGTTCTGAATCGGCCGGAGGCGATGAATGCCATGAACCCCACGTTCTGGCGCGAGCTGGACGACGTGCTGACGGCCCTGCATGACAGCGGCCAGGCGCGCGTGCTGGTGATCTCCAGCACCGGCAAGCACTTCTCGGCGGGCATGGCGCTGGACGTGTTCGGCGACGCCATCCAGATGGACGATCAGAGCCCCGAGGGGCGCGCCGCGATCAGCGATCTGCTCGGCCAGTTGCAGGCCACTTTCACGCGACTGGAAACCCTGCGCATCCCGGTCATCGTCGCCGTGCACGGCGGGTGCGTGGGCGGTGCCGTCGACATGGTCACGGCGGCGTGCATCCGCTACGCCAGCGCGGACGCCTTTTTCTGCATCCAGGAGATCAACATCGGCATGGTGGCTGACGTGGGGACCCTGCAGCGCCTGCCCAAGCTGATGCCGCTCGCGGTGGTCAAGGAACTGGCCTACACCGGGCGCCGTCTGCCGGCTGCCAGGGCGCGCGAGTATGGGCTGGTCAACGAGGTGTTCGAAACCCCTCAGGCGTGCCTGGACGCGGCACTCGCGTGTGCGCGCGAGATCGCCGCCAAGCCGCCAATCGCCATTTGGGGCAGCAAGCAGGTGATCCACTATGCACGCGATCACACGGTCGACGACAGCCTGCGCCAAATGGGGTGGGTGCAGGCGGCAATCTGGAGCAATCGCCATGTGCGCGAAGCCATCGGCGCGACGAAGGCCCGCCGTGAGGGCGACTTTCCAGCGTTGGCGCCGTTGTCGGAATTCGGCAGCCCGGGCAAAACCTGAATTCACCCATCGAGGTGCGGACGCGCCTCAGGCCCTCGCCTGTGCCTGCACCTGGCGCCACACCGAGAGCGCCTGCACCGTCTGGCGTACGTCATGCACGCGCACGATGCGCGCCCCGCGCTCGACCGCGATCACCGCGGCGGCCACGCTGGCGGTGATGCGCTCGGCCATCGGTGGAGGCTCGGGCGCATCGCCTTGCAGCACCGCGCCGATCGACGACTTGCGCGACCAGCCAACCAGCAGGGGATGGCCTGCGGCAAGCAGTTCTTCCTGCCGCGCCAGCAATGCGAAGTTCTGCGCGACGGTCTTGCCGAAACCGATGCCCGGATCCAGCACGATGCGGGTCTTTTGAACCCCCAACGTTTTCAGATCACGCCCAGTCTGCTTCAAAAATCGCAGCACCTGCGGCACGACGTCACCCGTCATCGGCTCTGCCTGCATGGTCTGCGGCTCACGGTGCATGTGCATCAGGCACACGCCGCACGCACCGTGGCGAACCACCACCTGGACGGCGCCGGGCCGTCGCAGGGCCCACACATCGTTGACGATGTCCGCACCCGCATCGAGCGCAGCCTGCATGACCTCGCTCTTGTAGGTGTCCACCGAAACCGGGATGCCCAGGCTGACGGCGCCCCGGAGCACCGGCAGCACGCGCGCCAGCTCTTCTTGCGCGGACAACGGCGGGCTGCCGGGCCGGGTCGATTCTCCTCCTATGTCCAGCAGGTCCGCCCCGTCCTTCAACAATTGCTCGCAATGCCGCAACGCCGCCGCCGTGGAAAAATGCTGCCCTCCGTCGGA
>CAZGOL010000171.1:0-4873 GCA_964527755.1 uncultured Ottowia sp.
CCGCCACCTGCCGCCGCGCCACCAGCCACAGCGCGATGCAGGCCACCGACCAGCGCGCCGTGGTCAGCATCATGGGCGACACCTGACCCACGGCCAGCCGCGCCGCCACCACGTTGCTGCCCCAGACCAGGGTGGTGAAGACGAGCAGCAGCGCCGGTTGGCGGTCCAGCCAGGTGCGCAGGGCGCGGGGCGAGAGCAGGGTGGACATGGGCGCCGAGGGTAGCAGTGCCGCGCACGGATAATCGGCCGCGATCCATGATGCCGTTCACCCCACTCTCCGCCTTGGACCGCGCCAGCCCGCTGACCCGGGCCTTGGTGACGGCCACGGTGCAGCACATCGAGGCCGCGGGCGCTCTTGACGATGCGGCCGAGTTGCGCCAGGCCTTTCAAACCAGAACCACCCGCGCCGCGCAGGTGCAGGCGCGCGCCTGGCTGCTGGGCCAGCGCCTGGGTCTGCCGCAGGAGCTGGCGCGCTGGCGGCTGTGGGGCGGCTGGGTGGGGCTGGCGCTGGCGGGGGTGATCGCGCTGGCGGGCCTGGCGGCCGGGCGCGGCGTGCTGGCGCCGGACCGCAGCATCAACGCCGTGGCGGCCTTTGTCAGCCTGCTGGGCCTGCATGCGCTCACGCTCACGGTCTGGCTGCTGGGCCTGCTGTGGAGCGCGCTGGGGGGGCACGCGGCGAGCGGCGGTTGGTCGTTGGGTCGGCTGGCGCTGGGTACCGTCGCACGCTGGCCCTGGGGCCGCAATCCGCACGCGCTGGATCTGTGGCAGGGCTTGGTCACGCTGCTGCGGCGCGAGCGGCTGTGGCCCTGGCTCACGGGGCTGCTCAGCCACAGCATCTGGACGGCCGCCTTTGCACTCACGCTGGCGGTGCTGATTTTCGGTTTTGCGTTCCAGACCTATCACCTGAACTGGCAGACCACGATCCTGAGCGCCGATTTTTTCCAGCGCTTCGTTCATGTCACCGGCGCACTGCCGGCCGCACTGGGTTTTGCCGTGCCCGACGCGCAAGCCGTGGCGCAGGTGGGACAGGCCGGCGCTGGCTTTGCGCCGCCCGCAGCCGGCCAGCGGGAGTGGGCCTGGTGGCTGATCGGCTGCGTGGTGGTTTATGGTCTGGTGCCGCGCGCGCTGCTGGCGGCCCTGAGCGCCTGGCGCTGGCGCGTCGGCGTGGTGCGGCTGGCGATCGTGGACATGGGCGATCCGGCGGTGCAGCGCATCGTGCAGCGTCTGGACGCGCTCGAGCCGCCACCCGTGGTGATCGACCCGGAGCAACCCGCACCGCAAGCCGGTGCGCCTGCGCCCGCGCTGGAGCCCGGCGCGCCGGGGACGCTGGCCGTGGTCGGCTTCGAGCTGCCGCCCGAGCAGGCCTGGCCCGTGCCCGGCTTGCCAGCAGGCAGCATCGCGCCCGAGCGCATTGCCGGCAGCGGGCCCGAGCGGCAAGCGCTGCTCGCGCACTTGATGGCGGCGCGCCCGCGCTCGCTGCTGCTGGTGGTGCATGGGCCGTCGAGCCCTGATCGCGGCAGCGCGCGCTTGCTGCGCGAGGCACTGGTGGCCTGCGCGCGCGCGGCCGTGCTGCCGCTGGGCGGTGGCGCCGGACGCTGGGGCGACTGGCTGAATTCTGAAGGGTTTCAAGCTGTAGAGCTTGTCCAATCTGCCAAAGCAGCTATCGAGTGGATAGCAAACGAGAGCGCTTGACCCATGTCCGATCCGCTGCGCATCGCCATCGTCGGCCACACCAATGCCGGCAAGACGTCGTTGCTGCGCACGCTCACGCGTCGGGTGGATTTCGGTGTCGTGTCGGATCGCCCCGGCACCACGCGCCATGCCGAGGCGATCGATCTGCGGCTCGACGGCCGGGTGGCGGCTCGCTTCATCGACACGCCGGGGCTGGAAGATTCGGTGGCGCTGCTCGATTTCCTGCAGCGCCAGCCGGGCGATTCGCGCCCCGACCGCGTGCGCGCCTTTTTGGCCGGGCCGGAGGCGCGCGCGACCTTCGAGCAGGAGGCCAAGGTGCTGCGTGCACTGCTTGAAGGCGCCGACTGCGCGATGCTGGTGATCGACTCGCGCGAGCCCGTGCTGCCCAAGTACCGCGCCGAAATCGATATCCTCACCTGGTGTGGACGGCCGGTGATGCCGGTGCTCAACTTCGTGCAGGACGCCGCCAGCCGCCACGGCCAGTGGCACCAGGCGTTGGCCGACAGCAACCTGCACGCGCGCGTCGAGTTCGACGTGGTGGCGCCGTTGCACGGTGCCGAGGCGCAGCTCTACACCGACCTCGCCACGCTGCTGCCGGCGCGTCGCGCCGAGTTGCAAGCCATCGTGCAGGCGCTGGAGCTGGCCGCCAGCGATCGCGCCCAGGCCGCCTGCCGCATCGTCGCCGAAGCCCTCATCGATGTCGCGGCCATGCGCCGCGCGCTGCCGGCGCAGGAGTTTGCCGACGCCACTCGCCAGCAGGTCTTTGTGCGAGCCTTTCAGGACGAGGTGGGCAGCCGCGCGCGCCGCGCCGTCGCGGAACTGCTTCGGCTCTTTGGTTTTCGCGCCGGCGACGCTGAACTGGCCGAGTTGCCCCAACTGCACGCGCGGTGGGAGGACGACCTGTTCAACCCGGAGCTGCTCAAGCGTGCTGGCGCGCGCCTGGGGCTGGGCGCCGTGATCGGTGCTGGCCTGGGTGTGCTGGCCGACGTGGCGCTGGCCGGCTTGTCGCTGGGTGCGGCCACCTCGCTGGGAGCCGCCGTTGGCGGCGCGGCCTCGGGCGGCTGGCGGACGCTGGCGGACAAGCTGAAAAACCGTCTGCAAGGCGTGCAGGAGCTCACCGCCGACGACACCGTGCTGCTGCTGCTGGCCGAACGCCTGAGCGCGTTGTCCGCGGCGCTGGCACGGCGCGGTCACGCGGCGCAGGAGCGCTTGCGGCTGGAGGACGACGCCGCCGAAGAAGCCGATCGCTGGCTGATTGATGCCGTGATCCGGCTGCAAGCCGCCCGCGGGCACCCCCAGTGGGAGCGTGGCACGCGGGATGCCTTGCAGGACGATGCGCGCGCGCGTGTGCAGGCCGACCTGGTCGGCCAACTGCTGGTGCGCGTGCTGCCCCGTGACGATGCGCAGGCGGCGGCGCGGTGGCGCCACCGCGCGCACGAAAATGTCGACGCCGCGAACGACGGGGATTCGGGGGTCGGTTGATGCGCACGGCTCCGGTTTACGATGCACCCGTCGATCAATGGAAGGTGCCGGGGGATGCTGAAAAAGACTTTGTGGAGCGTGCTGGCGCTGCTCGTGCTGCTGGTGGTGGTCGTGTCCGCCAACACGGTGCGCCAGGGTTCGCACCAGTTGCAGGTGCCACCGCTCGCGCCCATCGCCATCGATGAGGCGGCCGTGGCCGAGCGGCTTGCGCAGGCGGTACAGCTCAAGACCGTGTCCACGCAAGATGATCCGCAGAGCAACGCCGATCAGTTCCAGGCGCTGCACGCGCTGCTGGAAAAGCAGTTTCCGCGCGTGCATGCGCAGCTCAAGCGCGAGGTGGTCAATGGCCTGAGCCTGCTCTACACCTGGCCGGGGAACGACCCCAATGCCAAGGCCATCCTGCTGATGGCGCATCAGGACGTGGTGCCCATCGCTCCCGGCACCGAGGGCGACTGGCAGGAGCCGCCCTTTGCCGGCGTGGTGAAGGACGGCTTCGTCTGGGGCCGCGGCTCGTGGGACGACAAGGGCAACCTGCTGTCCCAGTTGGAGGCCGTCGAGATGCTGCTGAACAACGGCTGGCAGCCGGCACGGACCCTCTACCTGGCCTACGGCGCCGACGAGGAGGTCAGTGGCCATCGCGGCGCGGCCCAGGTCGCCAGGCTGCTGCAGTCGCGCGGCGTGCAGTTGGATTTCGTGCTGGACGAAGGCCTGCTGGTGCTCGACGGCGTGATGCCGGGGCTCAGGCAGCCTGCGGCGCTGATCGGCATTGCCGAGAAGGGCTACATGTCGGTGCAGCTCACCGTGTCCGCCACACCCGGGCACTCGTCCATGCCGCCGCCCAAGGGCACGAGCGCCATCGCCATGATGGCCGCCGCGCTCGGCAACCTGGAGAACCAGCAGATGCCCGCCGCCATCCGGGGCGTGGCCGGCGAGATGTTCGACACCCTGGCGCCCGAGATGAGTGGCTTTGGCCGCGTGGCGCTGTCCAACCTGTGGCTGTTCGGCCCGTTGGTGCAAAGGCAGCTGGAAGGCGCGGGCAGCACCAACGCCATGCTGCGCACCACCACGGCGCTGACCATTGTCAATGCCGGCAACAAGGACAACGTGCTGCCCGGCCGCGCCAACGCCACGATCAACTTCCGCATCCTGCCGGGCGACACCATGGCGGGCGTGACGCAGCACGTGCAGTCGGTCGTCGGCCCCGCCGTGCCCGGCGACCACCTGAAGATCGAGACGTTGCCCGGAGCCAAGGAGGCGTCCAAGGTGGCGCCCACCGCATCGAGCCAGTACCGCGCGCTGAACCAGACCATCCGCGAGGTCTTCCCCGATGCGCTGGTTGCCCCGGGCCTGATGGTGGCGGCGACCGACTCGGTCCACTATGAGCCGATCAGCGACCACATCTTCAAGTTCTCGCCGATCCGCGCCAACAGCGAAGACCTCAAGCGTTTTCACGGCACCAACGAGCGCCTGAGCGTGAAGAACTACGCCGACGCGATTCGTTTCTATCACCGCCTCATCAACCAGCTCGCCGCGACCCGGGCCGGCGGGTGATCCGTCCCGCCCGGCCGCTGGGCGCATGCCGATCGAACCGCGTGACACCGGTCGAAGGTTTTGACTCGCGGCAAGCCGTGTCCGGTGGTCGGGGCGCACAATGACCGCTGTTCGTTTGCGCTACCCAGGAGGTTGTCCGACATGTCCA
>CAZGOL010000172.1:0-4821 GCA_964527755.1 uncultured Ottowia sp.
TGTCCGAGCACATCTACGCGCAGGACAGCGACCGCGACTCCAACACCATCGAGGTCTTCGTCGGCCGCCTGCGCAAGAAGCTGCCCGAGGGCAGCATCGAAACCGTGCGCGGCCTGGGCTATCGGCTGGTGGACATCGGCGACACGGCATGAGTGCCCACTCGCTGCGCCGGCGCCTGCTGACCGGCACCCTGGCATGGGTGCTGGCCAGCATCGCACTGGCGGGCTGGGGCTTGCGCGAGCTGTTCGTGAGCCACATCACCGAACAATTGCAGGAGCAACTGCTGGTGCAGCTCAACCAGTTGAGCGCCGCGGTCGACTGGAATGCCGATGGCCGCGTGACGGTGGGCCCGATCGCGGCCGACGCGCGTTTCGAGCAGCCCCTGTCCGGGCTTTACTGGCAGGTCGATGAGCTGGGTGGCCGATCGCGTGCCGCCGTCGCGCGTTCGCGCTCGCTGTGGGATCAGACCTTGCGTCTGCCGCCGCCACCTGCGCAATATCCTGCCGCTGGCCATCGTGTGCTGCGCTTGCAGGACGCGCAAGGGCACGACCTGCTGGCCGTTGCGCGTCCGTTGCAATTGCCGGACGATGCTGCGCCGCCGCTGCGCGTGGTGGTGGCCGGCGACAAGGCCCTGCTGACCGAGCCCCTGCAGCGCTTCACCCGCCTGCTGCTGGTGGCTTTGGCCATGCTGGTGGCGGGCCTGGCCGCCGCCGTGGTGCTGCAGTTGCAACTGGCGTTGCGCCCGCTGACGCTGTTGCGCCAGCGTCTGGCCTCCGTGCGCGGCGGCGAGGCGGCGCAGCTGAGCGGCGACTTTCCGCAGGAGCTGCAGCCGCTGGTGGGCGAGTTCAACCACGTGCTGCGCGAAAACGCCGACATGGTGCAGCGCGCGCGCGCCCAGGCGGGCAACCTGGCGCACGCGGTGCACACGCCGCTGACGATCCTGGCCAACGCCGCGCAGCAGGACGCCAGCCCGCTGGCGCAGCAGGTGCGCGAGCAGGTGGAGCTGGCGCGCCGGCAGGTCGACTGGCACCTGGCGCGCGCGCGCGCCGCCGCCGCCGTGCGCGCCACCGGCCTGCGCACGCCGGTGCTGGGGCCGGTGCGCTCGCTGCTGCGCACCATGGCGCGCCTGCACGCCCTGCGCGGTGTCGCGTTCGAGCTGGCACCCGCAGCGCGTGACCTGGCCTTCCGCGGCGAGGCCCAGGACCTGTACGAGCTGCTGGGCAACCTGCTGGACAACGCCGGCAAGTGGGCGTGCACGCGCGTGGTGGTCGATGTGCAGCCGGCGGGCGGCGAGCTGTGCTTCACGGTCGACGACGACGGTCCGGGCATTGCCGAGGCCGAGCGCGAACGCATGTTCGAGCGCGGGGTGCAGGGCGACGAGCGGCGACCCGGCTCGGGCTTGGGCCTGGACATCGTGCGCACGCTGGCAGAGACCTACGGCGGCAGCGTGCAGGCACTGGCCTCGCCCCTGGGCGGTCTGCGCATGCGGCTGTGCCTGCCGGCGGCGGATGGGGCGGCGCCAACGGTGGGTGGCTGAGCGGCGGGGCACCGGTTTGTTGCACCTGAATGACGGTTGCCCCCTTTTCTGAAGTGGGCAGGCAACGCGCGGCTTGCGTGTCATTGGCTCGCCGCTTTAAGATAGTAATCAGTTACTAACTTTCGCGTGTTGTCCGACCATGACCGAACGCCCACGACACCTCCCTGCCGACGAGCGGCGCGCGGCCACCGTGGCGGCCCTGATCGACCTGGCCGCGCGGCAAAACCCGAGCGACATCACCACCGCCGCGATTGCCGAGCGCATGGGGTTGACGCAGGGGGCGCTGTTTCGACACTTCCCGAGCAAGGACGCGATCGTGCAGGCGTGCATGACCTGGGTCAGCGATCGTTTGCTGGCCCGCATTGACAAGGCGGCTGCGCAGGTCACTGGCCCTGCCGACGCGCTGGAGGCCATGTTCATGGCGCACATCGATTTCGTTGCCCGGCACCCGGGCGTGCCGCGCCTGCTGTTCGGTGAGCTGCAGCGTGCCGACGACAGCCTGCCCAAGCAGATGGTGCGCACGCTGCTGCAGCAATACGGCGTGCGCCTGCGCCGCCTGTTCGACGAGGGTAAGGCGCAAGGCGCGTTCGACCACGCGCTCGAAGTGGACGCGGCGGTCGTGCTGTTCATCGGCACCGTCCAGGGCCTGGTCATGCAGTCGCTGCTGGCGGGCAAGGTCGGCCGGATTCGCCACGCGGCGCCGGGGGTGTTTGCCATCTATCGCCGCGGCATCGGGATCGCATCATGAAAGCTCCTCGCCTGCAACGCCGCACGCTCACGCTGCTGGCCGTCACCGTGCCGCTGGCGGTGCTGTTCACCTACGTCGCCCTGCGTTCGGGACCGCTGGCGCCGGCGGCCGTGACCGTCGCGCAGGTCGAGTCGCGCAGCCTCGCGCCGGCGCTGGCCGGCATCGGTACGGTGCAGGCACGCCATACCTACAGGATCGGTCCCACCGGTGCCGGGCGCGTGCGCCGCATCGACGTGCAGGTGGGCGACAGCGTGGCCGCCGGTCAGTTGCTGGGCGAGATGGATCCGGTCGACCTGGACGAGCGACTGCGCGCGCAGCAGGCCGCCATTGCCAGCGCCGATGCAGCCCTGCGTCAGGCCGAGGCCAAGCAGGCCTTCGCCCGCACCCAGGCTGCGCGCTACGAGCAACTGCTGGCGGCACGCGGCACCAGCGAGGAGCAGGCCGCGACCCGGCGCCAGGAGCTGGCGCTGGCCGATGCCGCGCTGGCGGCGGCGCGCGCCGACGGCGTCCGGCTGCGCGCCGAGTTGCAGGCGGTGCGTGCGCAGCGCGGCAACCTGATGCTGGTGGCACCGGTGGCCGGCCTGGTGGTGGCGCGCGACGTCGATCCGGGCACCACGGTGGTGGCCGGGCAGGCCGTGGTCGAGTTGATCGACCCGGCCAGCCTGTGGGTGGACACGCGCTTCGACCAGATCGCGGCCGAGGGCCTGGTGGCGGGCTTGCCGGCAAGGGTCGTGCTGCGGTCCAGGCGCGGCCAGCCGCTGGATGCCCGCGTGCTGCGGGTGGAGCCGCGCGCCGACGTCGTGACCGAGGAGACGCTGGCCAAGCTGAGGTTCGATGCACTGCCCGTCACCCTGCCGCCGGTGGGTGAGCTGGCCGAGGTCACGGTGCAGTTGCCGACCCTCGCTGCGGCGCCCACCATCCCGAACGCGGCGCTGCGCACCGTCGACGGCAAGCTGGGTGTCTGGAAAATGACCGATGGCAAGCTGGGGTTCGAGGCGGTGATACTCGGGCGCGGTGACCGGGACGGTTGGGTTCAGGTGGCCAAGGGCCTGACGGCGGGCGAGCAGGTGGTGGTGTACAGCGAAAAGACCCTGAGCGCACGCAGCCGCATCCACGTGGTCGATCGGATCCCGGGGGTGTCGCCATGATCAGCCTGGCCGGGCGCGACATCCTGCACGCTTGGGGCAAGTTCATCTTCACCGGGGTCGGCCTGGGCCTGTTGATCGGGGTCACGCTCACCATGGCTGGCGTGTACCGGGGCATGGCCGACGACGGCAAGGTGCTGCTCGATGCGAGCGGGGCCGATCTTTGGGTGGTGCAGAAGGACACGCTGGGTCCCTACGCCGAGTCGTCCAGCCTGCCGGACGACCTGTGGCGCGGCATTCGCGGCATGCCCGGCGTCGCGCAGGCGGCCAACGTGACCTACCTGACGATGCAGGTCGGCCAAGGCCAGCGTGACGTGCGCGCCATGGTGGTGGGCATCACCGCCGGTGGGCCGGGCGATCCGGGCTGGCCGCCGCAGTTGGTGGCCGGCCGGCAAATCACGCGTGGCCACTACGAGGCCGTGGCCGACCTGGCCTCGGGGTTCCGGTTGGGCGACGAGTTGAAGATCCGGCGCAACCACTATCGCGTGGTCGGCCTCACGCGCCGCATGGTGTCCTCCGGCGGCGATCCCATGGTGTTCATCCCGCTCAAGGACGCGCAGGAAGCGCAGTTTCTGAAGGACAACGACGCCATCCTGATGCAGCGGCGGCGCACCGAGGCCAACCCGGCCTTCAACCGCCCCGGCGTGCCCGGCCTGCTCGAGGCCGTGATCGCCACGCAGAGCAGCAACAGCTCGGTCAACGCCGTGCTGGTGCGCGCCCAGCCTGGCTTCGCGCCGGCGCAGGTGGCCGAACCGATCCGGCGCTGGAAGCGCTTGACGGTTTACGACCGCCCGCAGATGGAAGGCATCGTGCTGGGCAAGCTGATCGCCACCTCGGCCAAGCAAATCGGCATGTTCCTGGTGATCCTGGCACTGGTCAGCGCGGCCATCGTTGCCTTCATCATCTACACGCTGACGATGGACAAGATCCGCGAGATCGCCGTGCTCAAGCTGATCGGCACGCGCAACCGCACCATTGCCGGAATGATCCTGCAGCAGGCGCTGGTGCTGGGCGTGATCGGTTTCGTGGTCGGCAAGATCAGCGCCACCTTCGCGGCGCCCATCTTTCCCAAATACGTGCTGCTGGTGCCCGAAGACTCGATCGCCGGCTTTTTCGCCCTCATGGCGATCTGCGTGCTGGCCAGCGGGGTGGCGATCCGCATGGCGCTCAAGGTCGATCCGGCCGAGGCGATCGGGTGATCGGCATGGGCGGCCAGGGCATTCGCATTGAGGGGCTGTCCAAGCGCTACGGCAGCGGCGATACCGCCGTGCAGGCGCTGCGTGACGTGAACATGCAGGTCGCGCCGGGCGAGGTGGTCGGCTTGATCGGACCCTCAGGCTCGGGCAAGAGCACGCTGCTCAAGTGCCTGGGCGCGGTGATCGACCCCACGG
>CAZGOL010000173.1:0-4634 GCA_964527755.1 uncultured Ottowia sp.
GCAAGACCTTGCCGCCGCTCACCAGCCAGGACGCCGGCATCACCATCGACGACGCCTACGCCATCCAGCAGCGCCTCATGAAGCGGCGGCTGGATGCGGGCGAGAAGGTGATCGGCAAGAAGATCGGCGTGACCAGCCAGGCAGTGATGAACATGCTCGGCGTCAACCAGCCCGACTTTGGCTGGCTGACCGATGGCATGGTCTACAACGAGGGCGAGTCGATTCCGGCGAGCCGCCTGATCCAGCCCAAGGCCGAGGGCGAGATCGCCTTTGTCTTGAAGAAGACGCTCAAGGGTCCGGGCGTCAGCGTGGCCGACGTGCTGGCCGCCACCGAGGGCGTGATGGCCTGCTTCGAGATCGTCGATTCGCGCATCGCGGACTGGAAGATCAAGATCCAGGACACGGTGGCCGACAACGCCAGTTGTGGCGTGTTCGTGCTGGGCGATCGGCTGGTGGATGTGCGCGACGTCGATCTGACCACCTGCGGCATGGTGCTGGAGAAAAACGGCGAGATCGTCGCCACCGGCGCCGGCGCCGCCGCCATGGGCCACCCGGCCAACGCCGTGGCCTGGCTGGCCAACACGCTGGGCGCGCACGGGATCGCGCTGGAGGCGGGCGAGGTGGTGCTCTCGGGCTCGCTGGGCATCATGGTGCCGGTCAAGGCGGGCGACAACCTGCGCGTGACGATTGGCGGCATTGGCGGCTGCGGCGTGCGTTTCATTTGAATTCCCCGCCTCTCCCCTCGGGGAGAGGGAGCTGGATGGATTGACAAGGAGTTTGTGCATGAGCAAGAAAATCAAATGCGCCCTGATCGGCCCCGGCAACATCGGCACCGACCTGCTGGCCAAGCTGCAGCGCAGCCCGGTGCTGGAGCCGGTGTGGATGGTGGGCATCGACCCCACCTCCGACGGCCTCAAGCGCGCCCAGGAAATGGGCATCAAGACCACCTCGGACGGCGTCGACGGCCTGGTGCCGCACATCAAGCAGGACGGCGTGCAGATCGTGTTTGACGCCACCAGCGCCTACGTGCACGCCGAGAACTCGCGCAAGGTGACCGAGCAGGGCGCGATGATGATCGACCTCACGCCCGCAGCCATCGGCCCGTATTGCGTGCCCCCGGTCAACCTGAAGGAACACGTCGGCCAGGCCGAGATGAACGTCAACATGGTCACTTGCGGCGGGCAGGCGACGATCCCGATGGTGAGCGCGGTCAGCCGCGTGCAGCCGGTGGCTTATGCCGAGATCGTGGCGACCGTATCCAGCAAGTCCGCCGGCCCCGGCACGCGCAAGAACATTGACGAGTTCACCCGCACCACCGCGGGTGCGATCGAGAAAGTGGGCGGCGCCAAAAAGGGCAAGGCCATCATCATCATCAACCCGGCCGAGCCACCGCTCATCATGCGCGACACCGTGCACTGCCTGACCGAGGGCGAACCCGACCAGGCCGCCATCACCGACAGCATCCACAAGATGATTGCCGAGGTGCAGAAGTACGTGCCGGGCTACAAGCTGGTCAACGGCCCGGTGTTCGACGGCAAGCGCGTGTCGGTGTTTCTGGAGGTGGAAGGCCTGGGCGACTACCTGCCCAAGTACTCGGGCAACCTGGACATCATGACGGCCGCCGCCGCGCGCACCGCCGAGATGTTTGCCGAGGAAATTCTGGCGGGCAAGCTCAAGCTGGAACCGGCCATCGCCTGATTTTTTCTCCCTCCCCCGCTGGAGGGGGGCAGGGGTGAGGGCCATCGGCGCTCGATCAGACGGCCGATCACGATTGGGCCAGTCCCCATCCCAACCTTCCCCCAGAGGGGGAAGGAGTTTGTAGACAGAGAAGGACATCAAGATGAGCATCCAAGGCAAGAAAGTCACCCTGCACGAAATGGCGCTGCGCGACGGCATGCACCCCAAGCAGCACCAGATCTCGATCGAGCAGATGAAGACCATCGCCATGGCGCTGGACGCCGCCGGCATGCCGCTGATCGAGGTCACCCACGGCGACGGCCTGGGCGGCAACTCGGTCAACTACGGCTTTGCCGCGCACAGCGACGAGGAATATCTCAAGGCGGTGATCCCGCTGATGAAGCACGCCAAGGTTTCGGCGCTGCTGCTGCCGGGCATCGGCACCGTCGACCACCTCAAGATGGCGCACGACGTGGGCGTGCACACCATTCGCGTGGCCACGCACTGCACCGAGGCCGACGTGAGCGAGCAGCACATCACCATGGCGCGCAAGCTGGGCATGGACACCATCGGCTTTCTGATGATGAGCCACATGAACAGCCCCGAAGGTCTGGTCAAGCAGGCAAAATTGATGGAAGGCTACGGCGCCAACTGCATCTACATCACCGACTCGGCCGGCCACATGCTGCCCGAGGACGTGCGCGCCAAGCTGGGCGCGGTGCGCCAGACGCTCAAGAGCGAGACCGAACTTGGCTTCCACGCCCACCACAACTTGGCCATGGGCGTGGCCAACTCGATCACCGCCATCGAGATGGGCGCCAACCGGGTGGACGCCGCCAGCGCCGGCCTGGGCGCGGGCGCGGGCAACACGCCGATGGAGGTGCTGGTTGCGGTGCTCGATCTGATGGGCGTGCACACCGGGGTCGACGTGTTCAAGATCCAGGACGTGGCCGAAGACCTGGTGGTGCCGATCATGGACTTCCCGATCCGCATCGACCGCGACGCGCTGACGCTGGGCTATGCGGGGGTGTACGGCAGCTTCCTGCTGTTTGCCAAGCGCGCCGAGAAGAAGTACGGCGTGCCGGCGCGCGAGATTCTGGTCGAGATGGGCCGGCGCGGCTGCGTGGGCGGACAGGAGGACATGATCGAGGACGCAGCTCTCACGCTCTCGAAAGCGAAGCGCGCTGGGCAAGCCAGACAACCCCAAACGGCCTGAAAGGCGCATCACCATGGCTCTCAGTTCCAAGACCCTCGATGCGCTGGCCAAGCACCTGCACGCCTGCCAGCGCGAAGCGCGCGACACGCCCAAGATCACCGACGAGCATCCCGGGATGGATTTCGACGATGCGTACGCCATTCAGGACCGAATCCTCGCGACCAAGCTCAAGGCCGGCGCCCGCGTGGCCGGCTACAAGGCGGGCCTGACTTCGTTTGCCAAGATGCACCAGATGGGCGTGACCGACCCGGTGTTCGGCTTCCTCGTCGACGAATTCATCGTGCCCGACGGCGGCGAGGTGAAGGTAAGCGATCTGATCCACCCGAAGGTGGAGCCCGAAATCTGCTTCGTCACCCGCACCGAGCTCAAGGGTCCGGGTTGCAGCATCGCCAGCGTGCTGGCGGCGAGCGACGTGGTGCTGCCGGGCATCGAGGTGATCGACAGCCGCTATCGCGACTTCAAGTTCGACCTGAAGAGCGTCGTGGCGGACAACACCTCGGCGTCGCGTTTCGTGGTGGGCGGGCGTGCGGTGGATGCGCGCAGCGTCGATCTGCGCACCACGGGCATCGTGCTCGAGAAGAACGGCGTGCCCGTCGCGCTGGGCGCCGGCGCCGCGGTGCTGGGCCACCCGGCGGCGGCGGTTGCGATGCTGGTCAATCACCTCGGCCGGCGTGGCAGGAGCCTGCCGGCCGGCTCGCTGGTCCTGTCGGGCGGAGCGACCGAGGCGGTGGCGGTGCAAAAGGGCGATCACGTCACCCTGCGCGTGCAGGACATGGGCAGTGTTTCGGTCCGGTTCGTCTGACTGACCCGGGTCCAACCTCGGCCGGACGGCGTCCGGCTTTTTTCTTTCGAAGGATCATTTCATGAAACGACGCGATTTCATCGCGGCGGCGTCTGCTGCCGCCATGCCGGCACTGGGTCTGGCACAGGATGCGTTTCCCGGCAAGCCGGTGCGCCTGATCGTGCCCTTTCCGCCCGGTGGTCCCACCGACATGATGGGCCGCGCGGCGGCCAAGGCCATGGGCGAGAAGCTGGGCCAGCAGTTCGTGGTCGAAAACCGAGCGGGTGCCGGCGGCAACATCGGCACCGATGCGGTGGCGAAGGCCGCGCCTGACGGGTACCTGATCGCGCTGTCGGCCATCAGCAGCCTGGCGATCGCGCCGCACATGTACAGCAAGATGCCGTTTGACGTCGCCCGCGACCTGGCGCCGATTTCACTGGTGGGCACCACGCCGTGCGCGATCGTCGCCAACCCGAATGCGCCATTCGTCGATCTCAAGGGGCTGATCGCCTACGCCAAGGCCAACCCCGGCAAGATCAGCTACGCCACGTCGGGCATCGGGACCAGCAACCACCTGGCGGCCGAACTGCTGCAATCGGTGGCTGGCATCCAGCTCACGCACATTCCCTACAAGGGGTCGAGCCAGATCGTGCCCGACCTGATCTCGGGCGTGGTGCCCATGAGCATGGAGAGTTCGCTGGTCACCACCTTGCAGCACGTCAAGGCGGGCAAGCTGAAGGCCATCGCGGTCACCTCCGTCCAGCGCGCTCCCGCCTGGCCCGACGTGCCCACCGTGGCCGAATCGGGCTACCCGGGCTTCGAGGTCGAGTCGTGGTTCGGCCTGGTCGCTCCCGCCGCCACGCCCGCGGCCATCGTGCAGAAGCTGCAGGCTGCCTGGGCCGCCGGCGCCGCCACACCCGAGGCCCGCAGCACTTTCGACAACATTCCGGCCAACCTGCG
>CAZGOL010000174.1:0-4627 GCA_964527755.1 uncultured Ottowia sp.
CCGATTACGTCGAGCCGGTCGACGAGAAGAAGCTGATCACCGATGCCATTTCCGGCATGGTGGCTGGGCTGGACCCGCACTCGCAATACTTCGACAAGAAATCGTTCAAGGAATTTCGTGAAGGCACCACCGGCCGCTTCGTCGGTGTCGGCATCGAGATCACGCAGGAAGACGGTCTGATCCGCGTGGTGTCGCCGATCGAAGGTTCGCCGGCCGATCGCGCAGGCCTCAAGCCCGGCGACCTCATCACCAAGGTCGACGACACGGCGGTCAAGGGCCTGTCGCTCAACGATGCCGTCAAGCGCATCCGCGGCGAACCGGGCACCAAGGTGCTGTTCACCGTCTTGCGACGCGACGAAAACCGCACCTTCCCCGTCACCATCGTGCGCGAGGAGATCCGGACCCAGTCGGTCAAGGGCAAGATCGTCGATCCGGGCTACGCTTGGCTGCGCCTGTCGCAGTTCCAGGACCGCACGGTCGACGATTTCGTCACCAAGGTGGAAGATCTCTACCGCCGCGATCCCAAGATCAAGGGAATGGTGCTTGACCTGCGCAACGACCCGGGCGGACTGCTGGACGCGGCCGTCGCCATTTCGGCCGCGTTTCTCCCCGACAACGCCACGGTGGTGAGTACCAATGGCCAGGTCGAGGAGAGCAAGGCGGTCTACCGGGCGCGTCCCGAAGACTACATGCGTCGCCGCGGCACCGATCCGCTGCGCCGCCTGCCGGCGGCCATCAAGAGCGTGCCGCTGGTGGTGCTGGTCAACGAAGGTTCGGCTTCGGCCAGCGAAATCGTGGCCGGAGCCCTGCAGGACAACAAGCGCGCGCTCGTCATGGGCAGCCAGACGTTCGGCAAGGGCTCGGTGCAGACGGTTCGTCCGCTCGGCCCCGACACCGCGCTCAAGATCACCACCGCGCGCTACTACACGCCCAGCGGCAACTCGATCCAGGCCAAGGGAATCGTGCCCGACCTGATGGTCGATGACACGGCTGAAGGCAGTCCCTTCGCGATCCTGCGCATGCGCGAGGCCGACCTCGACAAGCATCTGGAAGGCAGCACGCCCGACGCGAAGGACCCGGTGCTCGAAAAAGAGCGCGAGGTGGCACTCAAGAAACTTGAGGAAGAAGCGCGCAAGCCGGCCTCTCAGCGGCGCCCTCCCGAGTACGGCAGCGACAAGGACTTTCCGCTGCAACAGGCATTGGCCCAGCTCAAGGGGCAGCCGGTCAAGATCAGCAAGACCCTGACCGCCCGCCGTGAAGTGCCCAAGTCCGAGTAAGGCAATCCGCGCCGCCCGGCGCGGTGTCGTGCGCGGCCATGGATGACCGGCAACTGCTGCGCTATTCGCGCCATCTGATGCTGGACGAGCTGGGAATCGAGGGCCAGCAAAAGCTTCTGAACGCGCATGCGCTCATCGTCGGTGCGGGCGGGCTGGGCTCACCAGCCGCGCTCTATCTGACCAGCGCCGGGGTCGGCCGCCTGACCATCGTCGACGACGACAAGGTCGATCCGACCAACCTGCAGCGGCAGATCATTCACACCGAGGCCGACATCGGCGAGCCCAAGGTCGAATCGGCCCGTCGGGCCATCGGCGCGCTCAACTCGGACATCCGCGTGCGCACGGTGGCCGCGCGCGCAAACGCCGACCTGCTCGCCGAACTGGTCCCCGGCGCCGACGTCGTGCTGGACTGCTGCGACAACTGGGCAACGCGGCACGCGATCAACGCGGCCTGCGTGCGCCACGCGCGACCGCTGGTGTCGGGCGCGGCCATTCGCTTCGACGGCCAAGTTTCGGTGTTCGATCCGCGCGGATCGGGCGGGCCGTGCTACGCCTGCGTCTTTCCACCCACGCAAGCCGTGGAGGATGTGCCCTGCGCGACGCTGGGAGTGTTCGCGCCGCTGGTCGGCCTGGTCGGCACCCTGCAGGCGGGCGAGGCGATCAAGCTGCTGTGCGGCATCGGCCAGCCGCTCGTGGGGCGCCTGCTCCTGATCGATGCGCGCGGCCCCGATTTCAGCACCGTCCGGGTGCTTCGGCAGCCCGACTGCCCCGTCTGCGGCACCCAGGCCAGGCAGGCCTGGGACGCGGCCCCAGGCGCTCAATCGGTGTAGTCGCCGTTGGCTTCGGGTTGAAACTCGATCGCCACCAGCCGAAGTTCGGCCGGACGCCCATCGGGGCCGCTCCACTGCGCGGTCTCGCCCACGCGCAGGCCCAACAGGCTCGTGCCCAAGGGGGAAAGCACGGAAATGAACCCCTTGGCTGCGTCGGCGTCCTGCGGATAGCACAGCGTGAGCGTGCGCTCGGCACCGCCCGCCAGGTCGGCCACTCGCACGCGCGTGAGCATGGTCACGACATCCGGTGCGACTTCCTGCGGCCGCACGTGTTCGGCGGCGTCGATCAGCTCCGAGAGCTCCTCGGCACTCGCACCCGCGCCCTGGCGCTGGAGCAGCTTGAAAAGCCGGACGTGATCCAGTTCGGTGATGGTGCGGGCAAATGCGGTGCTGGACATGGGGGCTTCCTTTCCTGAAGCGACAGGCCCCTCGGGGCGCGAAATGACAAACGGTGGAGGCTCACGATGCCGGGCGGTGTGGCCCGACGATCGAGGTGGCGCTGTGAGGTGTGGGTGGCGTGCGGATCGTCGGGCTCAGGTGAGTGCGGCTTCGGGCAAGGCCTGGCGGGCCTGGCGGGCTCGCTGCATCACGTGAGAAACGCTGCGCGCGTGCGTCATCGTGCCGGCCGCGACGCGGGCCGGAACCAGGCGCGATGGCTCGCACGTTGGCATGACGCTCAGGGTTTGCATGAATGAATGATAGCGGTTCATCGCGCAAAAAGCCAGCGCGACACCTTTAAGATAAGGCCTCGCGGCGACCGATCAAGACCCGGTCACGAACCTTTCCCGCCCCGCGCCAATCCCATCCATGTCCGCCACGCCTCGCAGCGAACCGGTGACCGACGCATCGCCCCGCACCCGCATTCCGCTGGCCATCGAGGACTGGCTCACGGTGATCATCATGGCGCTGCTGGCGCTGATCACCTTCGCCAACGTGCTGGTGCGCTATTTCACCGACGCGTCGTTTGCCTGGACCGAGGAAGTCTCGATTTTCCTGATGATCATGCTGGCCATGGTGGCGGGATCGGCGGCGGTGGCACGCAACCGGCACATCCGCATCGAGTTTTTCGCTGACAGTGGCCCGCCGCAACGTCAGCGCGCGCTGGCCACGTTCGGCGCGGCGCTGGTGGCGTTGCTGTTCGCGACGCTGGCGGTGCTCTCGTCGCGACTGGTGTGGGACGACATCCAGTACGGCGAGACTTCGCCGGGCATCGGCGTCCCCCAGTGGTGGTATTCGATCTGGCTGCCCGTCATCTGCGTGGTCATCACGTTGCGCGCGATCGGCCTGATGCTTCGTGGCGGCCGCGCGGCGGCCGACGATCCCCGTTTGCCAACCTCGCAAGAGGTGCTCGACGAGGAGCGTGCGCCGTGACGCCGGCACGGCATCGGAGTGCCGAGTCGATCTCAATCACTATTATAATTATAGCTTCCTTGGCACATCATACAAGCCATCAGGCACGATTTGCATCCGGATCGGCCACTGCGGGATCGCGAGCATGATCGCGACCCTGCTGTTCGCGGTTTTCGTGATCACGATGCTGCTGGGTGTGCCGATCGGCGCCGCGCTGGGCCTGGCGGGCGTGGCCGCCATCGCGCTCGCCAACACCGAAACCCAGTGGTTCGGCCTGCTCGCGGTACCTCAAAACTTCTATGCCGGCCTGGGCAAGTACCCGCTGCTGGCGTTGCCGATGTTCGTGCTGGTGGGCTCGATCTTCGACCGCTCGGGCGTGGCCGCTCGGCTGATCAACTTCGCCACCGCCATCGTCGGGCGCGGTCCGGGCATGCTGCCGCTGATCGCCATCGTCGTGGCGATGTTCATGGGCGGCATCTCGGGGTCGGGGCCGGCCACGGCGGCGGCGGTGGGCGGTGTGATGATCGCGGCGATGAGCAAGGCCGGCTACCCGGGTGCCTATTCCGCCAGCATCGTCGGCGCGGCGGCCGCCACCGACATCCTGATTCCGCCTTCGATCGCCTTCATCGTCTATTCGGTGCTGGTGCCGGGCGCGTCGGTGCCGGCGCTGTTCGCCGCGGGGTTGATCCCCGGCGTGCTGGTCGGGCTGGCGCTGATCGTGCCCGCCGTCTGGATGGCGCGCCGCCACGGCATGGGCCACCTGGAAGCCGGCATGCCGCGCCCGCCGCTGCTCAGGAGCTTCGTCGAGTCGATCTGGGGCCTGCTGGCGCCCGTGGTCATCCTGGGCGGCATGCGCATGGGCTGGTTCACGCCCACGGAAGCGGCCGTGGTGGCGGTGTTCTATGGCCTGTTCGTCGGCATGGTGATCCACCGCACCATGACCTGGCGCGACCTGTTTCCGATCCTCAAGGAATCGGGCGAACTGTCGGCCGTGATCCTGATCGTGGTGGCGCTGGCCAGCATCTTCGCGTTCTCGCTGTCGACGCTGGGCGTGATCGACCCGATCACCCGGACGATCGTCGACTCGGGACTGGGCGAATACGGGGTGCTCACGCTGATCGTGCTGCTGCTGGTGGTGGCCGGCATGTTCCTGGACGGCATCTCGATCTT
>CAZGOL010000175.1:0-2504 GCA_964527755.1 uncultured Ottowia sp.
GGCGGCACCACCAGCGCCTCCGTCTTGTACAGTCGTCTGCGCAATGCCAGCGGGTCATGCTGGAGTTCGGGTCGAAAATCGACTTGGTGGCGTGCGGCGAGCCACTGGCGCGCGTCCACGGCCAAATCTTCGAGCAGTACGATTTCCACGTTCTTGTTCTCCGGCTGGATTGTGTCCAGTTTGTCCCCGGCACCGCCGTCTGGTTACCGGCGCTGCCCGACGCAATGTATCAGCTTCCCGCCCGACTGCCTAGCTCGAATCGCGCCGACTTCGCGTGCTGCCCAGTCTCTGAGACCGGCACGCGTTTGCGGGCCGCCACCACGGTCAGGCCCGGGGGAATACGGCCGATCGTCGACAGCCGCCGATCCGGTGAGCGACCGAGGAAGCCCGCGCCGCGGGCACGCGACCCATGGTGCTGGTCACTGGACGCGCGATTTCGCGAAGATCTGAAGTCGCTCGCAATCCAGCGTATCCGGCGCTCAGCGCCGCCGCAGCACGTGCACGAACAGCTCGCCCGCGCTTTGCTGCTCGACCAGCGTGTTGCCGGTTTGCTTGGCGAAGGCCTGGAAATCGCGCACCGAACCGGGGTCGGTGCACGTCACCTTCAGCAACTGGCCGCTGACCATACCGGACAGTGCCTTCTTGGCCTTGAGGATCGGCAGCGGACAGTTGAGTCCGCGCGCATCCACTTCCGTTGCAACATCCATGTGGCGATTGTCGATCAATCCAGACCGCGGCGCCGCTCGGCATTCTCTTCGGCGGTGAAGAACACCGGCTCGTGCCCGCGCGTGCGCAGCCAGTCGGCCAGCGCGTAGCCGGTGCCGGCCGGCCAGCATTTGAGCTGCGGCAGGTCAACCAGGCGCCAGTCCGCCAACTCCGGCGACAGGCGCACCTCGCCTTCGGCCACGACGTGATAGGCAATGATGACCTGATTCATGCGCTGGAAATCGTAGACGCCCACCAGCTCGACCGCCGTCGCATCCAGGTTGGTCTCTTCCTTGAGTTCGCGTGCGATGCCGGCCACGGGCGTCTCTCCGGCTTCCATGAAGCCGGTGATGAGCGCGAACATCTTGGCCGGCCAGGCCGCATTGCGCGCCAGCAATACCCGCCCGCCGTATTCGACGATGGCCGCCAGCACCGGCGTGGGATTGTTCCAGTGGGTGTAGTCGCAGGCGGGGCAGCGCAGCCGCTCCTTGGGACCGCTGTCTTCTTCCTGCACGATCATCGCCAGCGGCGTGGCGCAGCAGGGGCAAAACCGAAAAGCGCTCATTTGACTATTGTTTTGATAGCCTCTGTGGCAATCCTGTCAATGGATGACACCCAAAACGACGGTCATCAAGCTGGAAACACACCCGTCGACAGGTAGCGGTCGCCCCGATCGCACACCACGAACACCACGGTGGCATCCTGCTCGCGCGCGGCCACCTGCTGGGCCACCCAGGCCGCGCCGCCCGAGGAGATGCCGCCGAAGATGCCCTCCTCGCGTGCCAGCCGGCGCGCCATCTCCTCGGCGTCGTCCTGCGTGACCTGCATCAGTTCGTCGACCGCTCGCGAGTCGAAGATCCTGGGCAGATACTCCTCGGGCCACTTGCGGATGCCCGGAATGCGCGATCCCTCGGCCGGTTGCGCTCCGACGATGCGCACCGACGGTTTTTTCCCCTTCAGGAAGCGTGACACGCCGGTGATGGTTCCGGTGGTGCCCATGGCACTGACGAAGTGAGTGATGCGCCCGCCGGTCTGCTCCCACAATTCGGGTCCGGTGGTTTCAAGGTGGATGCGCGGGTTGTCCGGGTTGGCGAACTGATCCACCACGTGGCCCTTGCCCTGCTCCACCATCTTGGCCGCCAGGTCGCGCGCGTACTCCATGCCGCCCGAACGCGGGGTGAGGATCAGCTCGGCGCCGAAGGCCTTCATCGTCTGTGCACGCTCGACCGACAAATCCTCCGGCATCACCAGCACCATGCGATAGCCCTTGACCGCCGCCACCATCGCCAGCGCGATACCCGTGTTCCCGCTGGTGGCTTCGATCAGCGTGTCGCCGGGTTTGATTTCGCCGCGCTCCTCGGCACGCCGGATCATCGACAGCGCAGCGCGGTCCTTGACCGAGCCCGCCGGATTGTTGCCCTCCAGCTTGGCCAGCACCACGGTGCCACGCGCCGCGTGCTGCGGCGCGCCCACGCGCTGCAGGCGCACCAGCGGCGTGCGGCCGATGGATTCCTCAATCGTCAGGTAGGACATGCCCCGCACTGTGCCATAATTTTTTTGTTCACCAGCCGTGGCCCGGGTGGCGAAATTGGTAGACGCAGCAGACTCAAAATCTGCCGGTGGCGACACCGTGCCGGTTCGATTCCGGCCCCGGGCACCATGGACCTCGCGCGCGGTCGATGCCCGCGCTTGCCTTAGGGGCGCGCGCGAAACCGGTTGTCCAGCGCCCAGGCGCCGCCACCGGCGACCGCCAGGTACAGGAACACGAAGCAGAACAGCGCCGCCGACTCGCCGTGGTT
>CAZGOL010000175.1:2604-4622 GCA_964527755.1 uncultured Ottowia sp.
GAGCCGGTCGAGCCAGTCGCCCATCTTCAGCGGTTGTCCGTCACTGGCGTTGCAAATGCGCTGGGGCTTGCCGCGCCACAACGCCAGCAGGCAGGCGCGCGCCAGATCGTCGGCGTGAATCCGGTTGGTGAACACGTCCTCCGCGGGGATCAGCGCGTGCGCCGCCGGCTGCCGGTCGGTGGCCGCGCGGTCGGGCGCGTGGATGGCGGCAATGCGCAGGATGCTCACGCGCGTGCCGCTGGTGCGGCCCAGGGCTCGCAGCCGCATCTCGGCGTCCAGGCGCGCACGCGCGCGCTGAGTCTGCGGTGCGGGCGGCCGGCACTCGTCGACCCAGGCGCCGGCGCAGTCACCGTACACGCCACTGGTCGAGCCGTAGACCAGCGCCGCGGGTGCCGACCGCCGCACCAGCGCGGCGGCCAACGCGCGCGTGCGCGCGTCCTGCGGCGCATCGCCCGCCGGTGGCGCCAGATGCAACACGCGGGTGGCCATCCCCGCCAACCGGTGCAGGCTGGCGACATCGTCCAGATCGCCCGCCAGCGGCTGCACGCCCAGTTCGCGCAGGGCGGCGGCGCCCCCGGGCGAGCGCACCAGCGCCAGCACACGCGCGCGCGGCAACAGCCGGCGCGCGACGCGCTGGCCCACGTCGCCGCTACCGACGATCAGCACGCGGGGGCGACGAAAATGCGCAGGCAGTGCGCCGAGGGGGTTCTGGTTTGAAGGCAAAATCGACCGATTTGCAGCGAGCCATGCCCGCGCAAGGATACCCAAACCGATGACCCACACCATCACCGTCGAGCCCAGCGGCCGCAGCTTCGAGGTCGACCCGGGCGAGCGCATCCTGGCCGCCGGCATCCGCCAGGGCATCGGCCTGCCCTACAGCTGTCAGGACGGCACCTGCGGCTCGTGCAAGGTCAGGAAGCTGTCGGGCACCGTGGTCCACGGCCCGCACCAGAGCAAGGCGCTCTCCAGCGAGGAAGAAGCCGCCGGCTACATCCTGACGTGCTGCGGCGTGGCGCAGGACGACGTGGTGCTCGAGTCGCGCCAGGTCACGCACGCGGGCGCCTTTCCGGTGCGCAAGCTGCCGGCGCGCGTGGCGCAGCTCGAGCGGCTGGCGCACGATGTGATGCGCCTGCGGCTGCAACTGCCGGCCAACGACCTGATCCAGTACCACGCCGGCCAGTACGTCGAGATTCTCCTGAAGGACGGCAGTCGCCGCAGCTACAGCATGGCGAGCGCGCCACACACGCTGACTGAAAGCGATCCGCCGATGGTTGACCTGCACGTCCGCCACATGCCCGGCGGCAAGTTCACCGACCACGTGTTCGGCGCCATGAAGGAAAAGGAGATCCTGCGCATCGAGGGCCCCTACGGCAGTTTTCACCTGCAGGGCGACGTGCCCAATCCGATCGTGTTCCTGGCGTCTGGCACCGGCTTTGCACCGATCAAGGCCATCATCGAGCACATGCAGTTCATGGGCATCACGCGCGAGGCGGTGCTGTACTGGGGTGGCCGCCGCCCGCAAGACCTGTACATGGACGCCTGGGTGCGCGCCAGGCAGCAGGAGATGCCGCACCTGAAGTACGTGCCCGTCGTGTCGGACGCGCTGCCCGAAGACGCCTGGCAGGGCCGTACCGGCTTCGTGCACCGCGCGGTGCTGGAGGATTTCGCCAACCTGTCGGGCCACCAGGTCTACGCCTGCGGCGCGCCCGTGGTGGTCGATTCGGCGCGGCGCGACTTCGTCCAGCAGGCTGGCCTGCCCGACTACGAGTTCTACGCCGACGCGTTCACCAGCGAGGCGGACAAGGTGCACCCTGGCTGACGCCCAGCCAGACCCGTTACTATATTTTCAATAGCCACCGTGGCTTGTCATTCAAGCGCTGTCGGCATTTTTATCAGGAAACCACGATGCAACGACGTATCCTCGTTCTCTCCGCCATCGCGCTCGCCGCCGGCTCCGCGACCTTCGCACAGACTGCGAAGCCCATCCGCCTGATCGTCCCCTACGCCCCTGGCGGCCC
>CAZGOL010000176.1:0-4528 GCA_964527755.1 uncultured Ottowia sp.
TGGCAGCCGATGGCGGGCAACGTGGACGACGTTCCCGAGGAGTACCGCAGTGATCCTCCACCCAAGTACCTGCCGATGCCGGCCACGGTGGACGTGCTGGCCAGCAAGGAAGAGATGCGTCCAGGTGATCGCCTGATCCCCGAGCCGCCGCGCCAGTATCGCAACTACGTGCCGCACGCTCCGTCCAAGCCGATCGCCGCCCGGGTGGTGTCGGTCTATGGAAACGCCGTGCGCTACGCGGGCAGCAACCAGGTGGTGGCGATCAACAAGGGTCAGCGCGACGGCGTCGAGAGTGGCCAGGTGCTGGCACTGCAGTCGGCCGGCGCGCGCTTGGTCGACAAGACCGATGGCAAGCGCGAGGCGATCCAGTTGCCCGACGAGCGCAACGGGCTGGGCATGGTGTTTCGCACCTTCGATCGCGTCTCCTACGTGCTGGTGATGGAGGTTTCCAACCCGGTTCAGGTGGGCGACAAGCTGGTCAATCCACGCTGATCGTTCGCAGACGCCCATCGGGTCCATCATGGATCACGACGAACGGGCGGCGTGGCTGCGGCTGACCCTGACGCCGGGCGTCGGCAACGAAACCGCACGGCGCCTGCTGGCCGCCTTCGGTCTGCCGCAGGCGATCTTTGAGCAAAGTCGCGCTGCCTGGCGTCAGGTGGTCAGTCCGGCTCAGGCCGATGCGCTTGCGCGAGAGCCCGAGGCGCTCGCGCCGACGCTGGAGGCGACCACCGCCTGGCTGGACGCCGCCGAATCGGGGGTGGGCCGGCGCATCGTGACGCTGGGCGACGCGCTGTACCCGCCCGCCCTGCTGGCGATCGAAGATCCGCCCGTGATGCTGTACCTGCTCGGCCAGTTGCGGCGGCTGGAGCCGGACATGGCGCCCGCCGGTCCGGCAGCGGCGCCCATGGGCGGCTGGCCGAACCGGGCGCTGGCGCTGGTCGGCAGCCGCAACCCGACGCCCCAGGGCGTTCTGAATGCGCGGCAGTTCGCGCGCAGCCTGGCGGATGTCGGCCTGACCATCGTGTCGGGCCTGGCGCTGGGCATCGACGGCGCTGCGCACGAGGGGGCGCTACAGGCCGCGGAGCACGGCGCGCCGGCGTCCGGGCTGGCCACCGTGGCGGTGATCGGCACCGGCATCGATCGAGTCTACCCGCGCCAGCATCTGGAACTGGCGCACCGCATCGCGCGGTGTGGACTGATCGTCAGCGAGTATCCACTTGGAACCGGGCCGCTTCCGGCCAACTTCCCCAAGCGCAATCGCCTGATCGCCGGTCTCAGCCAGGGCACGCTGGTGGTGGAGGCCGCGCTGCAATCGGGCTCACTCATCACGGCGCGGCTGGCCAGCGAGCAGGGCAAGGAGGTGTTCGCGATTCCCGGATCGATCCACAGCCCGCAGGCGCGGGGTGCGCACGCCCTGATTCGCCAGGGGGCCAAGCTGGTCGAGACGGCGCAGGACGTGCTGGAGGAGCTGCATTGGCCAGTCGAACGCGGGCGGACGGCACAGGCCAGCACCTCGACGGAGATCGATGAAACGGGTGATCCCGATGCACGGGCGCTGCTGCATGCGCTGGGCGCGGAGGCGGTCGGCCTGGACGCGCTGCAGGCTCGCACGGGTCTGTCCACGGCCCGCTTGCAGGCGCGCCTGCTCGAACTCGAACTGGAGGGGAGCGTCGCGCGCCTGCCAGGCGGCCTGTTCCAGCGCCTGGCGCGCAGCTGACCCCGCGCGGCCGGCCGGTTACTGCAGCAATGCCGCGGGCTGCGCCTGCAGGCGAGTCAGCGCCTCGCGCGTGGCGCGAACCGTCAACGCCTCGTCTTCCAGCGGCACCAGCAGGCCGGCCTGCAGATAGGCTGCCAGGCGCTGCGTCTGGATCAGGTAGGTCTTGTCGGAGCTGGCCGACAACAGGTGCAACTGGCCGCGCGCGCTGCGCCACGCGTATTGCACCTGCACCGTCGATTCTTTCTGATCCAGGCTGAACCAGGCGCCCAACTCGAGGTTGCGTGCCCAATCGACCATTGCCGGCGATGGTTGCGAGCCGCCGGTCGCGATCACTTCGACGGCGGCGCCATCCTCCCCGAACATCAGCTCGATCATGCCCGGATCCAGCATCAGGTCGCCCTCGGGATCGTCGGTGACCACATCTTCCAGTGCGGCCAGCGAGCGCGACAGCTCGGCCATTCGTTCGGCCGACAGGCCGTCGTCGCGCGAGACGAACGCCTGCATCACGGCGTCGTTGACCAGCTTGATGTGCGCCTCCTGTTCGTCTGCGGTGATCGCCAGCGAATCCATGCCCTCCCGCAGGGTGTGCAGCAACCCGGGCAACTGCTGCACCACCCGCCCGCGCTCGGTGCGCTCGGGCTTGGCGCTGACCGCCCACAACAGATCGGCGGCCGCCTGCTTGAGCCGCAGCGTGTCGGCGTGCTGCGGCCCTTGGCGAACCGCCGCCATCGCGAGCACGTCGGACCAGACGCGAAACAGGAATTCGCGCACCCCGTCGGGCACCGGCAGATTGGCCAGCATGCGACGCAACTCGATCGTGTACTGGACCGAAAGGGCCTCTTTTTGCTCGACCCGCTGGGCCAACGTGGCGGCGTGCTGTCGTGCGGTGGCCTCGGTCAGCGATCGACCGAGGAATTTCTTGAACTCGTCGAGCACCAGCTGATAGACGCGCCGCCCGGTCTCGGGATATTGCTCGATCACCTGCACGATGCGCTTGATCTCGCGTCGCAGCCGGTCGTCGGTGACCTGGGTGGCGTCGAACCCCAGAGCACACGATCCCATGCGATCGATCAACTGGCGCGCGGGATGCTCCACCGAGGCAAAGAAGTCCGGCTCCGCCAGTGCCAGACGCAGCACGGGGATTTGCAGGCGGGCGAACCAAATGCGGATGTCGGCCGGAATGCGCTCTTCGGCCAGGATGGCCTGAAACATCAGGGCCACGATCTCGATGGTGGCTTTTTCGCTGGGCCGTTCGGCCTTGCTCTTGAGCTCGGTCGCTCGCCGGCGCAACCTGGCGGCCACCATGTCCACGCTGGGCGCGGTCGGGAACTGGGTCGCGGAACCGGCAGCCGTCCCGCGTTCCATCAGTTCGGTCATGGCGAAAGCCGACACCGGTTCCGCCAGCGCACGGGCGAGTTGCGGTGAGGGTTGCGGGGGAACGACGCCTGCCGTGTCGTAGCCCGACACGTGGTCGGACAGCATGCGTCGCAACTGACCCAGGATCCCCTGCGCACGCTGGCGCATGCGCGCGATTGGCGGCATCCCGGTGACCATGCGGGTTTCCTGGTCCGCCCGCGCCAAGGCAGAAGGCCTGACTTCGCCGCGCCAGCCGGTCGACGGGCTGGCCGGTACGGAAGATGATCGGAAGGCCCGGTCACTTGGTGTCCGATAGCGCGGAGCCGATCCAGGCGGTTGGGCCCGAGCGGCCGGGGGATGGCCCGAGGGTGACGCGACCGCGCCCCGTTCAGAGAGCGAAGAGTCGGCTGCACGAGAACCGGTGCCGCGTGCCGGTGGGTCGTCGCGCCGGGGTCGCGAGCGCGACGCGATTTCAGCCTGCACCCCGTGCTCGCCCAGCCAGGTGTTGGCTTGCTGATAGGCCTTGGTGATCGAACCCGAGAACGCCTTGCGGACCCCGGCATGCACCAGCTTCCACATCGGTCGTGTCAGGCCGCAATCGGTCCACGCCTGGATCAGGCAATGCGCGTACGTCTCGGCACGCAAGGCGTCATCAGGGGCCAGGTCTTCGCTTCGCTCCAGCTGCTGCATGCGCAGGCGAAGATCGCCCCAGTCGCTGCCGGCGGTGTCGTTGGCCGATGCCCCCAGGCGGGACGCGATGATCTTGCCCTCGACCACCTCGTCGTCCAGCAATCCCAGGTTGGCGAGCGACTTGCCCTGGGTGGCTTGGTCGCGATAGGCCTGCAACGCCTGCCGCCAGAGTCGGCGCACTCGCTCCACCCACTGGGATCGCTGGCCGCCGAACAGCGTGGCGGCCTCCATCGCCAGACCGAAGTCGACACGCGTGACGCGCGCCTCGCCGGAACGGATGCGGTCGAGTTCGGCGGCGATCACCGACGCGCATTCGGTGGTCCATACGTCCAGTGCGCGACCGAACCGCTCGCGCACTTCGAGCGCGAGCGGGTGCCCGGTGTTCTGAATCCGCGATGAAGTAGCCATGTACGAAGTCGCTGGAGGTTCAGTATCGCACGTCCCCCCGTCCCGTCGCGGGACGTGTGGATGCCCGGATCACACCACGGCGCCGGCGTTGGGGTCGCTTGGGTCGAGGGGGTCGCGCTTGTGCGTCTTGATCAGGTCCTCGCGCTTGATGCCCAGCCACATCGCGATGGCCGCGGCCACGAACACCGAGGAGTAGATGCCGAACAGGATGCCGATGGTCAGCGCCACGGCGAAGTAGTGCAGCGTCTCGCCCCCGAACAGCAGCATCGACAGCACCATGATCTGCGTCGAGCCGTGCGTGATGATGGTGCGGCTGATGTTGGCGGTGATGCCGTGGTTGATGATCTCCACCGT
>CAZGOL010000177.1:0-4431 GCA_964527755.1 uncultured Ottowia sp.
GCTGCTGTGGCCGGTGGTGCTGGCGCTGCTGCTGGCGCGCATCGCCGCGCAGGGCCTGTGGCCCGAGCGCTTGTTGCCCGCCAGCTTCATCGCCATCACCCCGCCGGCGCTGGTGGGCAGTGGCGCGTTGCAACTGGGCGCCTCGGTGGTGCTGGCCTGGATGGCCTGGGGCGTGGCCCTGCTGATGCTGCTGTGGTGCGCGCCGCTGATGCGCCGCATCCTGGCGCAGCCCTTTTCCATTGGCTTCTGGGCGCTGGGCTTTCCGCTGGCGGCGTTCGCCGCGCTCACCCTGCGCCTGGCGTTCATGAGTGAAGGCGTGCAGGCCCTCGCCATGGTGGCGCTGGCGCTGGCCAGCCTGGTCATCTTGCTGCTGGCATTGGCCAGCTGGAAGACCTGGCGCCAGGGCGCGCTGCTGGCGCCCGAGCCGGGGCCGGTGATGTCGATCACGGCCAGTCGCGGCGACCGCGCGCCCTGATGATCTCCTGATTCGATAGCTGCTTGGGCTTGCCTGGCAGGCTCTGTAGCCTGTTTTGATTTCAAATTCGGCCGTGCGTGCACGCGCCGGAACGCCACGCGCGCACGCTCCATCCAATGGGCAGGACGGCAGCCAGAGCCCGTTTTTCTCGGGTCTCCTGGCGGCATCCCCAACCCCTTTGCAACCGGATGGAGTTCATCATGACCGACTCGAAAACAAACTGCCTGACCGCTTCGCGCCGCCTCGTCCTCGGCGCTGTCGCCGCCGCAGGTCTGGCGCTGACCAGTCTTGCCCCCGTGCAGGCGCAGGCCCACAACGGCATCGAGCACACCGCCAATGGCCCGGTGGCCGGCGCGCGCACGGCCAGCATGAGTGCGTTGTACGCGGGCATGCAGACCCTGTGGGCGCAGCACATGGAGTGGACCTATGCGGCCGTGACCGCCTTCGTGTTCAGCCCGCAACTGTTCGAGGCCACCGCCGCGCGCCTGATGCAAAACCAGGAGGACATCGGCAATGCCATCAAGCCGTTTTATGGCGATGCGGCCGGCAATGCCCTGACCAAGCTGCTCAAGGAGCACATTGCCGGCGCCGTCGAGGTGGTGAAAAACGCCAAGGCCGGCGACAAGGCTGCGCTGGACAAATCGGTGGCCGCGGCCTATGCCAACGCGCAGGAGATTGCCGACTTTCTGGCCAAGGCCAACCCCGACTGGAAACGCGACGCCATGCGCGACATGCTCAAGGGCCACATTGACACCACGCTGGTCTACGCCACCGACGTGCTGCAAGGCAAGTACGCCCAGGGCATTGCCGCCTATGGTCAGGCCGAGACGCACATGCTGATGCTGGCCGACCAGCTCAGTGCCGGCCTGGTGGCGGCCTTCCCCGACAAGTTCAAGAAGTGACGCCGGCAGGGCGCAGCCCCACGCTGCGCCCTGGCCCGCCTGCAACCCCGCTCCAGGAATTTCCCATGCTCACCAAGGTTTCCCCACCCCTGCTGGCCACGGAAGCGGTCACCGCCCGCATGCCGGCGTCCGACCGCATTCGCTACCGCCTGATTTCGGCCGGCCACCGCTACCACGCCAACGACAACATCGCCGACTTCATCGAGGACGGCGAGCTGGACGAACTTCAGGCCGAGGTGCAGGCCAAGCTGCAGGAGGTGCTGCACGCGCTGGTGATCGACACCGACAAGGACCACAACACCCGGGGCACCGCCCAGCGCGTGGCCAAGATGTTCGTGCGCGAGGTGTTTGCCGGCCGCTACGCGCCGGCGCCGGCGGTCACGGCCTTTCCCAATGTGTCGCAGCTCAATGAGCTCATGATCGTCGGGCCGCTCAAGGTGCGCAGCGCCTGCTCGCACCACCTGTGCCCCATCCTGGGCCAGGTGTGGATCGGGGTGCTGCCCAGCGCCCAGTCCGACCTGATCGGCCTGTCCAAATACGCGCGCCTGGCCGAATGGGTGCTGGGCCGCCCGCAAATCCAGGAAGAGGCGGTGGTGATGCTGGCCGACGCGCTGGAGCGGCGCATTCGCCCCGACGGACTGGCGGTGGTGATGCAGGCCAGCCACTTCTGCATGCACTGGCGCGGCGTGAAGGACGACGGCGCGCTGATGCGCAACTCGGTGATGCGCGGGGCGTTTCTCAAGGATGCGGCCTTGCGGCGCGAATTTTTGAGCCTGCTGGACAGCGGGCGCTGACCCGGGTGGCGACAATCCGGAACGCCGAGCGCGCTGATCGCATCCAATGCCGACAAGGAGAGCCCCATGCCAAACGCCCTGCGCCACAGTGCCGCCCCCATCACCCGCCAAACCCCCGATGCCGAACTGGCGGCCCGCGGTGCGCAAGGCGATGAGCGGGCTTTCGATGCCATCATGCGCCGCCACAACCAGTTGCTGTTTCGCACCGCGCGCAGCATCGTCAAGAACGACACGGAGGCCGAAGATGTGGTGCAGGAAGCCTACTTGCTCGCCTGGCGTGCGCTGGACAGCTTTCGCGCCGACGCCAGACTCTCCACCTGGCTGGTGCGCATCGTCGCCAACGAGGCCTTTGGCCGCCTGCGCCGCAAGCAGGCGTCCGTCATTCCCCTGGACGCTGCCATGATCTCGACCGAACCCGCCATCCAGGCCGCGCTGACCGATGAGCCCGACCGCCGGCCCGACAACACCGCCATGCGCGCCGAGCTGCGCCAGCTGCTGGAGTCGCGCATCGACTTGCTGCCCGACGCGTTTCGCACCGTCTTCATGCTGCGCGCGGTCGAGGAGATGAGTGTCGAGGAAGTCGCGCAGGCCCTGGCCATCCCCGAGGCCACCGTGCGCACGCGCTTTTTCCGCGCCCGCAGCCTGCTGCGCGAGGGCCTGGCCAGCCAGATCGACGCCACGCTGGGCGATGCCTTTGCCTTTGACGGCGCGCGCTGCGACCGCATCGTGGCCGGTGTGATGGCAAGGGGCACTGCTGAAGGGCTCGTGCACCCAGGACGTTAGATTCGTTGTGGGAGCAGGCTTGCCCGCTCCCACAACGATCAGCCGTTCAATCGGGCGTGGCGGTTGTTGTGGATGCCTGACTTGGATCCAGCGCCGATGCGGTGGCAATGACCCCGCCGCCCAAACACAGTTCGCCGTCATACAGCACCGCGCTTTGGCCCGGCGTGACGGCCCATTGGGGCTGGGCAAACTCCAGCGCAAACGTGTCCGGCGCGCCGCCGGCGGACAGCCGGCAGGCGGCGTCCTGCTGGCGGTAGCGTGTCTTGGCGGCGTATGCGCCCGGCGCGGGCGGCGCGCCGGCCACCCAGGCGCAGTCGTCAAACGTGAGCTGGCGCGACAGCAGCCAGGGGTGGTCGTGCCCCTGCACGGCGTAGAGGGTGTTGGCGGCGAGGTCCTTGCGCGCCACGAACCAGGGCGCGTGCGCGCCGCCGCCGCGCGCTGCGCCCTTGGCCTTGATGCCGCCGATGCCCAGGCCCTGGCGCTGGCCCAGGGTGTAGAAGGACAGGCCGACGTGCCGGCCGATGGTGCGCCCGCGCTCGTCCTTGATGAGGCCGGGCGCGGTCTTCAGGTAGCGGCCCAGAAACTCGCGAAACGGCCGCTCGCCGATAAAGCAGATGCCGGTGGAATCCTTCTTTTTGGCGTTGGGCAGTCCGATTTCATCGGCGATGCGGCGCACGGCGCTCTTGTGCAGCTCGCCCACCGGAAACAAGGTCTTGGCCAGCTGCGCCTGCGTCAGGCGATGCAGAAAGTAGCTCTGGTCCTTGCCGGGGTCGAGGCCCTTGAGCAGTTCATGCCCGCCGGTGGCCGCATTGAAGCGCGTGCGGGCGTAATGCCCCGTGGCGATTTTTTCGGCCCCCAGCCGCATGGCGTGGTCCAGGAAGGCCTTGAACTTGATCTCGGCGTTGCACAGCACGTCGGGGTTGGGCGTGCGCCCGGCCTGGTATTCGCGCAGGAACTCGGCAAACACCCGGTCCTTGTACTCGGCGGAAAAATTGACGTGCTCGATCTCGATGCCCAGCACGTCGGCCACGGCGGCGGCGTCGATGAAATCCTGGTTGGACGAACAGTATTCGCTGTTGTCGTCGTCCTCCCAGTTCTTCATGAAGATGCCGACCACCTCGTGCCCGGCCTGCCTGAGCAGGTGGGCGGCCACGGCCGAGTCCACGCCGCCCGACAGGCCCACAACGATGCGCTGCTTCATCTGCATCTGGCGATTTTCGCAGCCGTGGGCGCAACCCCCGGCCGTGCCGAACGGACTTCACAAGCTGTCGTCAACGCAGCATCTTGTTTCATTTGCTCAATCGTAGTAAATTGCAATAAATTACTTGGAACTTTCGGTGTATTCAAATGGCTGTGATAAGACTATTGGCGGATGCAGTTCGGGTGCTGACACTGTCGACACTGTGGCTCGCCGGATCCGCGCAGGCCGATATTGTCGTGGGGCAGACCACGGCAGTGACCGGCTCAGTCGCCGCCA
>CAZGOL010000178.1:0-4391 GCA_964527755.1 uncultured Ottowia sp.
GCTCCCTCATTCGGACCGGTGCGCAGCTACGCGCAGCCGTGCATCGACGGAGTGCGCATCGACAGTGGCGTCGACGCGGGAAGTGAAGTCACTCCGCACTACGACTCGCTGCTGGCCAAGGCAATTGCCAGCGGTGCCAGCCGCGAGGTGGCGCGCCTGCGCCTGCGCCGTGGGTTGCAGGAGTTGCACATCGGGGGCATTCGGACGACGCAGCCGCTGCTTGCCGACGTGCTCGCGCAACCCGCGTTTCAGGCGCCGTTGACCACGGGGTTCCTGTCGGCATTGTGGCCTGAAGGCTGGCGGCCAGACCCAGTGCTGGTGCGGGAAGCACGCGCTGCGGCCGCGCTCGCGTGGCAGCGGGCGCGCTGGCAAGACGACACGACGCCAATGGCCGGCCTGCGCGGCTGGCGCGTGACGGCACCGGTGGATGGTTCTGGCCGCAGCCATCTGCTGGTGGACGACGCCGGGACGACGCACCCACTGGTGCTTCGGGTGATGGCCACCGAGGCGCTGCTCGAAGCCGATGGCGAGTCGACGCGCTGGTTGCCGCAGGCACAGGGCTGGCACTGTGAGGACAACGGCCGCTTCTGGCGCACTGACGTGGCGGGCGATCTGGTGCATGTCTGGCACGCGGGTTGGTCGGCAACGTTCGGCGTTGCCTTGAGCGTGGCCCGGTCGGCCCGAACGGACGCCAGCGCAGGACAGGGCGATGCCGTTGGCGCGGATCTGCCCGGTGTGCTCAACCAGCTGATGGTGGGCGTGGGTGAACACGTGGCCGCCGGTCAGCCGGTGGCGGTGCTCGAGGCGATGAAGCTGCTGCACACGCTGCACGCGCCACGCGACGGCGTTGTCCGGTCGCTGCCGGTGGCGCTGGGCGCAACCGTGGCCAAAGGCACGCTGCTGGTGGCACTTGAACCGGTAACCTGAACGTTTTGGAGGGCATGGAATGGCAGGCCTGTATTACGAAGAATTCGAAGTGGGACAGCACTTCGAGCATGAATGGACGCGCACCGTCACCGAAATGGACAACGTGCTGTTTTCGGCCTTGACGATGAACGTCCAGCCGCTGCACATTGATCGTCACTTCTCGGCACAGACGGAGTTCGGCCAGCCGCTGGTCAACAGCCTGTTCACGCTCGGTCTGGTGATCGGGATGTCGGTCAACGACACCACGTTTCGCACCACCGTGGCCAACCTCGGGATGAGCGACATCGGTTTTCCGGCACCGGTATTTGCCGGCGACACCATCCGCGTTCGCACCACGGTGCTGGCCAAGCGCGAGAGCAAGTCGCGCCCGCAGGCCGGCATCATCGAGTTCGAGCACCTGGGCCTGAACCAGAAGGACGAGGTCGTCTGCCGCTGCAAACGCTCGGCGCTGATGCACAAGCGACCGACCACGAAAGGGCCTGCATGAACGCCGCATCGCTGCTGTTCGTTCCAGCCAGCCGTCCCGAACGCTACCTCAAGGCTCAGGCCAGCGGGGCTGGCGCGCTGATCATCGATCTGGAGGACTCCGTCGCGCCTGCCGCCAAGGACGAGGCGCGGCGCAACCTGGCGTCCATGCTGGCAGCGCAGCCTGCGCAGCAGCAGGTCTGGGTGCGCGTCAACCCGGCCGAATCGGGCCTGTTGCTGACCGATCTGGCGGCCGCGGTGCCGCATCGGCCGTTCGGCATCGTGCTTCCCAAGTGCTGTGGACGTGCGTCCCTCGAGCCGGTGTGCCACCACCTTGACGCGCTCGAAGTGGCGTTTGGCGTACCTGGGGGGGCGATTCGGATTCTGGCGATTGCCACCGAGACTGGTGCATCGATGTTCCATCTGGGCGACTTCGCCGGCATCAGCCCGCGGCTGTGGGGCATCACATGGGGCGGTGAAGACCTGGCAGCCGACATCGGCGCACAAGCCAACCGCGATGGCGGCGTTTTCACCGAACCCTTTCGCATCGCCCGAGCGCTGTGCCTGTACGCGGCGGCGGCGGCCGGCGTGCATGCGGTCGACACGGTGAGCGTTGTCATCGGAGATCCGGAGGCTGTCGGCGCCGAGGCGCGTGAGGCCAGGCGCGACGGCTTCATTGCCAAGATGGCCATCCACCCCAGCCAGGTCGCCCCCATCAACGAAGCCTTTGCCTACAGCGACGAGGAACGGGACTGGGCCGCGCGGGTGATTGCGGCCTTCGCCGCTCAGCCCAAGGCCGGCGCGTTGCAGCTGGATGGTCAGATGATCGACCGGCCACACCTGAGGTTGGCGCGGCGCATGCTCGGTCAATCGTAGCTGCGAGCGTCTTCGATCACCTTTCCATCGTTGGGCAGGCAACCCGGAGCAAGCAGTTCGACCTCACCACGCAGCTTGGTTACTTCGCGCAATTGCTCGGCGAGCCGATCGGCCAACGCCGTGTCGCTCTCGCGCGTTTCCACCCGCAGCACCATCTGGTCATTGGCCATCTTCCCGCTGACCACCAGGCGAGCCTTGACCACCTGAGAAAAGCGCTTGACGATCTGGTCGATCTGTTCTGGATGAACGAACATGCCGCGCACCTTGGTGGTCTGGTCGGCGCGACCCATCCAGCCCTTGATCCGCATGTTGGTTCGACCCGTCGGGCACGCCCCCGGCAGCACAGCCGACAAATCGCCGGTGCCGAAGCGGATCAGCGGGTAATCGGGGTTGAGCGTGGTCACGACCAGCTCGCCAACCTCGCCTTCGGGTACGGGGTCGCCGGTGCCGGGGCGCACGATCTCGACGATCACGCCTTCGTCCACCACCAGGCCTTCTCGGGCAGGCGTTTCGTAGGCGATCAGCCCGAGATCGGCCGTACCGTAGCACTGCAGGGCGGCCACGCCACGCTCGACCATCCAGCCATGCAACGAAGGCGGGAAGGCTTCGGCCGAAACCAGGGCCTTGGTGAGGCTGGGCAACGACACGCCCATGGCCTCCGCCTTTTCGAGGATCAACTTGAGAAAACTTGGAGTCCCCGCGTAGCCGTTCGGCCTGAGCGCTGCCATCGCCTGGACCTGCTGCTCGGTCTGGCCGGTGCCTCCCGGAAACACGGTGCAACCCAGTGCCAGTGCAGCCGACTCCATCATCGCGCCGGCCGGCACGAAATGATAGGAAAACCCGTTGTGCACCAGGTCACCCGTCCGAAATCCGGCGGCATACAAGGCTCGGCCCATGCGCCAGTAGTCACCGCGCCGACCCTCCGGTTCGTAGATTGGGCCGGGGCTGGCGAACACCCGCGGCATGGTGGGGCCGTAACCGATCGTGCTGAAACCACCAAATGCGTCGACGGCGCGCTCGTCCCGCTGACGTCGCAGTAGTTCGTGCTTGCGCGTCACCGGCAGGCGTGCCAACGCCGCCCGACCGTCGATGGCCGGCGCCGACACGCCGGCCAGGATGTGCACGAGCGCGGAAGAGGCTTGCTGCGCGTGTGCAATCTGTATCGGCAGCGCAGCCATCAACGCCGCCTCGCGCTCGGCAGGTGACCGCACTTCCAACGCATCGTAGAACTGACTCATGGCTCGGATGCCTTGAACATGAACTTGGAAGTCGCCACTGGCGCTCGAAGAATCGGCACCGTGAGCAACCAGACAAAAACCGTGTCGCGATCAGGCCAGCCAGCGCTTGCGCCGCTTGTAGCTCTTGACGTCGCGAAAACTCTTGCGTTCGCTGCCACCCACGCCAAGGTAGAACTCCTTGACGTCCTCGTTGCTGGCCAGTTCTCTGGCCTTGCCATCCATCACCACGCGCCCGCTTTCCATGATGTAGCCGTAGTCGGCGTACCTGAGCGCCATGTTGGTGTTCTGCTCGGCCAGCAGGAAGGTGACTTTTTCCTTGGTGTTGAGGTCGCGCACGATGTTGAACACCTCCTCCACCAGCTGCGGCGCCAGGCCCATGGACGGTTCATCCAGCAGCACCAGGCTGGGGTTGGTCATCAGCGCGCGGCCGATGGCGCACATCTGCTGCTCGCCGCCCGAGGTGTAGGCCGCCTGGCTGGCGCGGCGCGTCTTCAGGCGCGGGAAGTAGGTGTAGACCTTCTCCAGATTGGCGGCGATCTCGCCCTTGTCACGGCGGGTGTAGGCGCCGGTGAGCAGGTTTTCCTCGATCGTCAGGTGGGCAAAGCAGTGCCGGCCTTCCATCACCTGCACCACGCCGCGCTTGACCAGTTCGGACGGACTGAGGTTTTCGATGCGCTGGCCCAGATATTCGATGCTGCCCTTGGTGACTTCGCCCCGTTCTCCCCTGAGCAGGTTGGACACTGCGCGCAGTGTGGTGGTCTTGCCGGCGCCGTTGCCCCCCAGGATGGCCACGATCCCCCCTTCGGGGACCGTGAGCGAAACGCCCTTGAGCACCAGGATCACGTGGTTGTAGATGACCTCGATGCCGTTGACGTTCAGAACGAT
>CAZGOL010000179.1:0-4389 GCA_964527755.1 uncultured Ottowia sp.
GTCGCGCGCGAACAGGCCGTCCCAGTCGCTGCCCCACAGCAGCTTGATCACGTTCCAGCCGCTGCCGGCAAACAGGCGCTCGAGCTCGTCGACGATGCGGTCGTTGCCGCGCACCGGGCCGTCCAGCCGCTGCAAGTTGCAGTTGACCACCCACACCAGGTTGTCAAGCCCCTCGCGCGAGGCGAGCGTGAGCGCGCTGGTGCTCTCGGGCTCGTCCATCTCGCCATCGCCAAACACGCCCCAGACCTTGCGGCCCGTGCAGTCGAGCAGTCCGCGGTCGGTCAGAAAATGCATGAAGCGCGCGTGATAGATGCTGCTGATGGGTCCGATACCCATCGAGCCGGTCGGAAACTGCCAGAAATCGGGCATCGCCCAGGGGTGGGGGTAGCTGCACAGGCCGCGCGCGCCTTCGGCGGGGGCGGTGAGTTCCTGGCGGAAGTGCAGCAGGTCCTGCTCGGTCAAAAAGCCTTCGAGGAAAGCGCGCGCATAAACCCCCGGCGCGCTGTGCGGCTGAAAAAACACCAGATCGCCCCGGTGCTGGCCAGCGTCCAGGCCTTCGCGGGCGTGGAAAAAGTGGTTGAAACCCACCTCGAACAGATCCGCCGCGCTCGCGTAGCTGGCGATGTGTCCGCCCAACTCGCCATAGGCCTGGTTGGCGCGCACCACCATCGCCAGCGCGTTCCAGCGCATCAGGCTGGCCAGCCGCTCCTCGACGGCCAGATCGCCCGGAAACACCGGCTGCTGCTGGGCGGCGATGGTGTTGACGTATGGCGTGTTGAGATCGGGCTGCCAGCCCACCCGCTGTGCGTGAGCGGCACGCGCGAGCTCGTTCAGCACGAAGCGCGCGCGCTCGGGGCCCTGTGTGGCCACCAGCGTGGCAAAAGCGTCGCGCCATTCGGCGGTTTCCTGCGGATCGGTGTCGACCGGCAGCAGGTTCTCGAGAGTACTCGGAGCGTTCATGGATGTGCCTCGGTTGCGCAGATGGCGGCGAAAGCCGGTGGCCGCAAGCTACACCGGAACGCGATGCTTGCCAACCCGCACCGCGATGCGCTCAGACGAGCGAAGCCAACGCGTCGCGCAGCGGTGCCTTGGGCGCCTGCGGCTGCCCTTCGGCCTGCACCCGGTCGAGCGCCTGCCGTACATCGGCCAGGATGTCCTGCACGTCCTCCAGCCCCACCGACAGTCGCACCAGCCCCTCGGAGATGCCGTGCGCGGCGCGCTCTTCGGGCGTGTAGGTGGAGTGCGTCATGCTGGCCGGGTGCTGAGCCAGGCTTTCGGCGTCGCCCAGGCTGACGGCGCGCGTCACCAGGCGCAGCGCGTCCATGAAGCGAATGCCGGCCTGCAGGCCGCCGTGCAGCTCGAAGGCGATCATGCCGCCCATCTGGCGCATCTGGCGCTTGGCCAGCGCGTGCTGCGGGAAGCTCGGCAGGCCCGGGTAATGCACCACGGCCGCGGCCGGATGCGCGGCAATCAGCTCGGCCACCCGCTGGGCGTTGCTGCAGTGGCGGTCCATGCGCAGTGCCAGCGTCTTCAGCCCGCGCATCACCAGATGCGCGTCCTGCGGCGACATCACGGCGCCGGTCATGTCCTTCAGGCCATGCATCCGCACGCGCTGCGCCAGCTCGGCATCGGCAAAAATGGCCGCGCCCGCCGTCACGTCGCCGTGGCCGCTCAGGTACTTGGTCATCGAATGCACGCTCACGTCGGCACCCAGCACCAAAGGCTGCTGCAGGTAGGGCGAACAGTAGGTGTTGTCCACCACCACCCTGGCGTCCCGGGCATGTGCAATCTCGGCAATGGCGGCGATGTCGGCCAGACGCATGTTGGGGTTGGCGGGCGACTCCAGGTAGACCACGCGGGTCTTGTCGGTGATGGCAGCCGCCACGTTGGCCGGATCGGTCATGTCCACGTGGCGCACCGCGACGCCGAAGCGCCCGATGCCGTGGTGCAGGAACGAAAACGTGCAGCCATACAGCGTGGTGTCGGCCAGCACCTCGTCGCCCGGCTCCAGCATGGACCACAGCACCGCCGTGATCGCGCCCATGCCCGAGCCGAACACCACCGCGCCCGCGCCCTGCTCCAGGCTGGCCAGGCGGCCTTCGAGCAGCGCCAGCGTGGGGTTGGCGATGCGGGTGTAGATGAAGCCGCTTTCTTCGCCCGTGAAGCAGCGCGCGCCATAGCCCGTGTCCGGAAACACCCAGGTGGCCGAGGTGTGGATGGGCGGCACCAGCGCGCCCTGGTTATCGGCCGGGTGGTAGCCGTGGTGGATGGCGCGGGTGGCAAAGCCCTTGGCAGGGGTTTCGGCGTGGCTCATGTGGTGTCTCCGGACGGGTTTGGAATGAACCTTATTGTTTGCCTTGCAAGAAGAAAATATTTCGCTACATTTCGACTATCAGGCGACTTCATGGCATTTTTATTCCAATAAATGCCATAAACAAGAAATATCATGTCTTTCAATCCGGAACCCCTCGACGCCGTTGACCGCGCCCTGCTCACGGCTTTGCAAGACAACGGCCGCGCCACCGTGGGCGAGCTCGCCGAGCGCGTGCACCTGTCCACTTCGCCGTGCTGGCGGCGCGTGCGCCAACTGGAAGACAGCGGCGTCATCAGCGGCTATCACGCGCACCTCAACCGTCAGCGCATCGGCCTGGGCGTGCTGGGCTTCGTGCAGATCGGCATGCACGAGCACACCGCCGAGGTTACCGGCGCCTTCGAGCGCGAGGTGCAGGCTCTGCCCCAGGTGCTGGCCTGCCACAACCTGTCGGGTCGCTACGACTATCAGCTCGAACTGGTGGCGCCCGACCTGGAGGCGTTTTCCGACTATCTGCGCACCCGCATCCGCAGCCTGCCCGGCGTGCGCGAGATCTCCACCAGCTTCTCGCTCAAGGAAGTCAAGCGCACGGTGGCGCTGCCGGTGCACCGCTGAACAAGCCCCCAGGCGCATCCGTGGCGCGACGGATGCATACACTGGGGCCATCATCCCAGGCGGCACGCTCCATGAACCCATTCGACTTCGATCTCTTCGTCATCGGCGGCGGCTCCGGCGGCGTGCGTGCGGCTCGCTTTGCGGGTCAGCGCGGCGTGCGCGTGGCTCTGGCCGAGAGCAAGAAAATGGGCGGCACGTGCGTCAACGTCGGTTGCATCCCCAAGAAGCTCTACAGCCACGCCGCCGAGCACGCCGAGGGTTTCACCGACTCCCACGGCTACGGCTGGCGCATCGAGGGCACGCCCGAGCTCGACTGGCAAGTGCTGAAGGCCAATCGCGCCAAGGCCATCGGCCATCTGAACGGCATCTACGAAAAGCTGATGGTCGGCGCCCGGGTCGACCGGATGCAGGGTCACGCGCGCCTGCTCGATGCGAACACCGTCGAGGTGCGCCACGACGACGGCCGCACCAGCCGCCACAGCGCCGCGGTGATCCTGCTGGCCACCGGCGGCCAACCCTGGGTGCCCGAGGTGCCGGGCCGCGAACTGGCCGTGACCTCGGACGACATGTTCGACCTGCCGGTGTTTCCAAAGTGCCTGGTCATCGTCGGCGGCGGCTACATCGCCTGCGAGATGGCCAGCATCTTCCACGGCCTGGGCGCGCAGGTCACGTTGCTGTATCGCGGCGAGCAAATCCTGCGTGGCTTCGACGACGAAGTGCGCGAGTTCGCCGCCGAACAGATGCGCAAGGCCGGCGTGGACATCCGCACGCACGCCGACGTGGCCCGCATCGAGGCCGCGGGCAATGCGCGCCGCGTTCTCCTGAAGGACGGCAGCCACGTGCAAGCCGACGTGCTGCTGTACGCCACCGGCCGGCGCCCCAACACCGTCGGCCTGGGGCTGGACGCCGTGGGCGTGCGGCAGGCCGCCAACGGCGCCATCGAGGCCAACGAGCACTTCGCCACCAGCGTGCCTGGCATCTACGCCCTGGGCGACGCCGTCGGCCGGCTGGAGCTGACCCCGGTGGCGCTGGCCGAGGCGATGGCGCTGGTCGATCGCCTGTTCGGTCCGCCACCCGGCAAACCACCGCGGAACATGGACTACGACAACATCCCCACCGCCGTGTTCACGCACCCGCCGATCGGCACCGTGGGCCTGTCGGAGCAAACGGCGCGTGAGCGCTTCGGCTCCATCCGCGTGTACCGCAGCGACTTCCGGCCGCTGCAGCACAGCCTGTCGGGCCGCGACGAGCGCAGCATGGTCAAGCTGGTCGTCGATGACGCGAGCGACCGCGTGATCGGCGCGCACATGGTCGGCGCCGGTGCCGGCGAGATCGTGCAGGGCTTCGCTGTCGCCCTCAAGTGCGGTGCCACCAAGGCCCAGTTCGACGCCACGATCGGCATCCATCCGACCAGCGCGGAAGAATTCGTCACGCTGCGCGACGTGAGCCGGACCTGAGCCTCA
>CAZGOL010000180.1:0-4328 GCA_964527755.1 uncultured Ottowia sp.
CCGCCCTTGATGAGGTTGTGCCGGTCGTCGAAGGTGGGCGTGGTGAAGTCGTCGTAGATGGGGTGGGTCCTGAAGCCCTCGAAGGGGTAGGTGGGCGTCTCGGTCCATTGCCAGACGTTGCCCACCGCGTCGCAAAACGGCCCGTGCGCGAAGCGGTCGACCGGGCAGGACGAGGCCCAGTGCTCCAGGTACAGGTTGGCGTCGACGGGCCGGGCGTCCTGCAGGTGCCAGCCGCTGGTGGCCAGCACGCGGTGCCACTCGTCCTCGGTCGGCAGGCGCACCGGCTGGTCGGTCTGGGCGGACTTCCAGCGACAAAACGCCCGCGCCTCCAGGCAATTGACCTCGACCGGCCAGTTCCACGGCATGGGCACTTCCTGCGTCATCAACCTCAGGCGCCAGCCACCTGCGCCCTGCACCCAGAACGTGGGGTGCATGGCCCGCGCAAAGTCGCGCCAGCGGCGGCCCTCGTCGTCCCACCAGGCGTCGTGCGCGTAGCCGCCGGCGGTGACGAATTCCAGAAATTCGCCATTGCTCACCAGCAGGCGGGCAGCCTGGAAAGCGGGCACCTCGGCCGCGTGATGGCCGTATTCGTTGTCCCAGCCGTAGCGCTCGCAGTCAAAGGGCTTGCCCAGCGTGACGGGGCCGGCGGGCACATCCACCAGGGCGTTTTGCGGCGCAGCGCCGGCGTCGGGGCACACGGGCCAGCCGGGCTGCGGGCGCACCCAGTCCAGCCGGTGCTGGCGGATCAGCACCGATGACGTTTCCAGATGGATGCGCTCGTGCTCCACGCCCATCACGATGGCCCACCAGGGGTTCTCCCAGTTCACGGGCAGGGTGAGCGGCGCGCTGTCGATCAGGCCGGTGACCAGCGCACGCACCCGGTCGCGGTAGGCCTGCACGCGGGCAACGCTGGGCCAGTCGTAGTGCGCGTCGTTCAGGTCGTCCCAGCTCATCTCGTCCACGCCGACGGCAAAGATGGATTCGAGTTGCGGGTCGATGCGCTCGGTGATCAGGCGCGTGAGCAGCAGCTTGTTGACGAAGAAGGTGGCCGTGTGGCCGTAATAGAAAATCAGCGGGTGGCGCAGGGTGATGGGCTTTTCAACCCAGGCGGCGTCGCAGGCCAGCGTGCGAAACAGCGACTCGTAGGCGTCGAAGGTCTCATTGAAATACGCACGCAGATGCTGGCGAAACTCCTCCGCGCTGCCGGCGTACAGCGACAGGCGCCGGGGTAGCTTCAGGGGTGCGGCGTGCGCTTGCAGGGCGGTCGAGTCGACTCGATTCATGGGCGTTTCAGGGCGAAACCGCTCTTCTGGCGGTAAATCGGCAGGGTAGCATCGCGGCGGTGCCCCTGTCAGCAACGCCCCCATCCGCAGCAATGGATTGGCGACGGCCGCCACGCATTCACCGCCTACTGCGCCCGGGCGCTTTCCCGTGCGGCCACCTTGTCGCGCCAGGCCTGCAGCGCGGCAAAGCCCTCGGCGCCGGCGTTGAACTTCATCAGTCTGGCGAATTCCATCGCGCAAAAGGCCGTGATGTCCGCGATGGTAAAGCGCTCGCCGGCGATCCAGGACTGTTCTCGCAGGGTTTCGTCCAGCCAGCGGGCGCTCTCGCGCACCTTCACGCCCTGCGCGCGGCCGAAGTCCGGAAACTGCGGCTGCTCCAGCGGCGCGAGCCCTGGATGCGTGTGGCGCACGCAATTGGCAATGGGGAGCAACCAATACCATTCCACGCGACGATCGTGCATCTCGATGAAGGCGCGCTCTTCCAGATCCCGACCCATCAGATTGGGTTCCGGGTACAAGCCTTCCAGATACGTGCAGATCGCGCGCGTTTCGCTCAAGATGCGTCCATCATCGAGCTCCAGCGCCGGCACGCGCGACACCGGTACCTTGGCGCGGTAGGCTGCCGCCTTGTGTTCGCCCGAATTGAGATCGATTGGCACCAATTGAATGCTGTTCAAGCCTTTTTCATGCATGAACATCAACACTCGGCGTGGATTGGGGGCGCGGGGAGAGGTGTAGAGTTTCATGGTTTCGCTCCTCTAAAGATAGCTGCTCCGGCGTGTCCGCCAAGCGCTGCAACCGGTTTTCACTGATTTTTCAGGCCCACCACCATGCCGCGGGCCTGCTCGGAAAACTCCTTCGCCTTCGCGTCGCCATCGCGCGCCAGATCCACCTTGGCCGGCGGGCGCGCCAGCCCGCGCTGCACGGCGGGACGGGCGCGGATGGCATCGCGCCAGCGGCGCAGGTGGTCGAGCCCGTCGATGGCAATGCCCGACCAACGGTGCGTGCGCACCCAGGCCCAGTTGGCGATGTCGGCGATGGAGTAGTCGCCGGCCAGCCATTCGTGCTGGGCCAGATGACCATCGAGCACCTCAAACAGGCGCCGGCCCTCGGCCTGGTAGCGATCGATGGCGGGCTGGATTTTTTGCGGGAAGTAGCGGTAGAACACGTTGGCCTGGCCCATCATGGGGCCCACACCACCCATCTGGAACATCAGCCACTGCATGACCTTCGAACGATTTTTTGCATCGGTTGGCATCAATTGACCGGTTTTTTCCGCTAGATAGATCAGGATGGCGCCAGATTCGAACACGACGAAATCGCCGGCGTCGTGATCGACGATCACCGGGATGCGCCCGTTGGGGTTCAGCGCCAGGAACTCGGGGCCCTTTTGTTCGCCGGCAACCAGATCCACCACGCGCAAGTCGTAGGCCAGTCCCATTTCCTCAAGCGCAATGGAAACCTTGTGGCCGTTGGGCGTGGCCGCGGTATGCAGGGTGATCATGACGGCATGGTAGCCCCGCGGCCGCGCCTTTACACGCATCGGGCATAAGCAACCAACAAATCTGTCGTTCGCCGCGCCGCAAGCGGCCCGGATAATTAAGGCCTCGCTTATGCCCATGTCCGCGGCACCTTCGGCACCTTCACTTCTGCCAGCCCCTGCGATGCACCCCCTGTTTCGATTGCTGCTCATCGGTCTGGCCTGGCTGGCCGCGCCCGCGCTGGCGGCGCCATTGATCACCCCGGGCGAACTGCAGGCGCTCGCGCAAACCGGCCCGGTGCGCGTGATCGACGTGCGCGAAGGCCCGGCCTACGCCCTGCAGCACCTGCCGGGCGCGGTGTCGGCCCCGTACGGGCGCTGGCGGCTGGTGGACGTGAACCTGGGCCTGCCGCCCACGCCGGCGCAACTGGTTGAGCTGGTGCAGGAGCTTGGCCTGACGCCCGACACGCGCACGGTCATCGTCTATACCGGCATCGACGCCACCGACTTCGGCGGCGCCGCGCGGGCCTACTGGACGCTCAAATCGCTGGGCGTGCGCGATCCGTCGATCCTCAACGGCGGCCTGACCGCCTGGAAGGAGGCCGGCTTGCCGGTCAGCAACCAGCCGGCGACGGCGCCGCGCAGCACCTGGCGACCGCGGCTCGATGCGCGCTGGATGGCCACGCGCGAGGACGTGCGCGCCAGCCTCGACGAGGCCGGCGTGGTGCGGGTGGATGCGCGGCCGGCGCCCTTCTTCCAGGGCCGCATCAAGCACGACAACGCCCACGCGCGCGGCACGCTGCCGGGCGCCGTCGCGCTGGACAGCGAAAACTTCTTCGAACTGGGCAGCGCCACGCTGCTGGACAAAGCCTCGTTGCAGGGCGAGGTCGATGCGGCGTTGAACGTCGCATCCGATGCCCCCGTGATCGCCTTCTGCAACGCCGGCCACTGGTCGGCCACCGACTGGTTCGTGCTCTCGGAGGTACTGGGCCACCCCAACGTGCGCATGTATCCCGGATCGATGATCGACTGGACGAGCGCGCCCACCCCGCTGCCGATGATCAACGAACCCGGTCGCTGGGAGCAGCTGCGCTATGCCGCGCTGGTCTGGGCGCACCGCAACCTGGGAACCAAGGCGCCATGAACACGCTGGCCATCTCCCCCCATGCCGCCGCGACCACCACCGGCGGCAGCGCTGCCGCCGCACGCCACTGGCCGCAGCGCCTGCCGCTCACCTTCGCAATCTTGCTGCTGGCTGGCTGGCTGGCGTGGTCGGTCTCGGCGCGCCAGGGGTTGCTGCTGCTGGTGGGCGTGGGGCTGGGCGCGGCGCTGGCCGCACCACGCTTCGGCTTCACCACCGGCTGGCGCAACCTGGTGGAAAACCGCGATCCATCGGGCGTCTACGGCCAGATCGTGCTGATCGGCCTGCTGGCGCTGCTGTCGATCCCGATGATCGGACATTTCCCCGAGACCACCGCCGCGCTGGGGCCGCTGTCGATCAGCCTGCTGGTGGGCGCCTTCGTGTTCGGCGCCAGCATGCAGGTGGCCGACGGCTGCGGCTCGGG
>CAZGOL010000181.1:0-4320 GCA_964527755.1 uncultured Ottowia sp.
GAGCGCATCATCGGCTTCAAGCGCGGCACGGGCGGCACCAGCGGCGTGGCCTACCTGCGCAAAATGCTCGACGTGGTGCTGTTTCCCGAGCTGTGGCGGCTGCGCACCGATCTGTGAGTCGCCTCGTTTCCCAGGCCGAATTTCAACAAAAAGCAGCCGCATCGCTTGCCTGACAAGCCGCAGCGGCTATCAAATCAGGATCGGATCGAATCGACTCATCTCCGCACGCGTGCGCCGGGCATTGGGCACAATCGCCCGTGATGTCTGCCCTGTCGCGCCAGCAACTGGCCCTCCTGCTGTTCGTCACGCTGATCTGGGGCATCAACTGGCCGGTGCTGAAGGTGGGCGTGCAAGGATTTCCGCCGCTCAGCTTTCGTTCGGCGTCGCTGCTGCTGGCGCTGCCGGTGCTGTGGATCACGTTGCGCGCCAGGCGGCTGCCGCTGGCCATCGCGCGCGCGCACTGGGGCCGCGTGCTGCTGCTGGGCCTGTTCAACCTGGTGCTGTGGAACGCACCCATGATCCTGGCCATGCCGTTGCTGTCCAGCGGGCGCGCGGCCATCCTGGGCTACACCATGCCGATCTTCTCGGCGCTGCTGGGCGCGGCGCTGTACCGCGACCGACTGAGCGCGCGCGGCTGGCTGGGCGTGGCCGCAGCCGCGCTGGGTGTGCTGTTGCTGTTGTGGAACGAGCTCGCTTCGATGAGCGGTCGCCCGCTGGGCGTGGTGTTGATGTTGCTGGCCGCCGTATGTTGGGCCTACGGAACACAGAGGCTGCGCCGCACGCGGCTGCCGGCCGCCACGCTCACGCTGGCATTCTGGATGGTGCTCGAGGCGTCGGTGGTGCTCGGCGTGCTGGGTGTGCTGCTGGAACACGCCCAGTGGCGCACGCCCAGCACCGGCGCGCTGTGGGCCACCGCGTTCAATGCCCTGCTGGTGCTGAGCCTGGCGCAGGCAGCGTGGTTTTCACTGGCGCGCGCACTGCCGCCGCTGGCTTCCACGCTCAGCGTGATGATGATTCCGGTGGTGGGCGTGTTCACCGGCGCGTTGTGGCTGGGCGAAGCCCTGCGCTGGCAGGACTGGAGCGCCATGCTGCTGATGTGCCTGGCCATCGCCTCCGTGCTGTGGCCGGCGCGCCCGGTGCCCGGCCATCCGCGGCACTGAGGCCGCGCACCGCGTCATCCGATCAGGTGCGCTCCCTGGGTGGCCTCGATCGCGCGCAACTTGTGCGGGTTGCGCATGAAATACACCCCGCGCACGCGCCCGTCGGCGTTCTGCTGCAACACCAGCGCCATCACCACGCGACCCCCGGCAGCGCGCACCACGGCCCCGGGCAAACCGTTGACGCGAACGCGCTCCAGACGCTCGTGGCGGCCGGCGCCTTGCGCCCAGACCCGCGCCAGACCGCTCAGCACGCGCGCCACGTCATGCGCTCCGGTCACCGGTCGCGGCAACGCCGTGACGATTCCGCCGCCATCGCTCAGCAGTTGCACGTCTTGCGTGAGCAGGGCGGCCAGCCGGTCGGCATCGCCCGAGCCCACGGCCTCGGCAAAGGCATCGAGCAAGCGCGCGGCGTGCTCGGGCAGCGCAGACAGCGCGCCTGCACCCGCATCTTCCTCGCCGCCCAGGCCAGCGGCCTGCAGCCGCGCGCGCGCCCGTGCGGCCAGTTGCCGGCAAGCTGCGGCGGTGCGGTCGAGCTGGCGCGCGACCTCCTCGAACGGTTGCTCGAACACGTCGTGCAACAGGAACGCCGCACGCTCCAGAGGCCCGAGTCGTTCGAGCACCAGCAGGAAGGCAATCGACACGCTTTGCGCCAGCGCCAGCCGCTCGGGTGGCGTCGGCGCCTGCGCGCCAGGCTCGTCGGCCGCCTCGATCCAGGGCTCGGGCAGCCACATGCCGACATACCGCTCGCGCTGACGACGGGCGCTGCGCAGGCGATCGATGCACAGATGCGTGGCCATGCGCGTGAGGTAGGCAGCCGGCTCGCCCAGCGCGGCCGGATCGACCTCGTGCCAGGCCAGCCAGAGATCCTGCAGCAAGTCCTGCGCCTCGTGGCGCGAACCCAGCATGCGCCAAGCCAGCGCCAGCAGGCGTGGGCGCTGCGCCTCGAACAATGCGTCGTGGTTGCTGGCAGGCAATCGGTCAGAAGGCACGGGTTTGCAATCCTTTCAGCGGTCTCGGGACCGCTCTTGTACTTCATTGCGCAGGCTCTCCAACGCCCGCACCACGGCGGCCGTGTCGTCCAGGTGCAGGTAGTGGCCGCTGTGTTCGAAGACTTGCCGCGGCACTGCGGCTTCGAGCGCGATGCTCTGCTGGTTACGGGTCCAGGCTGCGTGCAAGGTTTCCTGCTCGAGTCCTGGCGGGAAGTCGCGCATCACGCCGCTCGAGAGCACGCGCATCGGCACCGCGGGCAGTGGCCCGAGTGCCAGCGCCTGCTCCAGCGCCTGATCGAAACCGGCGTTCTCATCGCGCAGCGTCCGAAAGTGGCGCGCGCTCAGGCTCCAGGCCTGGGCCGCCTCGCGCTCGGACACCGGCAGGCGTGCCGCCACCAGCGACGCACTCTGCCCAAACGCCTGCGGCAGACTCCAACGTGCCAGGATGCCGGCAATGCCGAGCAGGCGGCCCAGGCTGACGCGAAATGCCGCGTAGCGGTCGGGGGGGAACTGCGCCGCGTAGTCGCGCCCCACGGCATCGACGAAGGCCAGGCCTGCAACGTCGTGCGGATAAACGCGGGCGTACATGCCCGCCAGCAGTCCGCCCATCGAATGGCCGACCAGGATCCGCGGCGAGGGCACGCCGGCCGCATTGAGCAGGCGGTGCAGATCGCGCACTGCCTGCATGCCCGTGGGCAACGGCACGGGGGTGTCGGACCAGGCGTAGCCGGCGCGGTCGTAGCTGCACACGCGCCCGCCGCGCGCCAGCAGCGGCTGCACCGCCGACCAATCCTGCGACCAGCCGCCCATGCCCGCCTCCAGCACCAGCGGCGGCGCACTGCCCTCACCCATGCAACGCAGATGCAGGCGGTGGCCGCCCACCTCCACCAGCACGCCGGCCGCCGGCCACTGGCGCGTCACCTGGGCGTCGCGGTTGACCCGATGGGCCACCAATGCAGCCAGCGCCCCCGCGACCAGTGCGATCACCATTGCGCCCGTCCGGCGGGCGCGCCAGCGCCGGCGCCCCGGCGGGGCGGCGGCAGAAGTCATGCCAAAGAAATCCATGGCGGGCATACCTCGCGCACAGGCGCCCGGCCGGCGCGGCCCCATGCCGCGCCCGTCACCGGAGGGCACCTCGCCTTTGACGAATCAGCGGCGCGCCGTGTGACACGCCAGGGCCGCGACGCCTGCGCCGGGCCGGCAACGGGAAGCGATCAGACGAAAAACAGCCAGGTGACCACCAGGAACAGCGGCACCAGGATGCCCACGCTCCAGAGCATGTAGCCGAAGAAGCTGGGCATCTTGACCCCGCGGTCCTCGGCGATCGCCTTGACCATCAGGTTGGGGGCGTTGCCGATGTAGGTGATGGCACCCATGAACACCGCACCCGCGCTGATGGCGGCCAGCGTGCTGGCCAGCGGGCCCATCAGGTGCTGCGCGTCACCGCCGGCGGTGTTGAAGAACACCAGGTAGGTGGGCGCGTTGTCGAGCACCGAACTGAGCGCCCCGGTGGCCCAGAAGTAGGCGGCCGGATTGGGCGATCCGTCGGCGTGCGTGACGGCGCGCACCACCGCCCCGAACGCGCCGTCGACGCCGGCCTGCAGCATGGCGATCACCGGAATGATGGTCAGGAAGATGCCGGCAAACAGCTTGGCCACTTCCTGCATCGGGCCCCATGAGAACTGGTTGGCCGCGTGCACGCTTCCGGGCGTGATGGTCACCGAGATCAGCGTGATGACGATCAGCCCGATGTCGCGCGCCAGACCCGGCAACCCCACGGTGGTGCCCAGCACGTCGAACTCGACGCCCGGCTGCCAGATGCCGCTCATCAGCACCAGCGCGATGACCAGCGCCAGCAGGACGAAGTTGACCGCGCCCTCGAAACCGAAGCGCTCGGTGTCGGGCGTGGGGTCGCGCGCCAGCACGCCCTGCCTGCGATACAGCCAGGTGTCGAGTGCGAAGAACAGCACCAGCAGCACGACCACCAGGAAGGCGGTCTCGAAGATCACGTGGTCCACCGTCCAGAAGAAGGTGACGCCCTTCAGGAAGCCCAGAAACAGCGGCGGATCGCCCAGCGGGGTGAGCGAGCCGCCGATGTTGCTGACGATGAAGATGAAGAAGATCACCACGTGCGCGCAGCTCTTGCGGTTGTCGTTGGCGCGGATCAGCGG
>CAZGOL010000182.1:0-4249 GCA_964527755.1 uncultured Ottowia sp.
AGGACGAGATCAAGGCCGACATCCACGCCTGCCACGAGCACCGCCCCGAGCTGGCGATGGTGGATTCGAGCAAGGGCATCACCAACTTCCACTCGCCCAACGACGTGATCGTCGACGCCTCCATGCCCGCCATGATCAGGAACGGCGGCAAGATGTATGGCGCCGACGGGCGGCTCAAGGACGTCAAGGCCGTGATGCCCGAGTCCACCTTTGCCCGCATCTACCAGGAGATGATCAACTTCTGCAAGTGGCACGGCGCGTTCGACCCCCGCACCATGGGCACCGTGCCCAACGTCGGCCTGATGGCCCAGCAGGCCGAGGAATACGGCAGCCACGACAAGACCTTCGAGATCCCCGAGGACGGCGTGGCCAACATCACCGACCTGGCCACCGGCGAAGTGCTGATGAGCCAGAACGTCGAGGCCGGCGACATCTGGCGCATGTGCCAGGTCAAGGACGCGCCGATCCGCGACTGGGTCAAGCTCGCCGTCACGCGCGCGCGCCAGTCGGGCATGCCGGTGGTGTTCTGGCTCGACCCGTACCGCCCGCACGAGGCGCAACTGATCACCAAGGTCAAGATGTACCTGCACGAGCACGACACCAGCGGCCTGCACATCGAGATCATGAGCCAGGTGCGCGCCATGCGCTACACGCTCGAGCGCGTCATCCGCGGGCTGGACACCATCAGCGCCACCGGCAACATCCTGCGCGACTACCTGACCGACCTGTTCCCCATCATGGAGCTGGGCACCAGCGCCAAGATGCTCTCCATCGTGCCCCTGATGGCCGGCGGCGGCATGTACGAGACGGGCGCCGGCGGCTCGGCGCCCAAGCACGTCGAGCAGCTGATCGAAGAAAACCACCTGCGCTGGGATTCGCTGGGCGAGTTCCTGGCTCTGGCCGTCAGCCTGGAGGACCTGGGCCACAAGAACCACAACGCCCGCGCCGGCGTGCTGGCGAGGACGCTGGACGCCGCCACCGGCAAGCTGCTGGACGAGGACAAGAGCCCGCGGCGCAAGAGCGGCGAGCTCGACAACCGCGGCAGCCATTTCTACCTGGCGCTGTACTGGGCCCAGGCACTGGCCGGGCAGACGGATGACAAGGAGCTGGCCGCGCGGTTCAAGCCGCTGGCCGAGCAGTTGGCCGCCAACGAGAAAAAAATCGTCGATGAACTGGCCGCCGTGCAGGGTCACCCGGTGGACATCGGCGGCTACTACCAGACCGACGCCGCCAAGACCGCCGCCGTGATGCGCCCCAGCAAGACCTTCAACGACGCACTGGCGGCGGTGGCCTGAGCCGCAGCCCGGAGGCGGGCGCGATGCGCGTCTTCTCGCACACCTGCTCCAACACCGAGATCGCCTGTGCGCTCGGCTGTGCCGAGATGCTGGTGGGGGTGGATGCCGATTCCGACCATCCCCCCGAAGTCGTCGCGAAGCTGCCCAGGCCGGGGCGCGATCTGGAGCTGGACGTGGCGCAGGTGCGCGCCCTGCAACCCGACGTGGTGCTCACCTCGCTCACCGTGCCGGGGCACGAACGCGTGGTGCAGGCACTGCACGATGCCGGCCTGCAAACGCTGGTGTGCAACCCGCAATCGCTGGCCGACGTGCTGGGCGACATCCGCCGCATCGCTGCCGTGCTGGGCGTGCCCGGGCGGGGCGAACGCCTGGCCGCCGAGCTCGATGCCGCCATGCCGGTGCAGCCGGTGGTCGGCCACCGCCCGGCGGTGCTGGTGGAGTGGTGGCCCAAGCCCGTGATCGTGCCGGCGCGCCAGTCGTGGGTGAGCGAGATGATCGAGCGCGCCGGCGGCCGAAACCCCTGGGCCGGGGTAGACGCCAAGAGCCTGCCCGTGAGCACAGAACAGGTGGCCGCCACCCCGCCCGATCTGGTGGTGATGAGCTGGTGCGGCGTGAAGGTGGACAAGTACCGCGCCGACGTGGTGCGCGAGCGGCCCGGCTGGCAGGGCTTTGCCGCCGTGGCGCGCGACCGCATCCACGCCATCAGCGAGGCTTATCTGGGCCGCCCCGGGCCGCGCCTGGCCGAGGGCTATCGCCAGTTGCGCGTCGCCATCGAGCAGGCACAGGCGCCCGGCTCCTGAGCGCCGCGGCTACTCCGGCGCGGCGCCGGTGGGGGGCCCTCGCCAGCACGCACGCAGCGCCGCCGCCACGCACAGCAGATACAGGCCGAACGAGGTCAGCAGCACCACCCCGCCCCAGCGCACCGCGCCCCACAGCCCGATCGTCTCGGTCACCCAGTAGATCGAGGCCGCGGCCAGCAGGCCCTCGACCGCGTTCACAACCGCCGCGCCGCGGGGTGAACGCACGCCCCGGCGCAGTGCGACGAACACCAGCGGCCAGGCGAACAAGACCAGGATGGCGGCGCCGTCGGTCGAGCGCAAGCTCACCTGTTCGGCCGCCACCAGATCCTGCGGCGGCCCGGCGCGAACACTGCCGTCGGCCGACAGCCTGGAGCCGCACTGCGCCAGCGGCAGGAACAGGCACACCAGGATCACCAGCGCCAGCACGCGCTTGAACGTCTCCACCCGCTTCATGGACAAGCCCTCCGGCGTTGTTCGGCCGCTGCCCGCGGCTCGGTGCGGCCGCGTGGCCGGCAGAAAACCGCGCAATGGTAGCCCAGCGCGTGCGCAGCGCGCCACCCTTCGTGCGGCCGGGCGGTTTCGGTCGCGGGGCTGATCTGTGAATCGTTTTGCAATTTCATGCAGTACTTTTCATGGATTCATCCGGGGTGAACTGCACATTTATTACTACGTTTTACTGACTTCACGCGATGACGCCGATATCCTGAATTCGGCGGCTGGCCGGAGGTCGGCGGCATTTCGCGTACCGACACGGCAGCCGTGCTGGCAGGAACGTGGGGAGCATCTCATGTGGACCTATGATGATTTTCCGGGGGCAAAAAACGTGCCGTGGCAATTGCTGATCCGAGCGCGGTTCGTGCACGAGATCGATGCCGTGCTGGCCTCCACCATCGTGCGCAACCTAGGCGGCGTGGCCTCGGTCAGCGTGACCAAGACCCTGATTGCCGCCGCCGAGAAAGCCTTGTCCGACAAACGGCCGACAGAGGTCTCGGCGGGCCAGCGCGCCGCTGCGGTGATCGCGGTGGCGGACTGGGAGGAACTGTGCCCCCGTCCGTGGCCTTGGCCGTGGCCGCCCAGGCGCCATCTCGTGTTCGATGAATTGTCAGACCCGATCACGACGGTGTTGGCTGAGCGCGCCATCCAGTTGGTGAAAGCCGCGGGGTCCGAGGCGCTGCAAAAGAGCCTCGGCGGCGCGCTCGCCAAGATGGGCGGTCACGGGGCGATGGGCGCGGGCTGACCTGTCTGGCATCCAGCCCAAGAGGCCACCCCGCCCGGGCAAGGCGGGGTGCCGCGCGCATCAGCGCGTGACCAGCACCTTGCCCACCATGCCTGCCTCCAGGTGGCCCGGCTCGGTGCAGGCGAAGTCCACCTGCCCCGGCCGATCGAAGCGCCACACCAGGGTGCCGCGCTGGCCGGGCGCCAGGCTCAGCTGGTTGGGTTCGGCATGCACCATGCCGGGGTGCTGGCGCATCTGCTCGGCGTGCGCCTTCAGATCATGGAGCGAGCCGATCACCATCTCGTGCCGCAGCTTGCCCGTGTTGCGCACGCGAAAGCGCACCGTCTCGCCGGCCTTGACCTCGAGCGAGGCCGGCGCAAAGCGCATGTCATCGCCCAACACCATGTCGACGGTCCGCGTGGCCCTGGCCGCGTTGCCGGGGCGAGCCGCCGGCGCCGGTGCTGTGATGGCGGGAGTGCCGGCGTGCGACGCAGGCTCACCGTGGCCACCGGCATGCGTGCCAGCGGCCAGCGCGGCAGGCGCGGCCAGGGCGAGCGCGATGGCGGCGCTCAGGGATGCAAGGCGGGTCTTGTTCATGCGGCGGGTCTCGATGGTGTGGGGCCGACGTGGATCCGGCTCGATCTTTCCTCCGGGCCGATGTTCCCGAAGGTGGTGCAAGTCCTGCATGGTGCCGGGTGCGCGTCGCGTCGCTGGCTCAATCCGCCGCCGGCACCTGCAAGCCGCGCTGCACCGCCGGCCGCGCCACGAAGGCGTCCAGCACGCGCCGCACTTCGCCGAAGCGCTCGAAGCCCACCAGTTCGCCCGCCTCGTAGAACCCCACCAGGTTGCGCACCCAGGGGAAGATGGCGATGTCGGCGATGCCGTAGTGCTCGCCCATCATCCAGGCCTTGCCCTGCAGGTGGCGGTCGAGCACGCCC
>CAZGOL010000183.1:0-4230 GCA_964527755.1 uncultured Ottowia sp.
TTCGTCGGCGACGACGTGCAGGTGTTGATCAACCTGCTCGCCAAGGCTCAGCAAACCCGGGCTCCCGGCGTCAACGTGTTGCTGTACGGCCCGCCCGGTACCGGCAAGACCGAACTGGCCAAGGTGCTGGCGCGCGAGGCCGGCCTGGCGCTGTTCGAGGTCGAGTACGCCGACCAGGCGGGCAACAGCCTGTCGGGGCGCGATCGCTACCGCTCAATGCAGATCGCGCAGGTGTTCCTCAAGGGCTCGCACGAGGCGGCGCTGCTGTTCGACGAGGTGGAAGACGTGTTTCCGCCCATCAGCGTGGACGCCGCCGGGTTGATGGCCCGCGCCGAACAGCAGGCCTTTGCCAGCGCGGTGGGCCACAGCGTCAACGGCAAGGCCTGGGTCAACCAGATCCTCGAATCCAACCCGGTGCCGACGATCTGGGTCACCAATCGCATCGAGCAGATCGATCCGGCCTTCCGGCGCCGCTTTGCCTACCACCTGGAACTCCGGTCGCCGCCGCCCGGCGCGCGCGATCAGCTGGTGCGCCGCGCGCTCGACGGCGCGACGGTGAGCGACGCGTTCATCGCCCGGCTGACCGAGCGCAAGGGCCTGACGCCGGCACAGATTCGCACGGCGGTTCGCTTTGCCGATCTGGCGCACGTGGGCGAGGCGCGCGGCGGCGCGGCCTTCGAGGCGCTGATTGACCGGCAACTGAAGAATTCCGACACCGCACTGGGGCGTCTGCCCGAAGCGGCCACCGAGCGCAAGGGCCGCCGCCAGGTCACGACCTACGACCTGGCGATGCTCAACGTCGAGACGCGCTTCGAAATCCCGCGCATCGTGGAGGCGCTGAAGGCGCGCGGACACGGCGCGCTGTGCTTCTACGGCGCGCCCGGCACCGGCAAGACCGCGCTGGGCGAATACATCGCCGAGCAGATGGGCAAGCCGCTGATGGTGCGCCAGGCCAGCGACCTGGTGAGCAAGTTCGTCGGCGAGACCGAGCAGAACATGGCCGCCATGTTCAAGGAGGCCAGCGAGGAAAAGGCGGTGCTGCTGCTCGACGAGGCCGACAGTTTCCTGCTCGACCGGCGCGGCGCGCAACGCAGCTACGAGGTGACCGAGGTCAACGAGATGCTGCAGCAGATGGAACGCCACGACGGCGTGTTCATCTGCACCACCAACCTGCTCGACCGCATCGACCAGGCGGCGCTGCGGCGCTTCACTTTCAAGATCCGGTTCAAGCCGCTCACCGCCGAGCAGCGCGAGCGCATGTTCATCACCGAGGCCCTCGGCGGCGACGCCGACGCGCTGACGCCCGAGGCGCGCCGCCGGCTGGCGAAGCTGGAGCAGCTGTGCCCCGGCGACTTCGCGGCGGTCAAGCGACAAACCGACATCCTGGCCACCGAATTCGCACCCGACGAGTTCCTCGAGCAGCTCGAAGCGGAACACCGCATCAAGCCCGAAGTCCGCGAGCAGCGTCCGATGGGTTTCCTGCAGGCATCCTGAGCCGTGCTCCGGGTCCGTGTCGTCGGGCCCGGTTTATGGAGTCAAATCGACCAGTATCGCCCGACTGTCAAGCCGAACAAGCTATTTGATTGATAGCGATCGGCGTGCCGACGCCGCCGCCTGAACACCGCCCGTCAGGCGGGCGCAGGCGGGTTGGCCGGCGGCGGGACGTCGTTGATGTCCATCGGCACCGTCGGCATGAAGCCGCGCCGGGCACCGCGGGTTCCGTGCTCGGCACGCAGCAACGACACCTTGAGCGCGACGGGCGACGGCGAGGGAGAGGGCGAGGGCATCGAGCGGGCGTGGTGCGCCAGAGTCGCCGGACGGGACGTCGTTGCGGCGGGCGGTCGCGCCACCGGCGCGTCAGCCGCGCGCGGTTCGCGTTGCATCCGGGCCGAATCGAGCAGCAGCATGCCGTTTTGCCGGGCCAGTTGCCTCGCGGCCGGCGTGAATGCGTCGCGCGCGCACAGCAAAATGCCGCCATCGGCACGGCAGCGCGCGACCTCGCGAATCAGCAGGTACACCGCCGGCGCATCCACGCGCACCGCCCGCCAGTGACGCGCGTGCACCAGATAGCTGCGCGCGCCCTTGCGCACCACCAGATCGGCGGCTTCCGGCCAGGTGTCCAGCGGCCGTTCGGCCACCAGTCCGCGCTGGGTGAAGAACCGCGCCGCCTCTTTGACCAGACCAGCCCAGTCGGTGCCCTCGACGGTCGGCGCCGGTTGGGTCTGCGCCTTGCGTTGAACCCGATCCCGGGACCACCTCATGACGAAGGTCAGCAGCACCAGTAGCGCCAGCACCGCCAGCACGGGCGTCAGCGCGGCCCCGCTCGTGCCGCGAGGCAACTCGAGCTGAAAAGCATGTGCCGCACCGGTGCTCGACAGCACGGCGCCCGCGACCACCGGCAACCAGCCGCCCCGCCGGGCGATTCGGCAAGGGACGAGCGATCGAAGGTTGCGACCGCGCTGCGGCATCTGGTCGTGTTTCATGGCGTTCTTTCCGAACTGCTGATGGCGAGGGTCGCATTGTCAGCGCCGCGGCGCGCTGCGTCTGTGCGGCTTTTCACGCTTGTGCCCGATTCCGTGCCGCGCCGGCATCCAGCGCCCTCCAGCGTGGCTTTTTTGCACCGTGCCAACGGGACCGCAAAGAACCGCAGTTCGGGGGGCACCCGTCATGTTCATACGCATGAATTAAGCGTCAAAATTAAAAATTAGAAAAAATTTCGCGACGAATGGCCGATAAAGTGCGTCTTATGCCGCGTCATTTATCGTGATTCAGATCAATTTTTGATTTGAACTCTGGCGGCAACCCGAGCAAACCCCGTTCATCACCCTGCATCGACCCAAGAGGAGCATCCGCCATGACCGCCAGGTACCCCGCCGAACCGTACAAGATCAAGGTCGTCGAACCCATCGCCATGACCACGCGCAAGGAGCGCGAGCAGAACCTCAAGAACGCCGGCTACAACACCTTCCTGCTCAATTCGGCCGAGTGCTACATTGATCTGCTCACCGACAGCGGCACCACCGCCATGAGCGACAACCAGTGGGCCGGCATGATGCTGGGCGACGAGGCCTACGCCGGCAGCAAGAACTTCATCCACCTGCAGCAGGTGGTGCGCGAGTACTACGGTTTCAAGCACATCATCCCCACGCACCAGGGGCGCGGCGCCGAAAACCTGCTCTCGCGCCTGTGCATCAAGCCCGGCGACTACGTGCCCGGCAACATGTACTTCACCACCACGCGCGCGCACCAGGAGTTGAACGGCGCGAGTTTTGTGGACATCATCATCGACGAGGCGCACGACTCGCAGATCGACCTGCCCTTCAAGGGCAATGTGGACATCAAGAAGCTGCAAAAACTGATCGATGAGGTGGGCCCCGAGCGCATTCCCTACGTCTGCGTGGCCGTCACCGTCAACCTGGCCGGCGGCCAGCCAGTGAGCATGGAGAACCTGCGTGCCGTCAAGGAGTTGTGCACGCCGCTGGGCATCAAGGTGATGTTCGACGCCACGCGCTGCGTGGAAAACGCCTACTTCATCAAGGTGCGCGAAGCCGCCTACGCCGACAAGAGCATCCGCGAGATCTTGAAGGAGATGATGAGCTACGCCGACGGCTGCACCATGAGCGGCAAGAAGGACTGCCTGGTCAACATCGGCGGCTTCCTGTGCATGAACGACGACGATCTGTACCAGCGCGCCAGCGAGCTGGTGGTGCTGTTCGAGGGCATGCCCAGCTACGGCGGCCTGGCCGGGCGCGACATGGAGGCCATGGCTCGCGGCATCGAGGAATCGGTGGATTTCCACTACATCGAGCACCGCATTGCCCAGTGCCGCTATCTGGCCGACCAGTTGACCGCCGCCGGCATCCCCATCGTGCGTCCGGTCGGCGGCCACGCGGTATTCCTCGATGCCCGCGCGTTCCTCGACCACCTGCCACAGGACGAGTTCCCGGCGCAGACGCTGGCCGCGCAGCTCTACCTCGAGAGCGGCGTGCGCAGCATGGAGCGCGGCATCGTTTCGGCCGGACGCAACAAGCAGACGGGCGATCACCACCGGCCCAAGCTCGAGCTGGTGCGCCTGACCATCCCGCGCCGCGTCTACACCTACGCGCACCTCGACGTGGTGGCGCAGGCCTGCAAGGACCTGTACGCCCGCCGTCGTGAAATCCGCGGCATGAAGATGGTGTACGAGCCCGCGTTCCTGCGCTTCTTCACCGCGCGCTTCGAGCCGCTGCC
>CAZGOL010000184.1:0-4205 GCA_964527755.1 uncultured Ottowia sp.
CTTGATGTCGCAGGTCTTGCAGTGCACGCAGTTGGCCGCGTTGATCTGCAGGCGCATGGCGCCGCCGCCCTTGGCTTCATCGGGCACGAATTCGTACACGCCGGCCGGGCAATAGCGGCCCTCGGGCCCGGCGTACCTGGCCAGGTTGACGTTGACCGGCACGCTCGCATCCTTGAGCGTCAGGTGCGAGGGCTGGTTTTCCTCGTGACTGGTGTTGCTGACGAACACGCTGGACAGGCGATCGAAGGTGAGTTTGCCGTCGGGCTTGGGGTACTCGATCGGCCGGCATTCGCTGGCCGGCCTGAGCTGCACGTGGTCGGGCTGCTGGCGATGCAGCGTCCAGGGCATGTGGCCGCGCAGCACGTACTGGTCGAGCCCGTTCATGACGGTGCCCACCGACAGGCCGTGCTTGAACCAGTTCTTGAAGTTTCGATCCTTGTTCAGCTCGGTGGCCAGCCAGCTGCGGTCGAACGCCTCTGGGTAGGCGGCCAGTTCGTCGTGCTGGCGGCCTGCCAGCACCGCGTCGCACGCCGCCTCGCCGGCCAGCGAGCCGGTCTTGATGGCCGAATGGCTGCCCTTGATGCGCCCCACGTTCAGGTAGCCCGCGTCGCAACCCACCAGGGCCCCGCCGGGGAACACGGTTTTGGGCAGCGCCAGCACGCCGCCGGCCGTGATGGCGCGTGCGCCGTACGACAGGCGCTTGGCGTTGACGTTGCCGGCGCCATCGGTGAAGTACCACTTGATGCGCGGGTGCGTCTTCCAGCGCTGCATTTCCTCGAACGGGCTGAGGTAGGGGTTCGTGTAGTTCAACCCCACGACGAAGCCGCAGTGCACCTTGCGGTCCTCGGCGTGGTACATGAAGGCGCCGCCGTAGGTGTGCTCGTCCATTGGCCAGCCGGCGGTGTGCATCACCAGGCCCGGCGTATGTCGGCTCGCGTCGATCTCCCACAGTTCCTTGACGCCGATGGCGTAGCTTTGCGGGTCGCTGTGCGCGTCGAGCTTGAAGCGTGCAATCAGCTGCTTGCCCAGGTGCCCGCGCGAGCCTTCGGCGAAGATGGTGTACTTGGCGAGCAGTTCCATGCCGAGCTGGAAGTTCTCGGTCGGCTCGCCGTCCTTGCCGATGCCCACGTTGCCGGTGGCCACGCCCCGGACGCTGCCGTCGTCGTTGTAGAGCACCTCGGCGGCGGCGAACCCCGGGAAGATCTCCACACCCAGCGCCTCGGCCTGGCCCGCCAGCCAGCGCACCACGTTGCCCAGGCTGACGATGTAGTTGCCGTGGTTGTGGGCGAAGGGTGGCAACAGCAGCCCGGGCAGGCGCATGCCGCCGCGTTCGCCCAGGAACACGTAGGCGTCGTCCGTGACGGGCTGGTTCAGCGGTGCGCCCCTGGCCTTCCAGTCGGGGATCAACTCGGTCAGCGCCCGCGGGTCCATCACTGCGCCCGAGAGTATGTGCGCACCGGGCTCCGAGCCCTTCTCGAGCACTACCACCGACACGTCCTGGCCCCGTTCGGCCGCGCGCTGCTTGATGCGGATCGCCGCCGCCAGACCGCCCGGGCCGGCACCGACGATCACCACGTCGTATTCCATCGCTTCGCGCGGGCCGAACTGCTCGAGGATTTGCTGGGGCGTCATGGACATGCTCTCGTCGGGTTTGAAATAATGGCTGCGGCGGACGGCAGGCTGGCCGTTGTGTGCCCGCCATGGCCATTCTATGCATGGGGTGCGAGCGCGTTCCGCCGCGCTCCGTCCCGCGACCTTCTGGAGCAGTATCCGTGAGCTACACCATCGACCTGGCGGGCCGCGTGGCCCTCGTCACCGGCGCCTCGGGCGGGTTGGGCGCGCAGTTCGCGCGCACGCTGGCGGCCGCCGGCGCTGGCGTGGTGCTGACCGGCCGGCGCGTGGAACGGCTCAAGGACCTGCGCGCGCACATCGAGGGCGAGGGCGGCGACGCGCTGGTGGTCGAGTGCGACGTGACCGACGCGGCGTCCATCCGCGCGGCGGTGGCGCAGGCCGAAACGCGCATGGGCTCGATCGACATCCTGGTCAACAACTCGGGCGTGTCGAGCACCGGGCGCCTGCAGGACGTGAGCGAGCAGGATTACGACTTCGTCTTCGACACCAACGTGCGTGGCGCCTTCTTCGTGGCGCAGGAAGTGGGCAAGCGCATGCTGGCGCGTGCCCGGGGCGCCGCGCCCGGAACCTTCACCGGCGGGCGCATCATCAACATCGCGTCCACCGCGGGCCTGCGCGTGCTGCCGCAAATCGGCGTCTATTGCATGAGCAAGGCGGCCGTGATCCAGATGACCAAGGCGATGGCGCTGGAGTGGGGGCGCTTTGGCATCAACGTCAACGCCATTTGCCCGGGCTACATCGACACCGACATCAACCACCACCACTGGCAGACCGAGCAGGGCCGCAAGCTGATCGCCATGCTGCCGCGCCGGCGCGTGGGCGAGCCGCGCGACCTGGATGCGGTGCTGCTCATGCTGGCCTCGGGCGGCAGCCATTTCGTGAATGGTGCCGTGATCGTGGCCGACGACGGCTTCGCGCTGTAGGGCGCGCGCCCGCGCTCAGATTCGGCTGAAGTCGCCGCTGCGGCCCAACCCGCCGGCAAAGCGCTGCGCTCCCGCCGCGCCTTCTTCGAAGTGCGCTTGCACGCCGTTTTGCCACTCGCGGCGCATGGCCTCGCGCAGCGGCATCCCGTAGGTTTCGTGCACGGTGCGGCGATCGGCGCGCACCGCGCCCTGCGGAAAGCGGGCGATCTCGCGGGCCATCGCCTCGGCGGCGGCGCGCGCGCCACCAGGTTCGACCACCTGCTCGCACATGCCGATGGCCAGCGCCTCGGCCGCCGGCACCTTGCGGCCGGTCAGGATGATTTCCAGCGCGCGGCCCTGGCCGACCAGCCGCGGCAGGCGCACCGAGCCGCCGTCGAGCAGCGGAATGCCCCAGCGGCGGCAGTACACGCCGAAATAGGCGTTGCTGGCCAGCACGCGGATGTCGCACCACAGGGCGAGTTCCATGCCGCCGGCCACGGCCGGTCCTTCCACCGCCGCGATCACCGGCTTGGACAGCTCCATCCGGGTGGGCCCAAGCGGGCCGCGCGGCGCCTCGTTGGCGCCGGTCGGAAAGGCCAGGCCGCGCACGATCTCGGCGTCGAATTTGGCTCGGTCATCCAGCGAACCTCCATACTTCAGATCCCAGCCCGCACAAAATGCACCGCCTTCGCCCCACAGCACCGCCACCGCCGCGTCGGGATCGCTGTCGAACGCCTTGAACGCGGCCACCAGCGCGTCGGCGCTGGCGGGATCCATCGCGTTGCGCGCCTCTTCGTAGCGGCTGTGGACGATGGTCCACACTGCGCCATTCTTCTCGATCCTCACGGTCATTCCTGTGTCTCCAGTTGAAGTGAACACCGCAGTTGGCTCCCGAGCGGGCCGCTGCGGCTGGGTTATTCTGTTCCGACCGACGCACCGGACGCAGTACCGCCGGCGACAGGACAAGTGACAAGGCGATGCAATGAGATTCGATCTCCCCGAACACAAGAAGCAGGTCCACGAGATGCGCATCCCGATCCGCTGGGGCGACATGGACGCGATGGGCCACGTCAACAACACGCTGTATTTCCGCTACATGGAGACGGCGCGCATCGACTGGTTCACGTCGATGAATCTGGCGCCCGATCCGCAAGGCCATGGCATCGTGATCGTCAACGCGTTTTGTAACTTCATCCGCCAGTTCGAGTACCCGGGCGAGGTGCTGATCCGCACCTTTGCCAGCGACCCGGGGCGCAGTTCGTTCCAGACCTGGAACGTGATGGAGCGCACCGATCAACCCGGCGAGGTCTACGCCACCGGCGGCGCCAAGATCGTGTGGCTCGACGTGCCGGCGCAAAAGTCGGCACCGCTGCCCGACTGGCTGCGCGCGCGCGTGGCGGGCTGAAATTCAAGTTGAAAATTGCATTCAGCGCTTGCAGGGCAAGCCTGAGCAGCTATTAAATCCGGAGTAGACCGCCCAGTCGTCGGGCGGCTGTCAGCCCGCGCTCGCCTCGCACGGCAGCCGCCCCAGCAGGCGGGATTTGGCGGAAAGTCGGCCAGGGGCAACTCACGTGCCGCACCGCTGACCCGAGGTGGGGGCAACGCGGGACGAGACTCCTCGCCCGCCAGCGGTGCTCTTGATTCTTTCTTGATGCCTGGCCCCGCAATCTT
>CAZGOL010000185.1:0-4178 GCA_964527755.1 uncultured Ottowia sp.
GGGTGCCACATCCACAGTCGCACGATGTGGGCAACAGCGGCCAGCGCGCAGGCCGCAGCAGTGAGCATCGATGGTGCCTCAAACACCCATGCCGCGAGGGCGATGGCGGTGATGACGAGCACTGACCACTCGAACGGGCGTGACACGTTGATAACCAGGCCCGGCGTGACGTTCTTGGTGAACACGGGCACCACCCGTCCCGTCATCACGGTGATCACCATCAGGATCAGTGCCAGTTCCGCGTACAGCGCGCCCAAGGGCGGTATCGTGATCACCTGCATCACCGAGAGGTGAAAGGCCAGATTGGCCGCGGTCATGAGTAGCAACAACGAGATGAGCGGCATGTTGCGCTTGTTGCGCGCCTTCACCAACACTTGCAGCAGGATCACTGCCACCGTGGGTAGCAACAGCACGTCCAGTACGGCGAACAGCGGGTAGGGGCCGGTCAGGGCCGTTATCCGCGCTGCAAGCCACAGAAGGGCCAGCACGCCCAAAACCGGGCCGCGCGGCGTCGCCAGACCGGTCCAGGCGCGTACGGCGGTCAACAGGAACCCGGCGATCACGCCGGCAGCAAAACCGAAGAGCATTTCATGCCCGTGCCAGAGCAGCGGTGACATGTCCAGGCGCAGGTCGATCCTGCCGAGAAAAAGCGCCACCCACACGGGTACGGACAGGCACGCGAGCAGTGCAGTCCCCAGATAGAACGGCCGAAACCCGAGGCGCAACAAGGGCCATCCTTGAAGCGTGTTTGGCGCGTCGGCCTTTTCTGTGATCGAGACCATGGGGGATCGCGGATTCATGGACTTGCTGCCAAGCCTTCGAGGCCCAGGATGAATGATGTCAAGCCATTTTATCGACGACGATATTCGTGCGATCCAGACGCGACGCTTGCACATGGTCGCAGTGGGGTTGAGATCGTCAGGCCAATCGGACCAGAAGGGCAATCAGCGCGGCGCCCACCAGATTGTGTGCAAGCGCAACCGGGAGTGGTGCACCGGTGAAGCCCAGCAAGATACCCAGCAGCAACTGCAAGCCCAGCAGGGCCCCAAGTGCCAAAACTGGAGCTCGCTGCCCCGAGCGCCATGCAATCCACCCGGCCACCACCATTGTCGGCGCCACCAGCAACACACCCACGCGGTGCAGCCACTGCAGCCACGCACCGCGCGCCGACAGCACGGTCGCATCGGATCCGACGCCAAGCCAGGGATTCAACGCTTGCCAGTCCCACTCGACGCCTTGCACCAACCGGCTGCATTCGGCCCAACTCGAGCACACGGTCAGCGAATGGGTCGCACTGACCAACCCACCGAGCGCGACTTGCAGCATCAGCAGGAGCAAGGCCAACCATGCCCAACCGGTCCATTGGCCTGATCCGTGGCCTCGGGCCATCGTTGTGCCGGCCAGTCGCCACGCCACGGCCAGCAACGCAAATCCACCCAGCAAGTTGCCCAGCACGACGGCCGGGAACTGGGATCCACGAGCGGCTGCACCCAGTGCGGCCAGACCCAGGGTCAGCAGGAGCATGCCCAGCGTCAGACGTCCCTCGCGCCACAGCCTCGGTCGCATGCCCAGTGTCGCCAGGACCAGAATCACCACCAGCACCAGCACGACCGATGCGGTGACGCGGTGTCCCAGCCGGACCGCCGCGACGGCAACGTTGCCAGCGACCTCGTTGCCGACTGAATCACCTTGGCGGTAGCACGACGGCCACTCATTGCAACCCAACCCCGACTGGGTCAGTCGCAGGTAGGCACTGAATGCGACGATGCACACGGTCAGTCCGACCACAAGCAGCGCCAGCCGACGTATGCGGCCCTGGCGAGCGTTGAGCTGACTGTGGACGTGAAGGGGGTCGGGTGATTGGGGCATCTGGACTCTGGAGGTGGTTTTCGCTGTTGAACACGACCGAAATATTTCTCTGGCCATCGGTGCGATCAATCGAAATTTTGGGACACCGAAAGGGAAAAGAACGGGACAGGCGCGGAGATTGTGTTTCCGATGCTGAAACGGCGCGTGGCGGACCATTTGAAGCCCAGTTCGGCGGCCCAATCGGTGATCCGGTCTTGCACCTCTTGCTCGGCCTCGGGCGCGAGTTGGCGCGTGCTTGGGTTGAATGGCAGATCGGGGTGCGCCGGGGTGGTCTTGCCGGGGTTCATGCTTCTCGCGCTGGTCACGCCGCCGAACTGGTGCGTGGTCGCGTAGATCTTGTTCCTGCCGATCGTCGCAGTGGTACGGTCGCTCTTGGTCTGCACCGATGCGGCCAGACCGCCGGAGGTCACCTACAGCAGCTTGCCCGGCCAGGTGCCGCGGCGCTCACACATCCGCTGCTTGACCGGGCGCGAGATGGCCCACGGCTCGAGCGGCTCGAGCGGTCCGGACTGCCCGGCAAACTGACGCTCTGACTCACTGGCCAGCGCTTCGGCCAGGTCGGCCATCAGCGGCGACGCGTCCTGCGCGCCACGCGCCATCCGGTCGAGTGTGGCCAGTGCCGACTCGAGATTGATCTTAATCGTGATCATGCCTATGCTCCCATTCTGGCGGTGCTTCCACTTGGGGTGGGCTTTGATGTCCCGGTTCGAACCCGGGCCCGCTAGCTCACTTCAGTTCGCGCCTCCTGCCCGTTCGGATTTTTTCGCTGGCGACATCGGCGGGCGCAAAGCAGGCGCTGCTCATCTGGCCGCTTGACGCAAACGCCACTTGGATGTACCGACCACCGACCATGCGCGCAAAGATGAGGTGTCCGGTGTCCACGCCCATGAGTACCCTGTGTTTTTGATCAGCGGTGAAGTCGGGCTGGGCGCTAGCCCTGGCGGGAGATGGTATCCGGCTTGCCAGAGGCCTGGGCGGCCAGGCGACACCGGACGCGGGGAGTCTTGATCCGTTACAGCTTATTTGATCTAGTTCAATTCTGGAGCCACCGCTCCCGGAAAGAATAGCCTGCAGCATGTGGGCGCCCTGCCCCTGCGCGCATACGCATGAAGGAATGGTCATGACGACACCTCACCACGACGACCCCAATGAACCTGTGCCTTGGATGCAACAGTTGATGGACAGCCCGTTCCTACTGTTGTTCCTCGGTGTCTTGATCCCTATGGTCGTCTACAACCTGTGGGGTGTTGTCGAGATCCTGGTCCTTCCCATCGCCAAATGAGCAGGAGGCAGAGCACATGAGCGCCATTCTTCCGCCGTCTGAACGGCTCTGGTACAAGCACCCGATCGATCGGGTCGAGGGCACTTGGCTCGCCATCGCGGTGGTCTGGTGTCTGATTCTGTTTTTCATGATGGTCGGTTGGCACATCTGGGGCAAGCAGAACCTGTCCACCGAGACCTATCGAACAACGCCCGACAAGTTCATGGCTAAGGCACAGGCCGTGGTCGACAAGTACACGGTGCGCACCGAGACCGACGAGAAAATCCCCGTGGTGGCCCCGCCACCCGGCAGTGACGTCTATCTGCTCGGTCGTTTGTGGTCGTTCTGGCCGATCCTCGAGCTGGAGAAGGACAAGACCTATCGCTTGCACATCACCGCCATGGATTACAACCATGGTTTGTCGTTGCAACCGGCGAATATCAACATTCAGCTGGTTCCTGGTTTCGAGCACGTGGTGACCGTCACGCCGAACCAGTCCGGCACCTACGGGCTCGTGTGCAACGAGTTTTGTGGCATCGGGCACCACCGGATGGTCAGCCGCTTGTACGTGAAATGAGGAGACCGGGATGACCGCAGTGACAACCACCTACCGTACCTGCCCCCGTTCCGGGTTGCAGTTCGAAAAACAGGCCGAAGCGCTGATCAAGGCCCATGCCTTCGTGGGCGTGGTCTGGCTGTTGATCGGAGGTCTGCTGGCCATCGGCGTCGTGTTGACGCGCTGGCCGGCCATTCGCTGGCTCGAAGCGGACACCTTCTACATGGTGCTGACTGCCCACGGCCTCGACATGCTGATCTTCTGGATCATCTTTTTCGAGATCGCGGTGCTGCATTTCTGCTCATCCACGCTGTTGCGCTGTCGCATCGCGACGCCCAAGATCGCCTGGCTGGGCTTTGTGCTGATGGTGATCGGCTCGATCCTCAACAACTACGCGGTGTTCCGTGGCGGCTCCAGCGTCATGATGACCAGCTACGTGCCGATGATGGCCGAGCCGAATTTCTATCTTGGCATCATCCTGTTTGCTGTGGG
>CAZGOL010000186.1:0-4144 GCA_964527755.1 uncultured Ottowia sp.
TTCAAGAGCAACGAATACCGCAAGCTGATCGGCGGCAGCCGCTACGAGCCCGAGGAAGAAAACCCCATGCTCGGCTTTCGCGGCGCCGCACGCTACGTGAGCGACGAGTTCCGCGAGGCTTTCGCCATGGAGTGCGAGGCCATCCGGCGCGTGCGCGATGACATGGGCCTGACCAACGTGCAGGTGATGGTGCCCTTCGTGCGCACCGTGAGCCAGGCGGCGCGCGTGGTGGCGCTGCTGGCCGAGAAAGGCCTCAAGCGCGGCAGCAACGAGCTGAAGGTGGTGATGATGTGCGAACTGCCCAGCAACGCGGTGTTGGCCGAGCAGTTCCTGCAGCACTTCGACGGTTTTTCGATCGGCTCCAACGACCTCACGCAGCTTACCCTCGGGCTGGATCGCGACAGCGGCATGGAATTGCTGGCGCACGACTTCGATGAGCGCGACCCGGCCGTCAAGGCCCTGCTGACGCTGGCCATCGACGCCTGCAAGGCGCAGGGCAAGTACGTCGGCATCTGCGGCCAGGGGCCCAGCGACCACCCTGATTTCGCCCGCTGGCTGATGGAGCAGGGCATCGCCTCGATCTCGCTCAACCCCGACAGCGTGATCGGCACCTGGCAACAGCTGGCCCATTGATCCGAACGTGTGCCGGCCCCGGCGCGCGCGCTCTTTGTCGTGGCTGTGCCGGGTCGTGGATCAGGCGCTGGCGCCTGTTCTTGCTGGCGATCACGCGGTTTCCAGCGCTTCGTCGTCCAGCTGTTCGCCCAGAAAGCCCCCGCTCTGGCGCGCCCACAACCGCGCGTACAGGCCGCCGCGCGCCAGCAGCTCCGCGTGCGTGCCCTGCTCGGCGATGCGACCGCCGTCCATCACCACCAGGCGATCGAGCGCGGCGATGGTGGACAGGCGGTGCGCGATGGCGATCACGGTCTTGCCGTGCATCAGCTCCGACAGGCTCTCCTGGATCGCCGCCTCGACTTCCGAATCGAGCGCGCTGGTTGCTTCGTCCAGCAGCAGGATCGGCGCGTCCTTGAGCATCACGCGCGCGATCGCCACCCGCTGGCGCTGGCCACCCGAGAGCTTGACGCCGCGCTCGCCCACGTGGGCTTCGTAGCCGCGCCGTCCCTGCGGGTCGGTCAGTTGCAAGATGAAGTCGTGCGCCTGCGCGCGGCGCGCGGCCGCCTGCAGTTCGGCCTCGCCGGCGTCCGGGCGGCCGTACAGGATGTTGTCGCGCATCGCGCGGTGCAGCAGCGAGGTGTCCTGCGTGACCATGCCGATGTGCTGGCGCAGGCTGTCCTGCGTGACGCGTGCGATGTCCTGTCCGTCGATGCGGATCTGCCCGCCCTGCAGGTCGTGAAAGCGCAGCAGCAGGTTGACCAGCGTCGACTTGCCCGCGCCCGAACGGCCAACCAGGCCGATCTTCTCGCCCGGGCGGATGAGCAGCTTCAGGTGGTCGATCACGGGTCGCGTACCCTCGCGGTAGCTGAACGTGACGTCGTCGAACACCACCTCGCCGCGCGGCACCGCCAGTTGCCGCGCGTCGGGCGCATCCAGCACCGTGCGCGGGCGGGCCAGCGTGTTGATGCCGTCCTGCACCGTGCCCACGCTCTCGAACAGGCTGGTCATCTCCCACATCACCCAGTGGCTCATGCCCGACAGGCGCAGTGCCATCGCCGTCACCGCGGCCACCGCGCCCGCCCCCACCTGGCCATGCGACCACAGCCGCAGCGCGGTGCCGCTGGCGCCCAGGATCAGTGCCACGATCAGCACGTGGTTGCTGACCTCGAACAGACTCACCAGCCGCATCTGGTCGTAGCCGGTGCGCTGGAAATCCACCATCGCGGCGCGCGCGAAGTCGGCCTCGCGCCGCGTGTGCGAAAACAGCTTGACGGTGGCGATGTTGGTGTAGGCGTCGGTGATGCGCCCGGTCATCACGCTGCGTGCGTCGGCCTGCGCGCGACTCACCTTGCCCAGGCGCGGCACGAAGTACAGGCAGGCCAGCACGTATGCCAGCGCCCACAGTGCGAAGGGCAGCAGCAGCCAGCGGTCGAACCCCGCCGCCAGCGCCAGGAACGTGGCCATGTACACCGCCATGCCCACCACCACGTCGGCGGTAGTGAAGATCATGTCGCGCACCGCCAGCGCCGTCTGCATGATCTTGGTGGTGATGCGGCCGGCGAACTCGTCGGCGTAGAACGCCATGCTCTGGCCCAGCATCAGGCGGTGGAAGTTCCAGCGCAGGCGCAGCGGAAAGTTGATCGCCAGCGTCTGGTGCTTGACGATGGTCTGCAGCGCCACCAGCGCGATCGAGGCCAGCAGCACGCCGGCCAGCAGCAGCAGCATGTGGCCATGCTCGGCCCACAGCCGGCCCGGTGCGGTCGCCGCCAGCCAGTCGACCACGTAGCCCAGCATGGCGAACAGCAGTGCGTCGTAGGCCGAGGTGGCGGCCGACAGCAGCGTGAGCGCCGCGACGTAGCCGCGCAGGCCCGGCGTGGTGCTCCACACGAAGGCGAGAAATCGCCTGGGTGGTGGCGCCGGCTCGGGCGCGGGGTAGGGTGGCAGCAGGCGTTCAAAACGGCCGAACACGGCAAATCCTGGGTCAGCGGTCGATGCGGGCAGGGCCTCGGGCCGGGCATTGTGCCCGCATCGCGGGCGGCGTGCTGGCGCCGGCGCGGTTCAGAAACGCCGGCTCAGAAAGCGCGAACCCGCGCAGCCGAACCGCCAGGGCAGTTCGGTGGCGCGCTTGATCCCCACGCGCGGGCCGCACACCACCTCCAGCGGGTGGCGCCGATCGGCCGCGTGCACCTCGAACGGCGCCTCGTCCAGCGGCAGGCCGTACAGTGCCTTGGTGATGCCCAGCGCCTGCCCGACGCGCCCGGGGCCGGCGCACAGCAGCCGTTCGTCGTCCACGCCGCGGCGCTCGCGCATGCGCTCGAGCCCGTGCGTGGGCTCCAGCGCCCGGATCAGCACGCCGGCGCCATGCCCCTGGGCGCCGCACACGAAGTTCAGGCACCAGTGCAGACCGTAGTTGAAATACACATAGGCGTGCCCGGGCGGGCCGAACATGGCGCGGTTGCGCGGCGTGGGGCCACGGTGCGTGTGCGCCGCGGCGTCGCTCATGTCGTAGGCCTCGACCTCGACGATGCGCCCACCCACGCCGTCGACCAGCAGCGTGGCGCCGATCAGCGAACGCGCCACGCGGGGCGCGTCGCCGGCGAAATCCTTGCGTCGAAGCAGCCGTGTCATGCAGGTGGATGCGACGCGCAGGCGACGCGACTAAGATTGTCCATCAGTCCACGTTTCCTGGAGTTGCCCCGTGTTCAAAGCCCTGCTGCTCACCAAGACCGAAAGCGCCGCGCCGCAGGCGGTCATCACCGAACTCGACGAAACCCAGCTGCCGCCCGGCGAAGTGCTGGTGCAGGTGAGCCACTCCACCCTCAACTACAAGGATGCGCTGGCCATCACCGGCAAGGCGCCCGTGGTGCGCAGCTACCCGATGGTGCCGGGCATCGACCTCGCCGGCTCGGTGCTGGAGTCGGCCGACGTGCGCTACAGGAAGGGCGACGCGGTGCTGCTCAACGGCTGGGGCGTGGGCGAGACGCACTGGGGTGGGCTGGCACAGCGGGCGCGCGTGAAGGCCGACTGGCTGGTGCCGCTGCCGCAGGGCCTGAGCGCGCAGCAGGCCATGGCCATCGGCACCGCCGGCTACACCGCCATGCTGTGCGTGACGGCGCTGCAGCGCCACGGCGTGGCGCCCGAACATGGTCCGGTGCTGGTCACCGGGGCCAACGGTGGCGTCGGATCGATCGCCATCGCGCTGCTGGCGCGGCAGGGTTTCACGGTGCACGCCAGCACCGGGCGGCTGCATGAGTCTGCGCATTTGAAGGCACTCGGCGCCAGCGAATTGATCGACCGCGCCACGCTGAGCGCGCCCGGCAAGCCGTTGCAGAAAGAGCGCTGGGCCGCCGCGGTGGACGCCGTGGGCAGCCACACGCTGGCCAACGTATGCGCCAGCATCCGCTACGGCGGCGTGGTGGCCGCCTGCGGCCTGGCGCAGGGCATGGACTTTCCAGCCACGGTGGCGCCCTTCATCCTGCGCGGCGTCACGCTGGCGGGCGTCGACAGCGTGATGGCGCCTTACGCGCGACGC
>CAZGOL010000187.1:0-4072 GCA_964527755.1 uncultured Ottowia sp.
CCCGGCTACGGCCTGGCGGTGGCGCGCGCGCAGCACGCCGTCAAGGAAATGGTCGACAAGCTGGTGGCCAAGGGCATCGACGTGAAGTACGCGATTCACCCGGTGGCCGGTCGCATGCCTGGCCACATGAACGTGCTGCTGGCCGAAGCCGAGGTGCCCTACGACCAGGTCTTCGAGATGGATGATGTGAACGGCGAGTTTGGCCAGGCCGACGTGGCGATGATCCTTGGGGCCAACGACGTGGTCAATCCGGCCGCGCTGCAAAAGGGCAGCCCGATCTACGGCATGCCCATTCTCGAGGCGTACAAGGCGCGCTCGGTGATCGTCAACAAGCGTTCGATGGCCGCTGGCTACGCGGGCCTGGACAACGAGCTGTTCTACATGGACAAGACCATGATGGTGTTCGGCGACGCCAAGAAAGTGGTCGAGGAAATCGGCAAGGCGATCGAGTGACGCCTGCGGCCACCGCCGCCCGCTGCCAGAACGCCGGTTGCGGCTAACCGGGCCGCGCGACACTCATTCAAAAGGGGCGACACCCGGGAACGGGGTGCCCGCGTTCGCCGCGCCCCCTGGCGCTGCGCCGGCCCACCCTGGACGGGGCCGGGCTGGCGCCTGGCCTTTGGCCCGTGCAGCGGTCGTGGCCCCAATCCGGATCGTGACTCGTGCCCAGGCGGCGCGCGGCGAGGCCCTGCGCGTTGGATTTTGCGTTCTGCACGATCAAGCCACAGTGTCGGCGATTTTCCTTGCAGCGGACCGGACGATGTCCCGAAATGACAAGACTGTGTCCCCAAATGACAAGTACCTGTCCCGAAATGACAACTTTAATTGGATGGTTTTTTGCTACGCTTTCCGGCGAGTCTTTTGTATTCCACCGGAGGACTATATGAAAAAAGTTGTAATACGTTCGTGGAGATGGGGACGTTGTTCCTTCAAGTCGGTGGGGCTGGCCGCGCTGCTGGCCCTGGGTGGATGCGGTGGCGGCGATGGGGGCACCATCGAGCCGATATCCGGAGTGCCCCCGCCATCTCAACCATCTCAATTCACCATGAGTGGATCGCTGAGCGGGTTGCGCGACGGGCGCAGTCTCGTGGTCGCGGTGCAAGCCCCAGGCATGGCGGCACCGATGGATGTGCTGCTGGTTGCGAACGGCGAGGCAACCTTGCACACCGGGGCCAGCGGCGAATACAGCCTGCAGGTGGTGCGCCAGCCGGACGGGCAAATTTGCACCGCCAACCCCGCCAGCGGCATTCTGGCTGCCGGCGCGCCTCCCATCCACATCGTTTGCAACGACCTCCAGTATCGACTGGGAGGCACTGTCGTCGGATTGACCAATGGAGTGTCATTGACGCTCTACAACACGAACCAGGACGGCACGATCGTTGATTCACTGTCGATGCAGTCGAGCGGGCGCTTCGAGTTCCCGAGAGGTCAGGTGCAGGGCCAGTTCTACAACGTGACGCTCGCATTCAACGCGGGGTTGCTGATGTGCAGCGTACAACGTGGCAGCGGCACGGCTCGCGGTGACGTGCTGGACGTCGAGGTGCTGTGCAGCGCCGCGGAACCGCCTCCGCCGCCGCCCGATGATGATTGCACTGAAGGCAACTGCGGCTGAAGGCCACCGACGGCAACCCGGTCGGATCCTTTCGCACCGGTTTGCATCGTGCGGCGCGCCGGGACGGATGCCATGCGCCGGCGGCGCGCGTTGGCGCCGCGGTGAAGCGGCCACGTCCATCGGACGCTGATCGCTTCGTATGCCGCGCCGATGGTTCGGAGCGCGAATTTGGAGGGCGCCCCCGTTGCAGCGCGAGCGCCTTGCGGCCAACCGGTTGGCAAGACGGAAGCTGGCTGCTCGCCGACGCGCGCGCGAGTCGCTTTCACTTGGACCATGACCGCCATGCGCCCGGTGCGCTTTTGCGGCATTCGCCGGCGGCGAACTCCCGTGGACCCCGCGGGTGCCGCGCCCCTGCCGGTCGATCCCCTGCCTTCCTCCTGCTGTCACAATCGGACGTGACAAGTTTCTTTCATTGACAGCGCAGGAGGATCCAGGGCATGACGGAACGAATCTGGTTGAGCAGCTACCCGCAGGGCGTGCCGGCGGACATCGACCCCTCGCAATACCGCTCGCTGGTGGCGCTGCTCGAGGAGGCGTTCGGCAAGTACGCCGACCGCACGGCCTACACCTTCATGGGCAAGGACGTGAGCTATGCCGAGACCGACCGGCAAAGCCGCGCGCTGGCGGCCTACCTGCAAGGCCTGGGCCTGGCCAGGGGCGATCGCGTGGCGCTGATGATGCCCAACGTGCCGCAGTACCCGGTGGCGGTGGCGGCGGTGCTGCGCGCGGGCTTCGTGGTGGTCAACGTCAACCCGCTGTACACCGCGCCCGAGCTCGAGCACCAGCTCAAGGACTCGGGTGCCAAGGCGATCATCATCATCGAGAACTTCGCCGCCACGCTGCAAAAGTGCATCGCCAACACGTCCGTCAAGCACGTGGTGCTGGCGGCGATGGGCGATCGCCTGGGTTTGCTCAAGGGCGCGCTGGTCAACACCGTCGTGCGCAACGTCAAAAAGCTCGTGCCGCCGTTCGAATTGCCACAGGCGGTGCGCTACAACGACGCGCTGGCCAGGGGGCAGGGCGCGCCGTTCGCGGCCCCAGCGCTGGGGCCCGACGACGTCGCGGTGCTCCAGTACACCGGGGGCACGACGGGTGTGGCCAAGGGCGCGATGCTGCTGCATCGCAACATCATCGCCAACGTGCTGCAGTCCGAAGCGTGGAACCAGCCGGTGATGGATGCCGTGCCCGCGGGCGAGCAATCGACCAGCGTGTGCGCGCTGCCGCTCTATCACATCTTCGCCTTCACCGTGAACATGATGCTGGGCCTGCGCACCGGCGGCAAGGTGATCCTGATCCCCAACCCGCGCGACCTCAAGGCCACGCTCAAGGAGCTGTCCAAGCAGACGTTCCACAGCTTCCCGGCGGTCAACACGCTGTTCAACGGCCTGGCGCATCACCCCGACTTCAACACCGTCAACTGGAAGAACCTGAAGGTGTCGGTGGGCGGTGGCATGGCGGTGCAGGGCGCCGTCGCCAAGCTGTGGCTGGAAAAGACGGGTTGCCCGATCTGCGAGGGCTATGGCCTGTCGGAGACCAGCCCATCGGCCAGCTGCAACCCGGTTACGTCCAAGGAGTTCACCGGCACCATCGGCCTGCCCATCTCGAGCACGTATTTCAAGATCATCGACGACGACGGCGTCGAGGTGCCGCTGGGCCAGCCCGGCGAGATCGCCATCAAGGGCCCGCAGGTGATGGCCGGCTACTGGCAGCGCCCCGACGAGACCGCCAAGGTCATGACGCCCGATGGCTACTTCAAGAGCGGCGACATCGGCGTGATGGACGAACGCGGCTACACCAAGATCGTCGACCGCAAGAAGGACATGATCCTGGTCAGCGGCTTCAACGTCTATCCCAACGAGATCGAGGACGTGGTGGCGGGCATGCCGGGCGTGCTCGAAGTCGCTGCCGTCGGGGTGCCTGACGAGAAGACCAGCGAGGCCGTCAAGCTGGTGCTGGTGCGCAAGGACGAGAGCGTGACCGAAGAGGCCGTGCGCGCCTGGTGCCGCGACCGGCTGACCGGTTACAAACGCCCGCACGTCATCGAGTTCCGCACCGAGTTGCCCAAGACCCCCGTCGGCAAGGTGCTGCGGCGCGAACTGCGGGACAAGACCGCCGCCTGACCGTGCCCCGCATCGGCATCGTCAGCGCGCTGCATGCCGAGCTGACGGCGGTGCTGGATCGTCTGCCTGATGAGCAGCGCCAGACCGTGGCCGGTCGCGATTTCTGGCGTGGCCACTGGCACGGGCACGAGCTGGTGGCGGTGCTGGCACGCGTGGGCAAGGTGGCGGCGGCCACCACGGCAACAATCCTGATCGAGCGCTTCGGCGTCGACCGCATCGTGTTCACCGGTACCGCCGGCGGTCTGGGCGTGGGCGTGAAGGTGGGTGACATCGTGGTGGCGCGCGAGCTGCTGCAGCACGACATGGACGCCTCGCCCCTGTTTCCGCGCCACGAGGTACC
>CAZGOL010000188.1:0-4070 GCA_964527755.1 uncultured Ottowia sp.
TGATGCCCGGCGTGACGGTGCAGTTGATCGACGAGAAAAAGAAGGACACGCAAAGCTGGCAGTACAAGGGCGGCCTGCGCGACTACCTGGAGCAAAGCCTGCCGGCGGACGCGGTGATCCCGTTGTTCGAAGGCGAGGGCTACGCCGGCCAGGACGACGACAGCTTTGCCGAAGGCGAGGGCGCGCAATGGGTGCTGGCCTTCACCGAAGACGGCCATCCGGTGCGCGAGAGCTACGTCAACCTGATCGCCACCACCGCCGGCGGCACGCACGACAGCGGCCTTCGCGATGGCCTGTTCCAGGCCGTCAAGGGTTTCATCGAGTTGCATGCGCTCTTGCCCAAGGGCGTCAAGCTGATGCCCGAGGACGTGTTTGCGCGGGCGAGCTACGTGCTCAGTGCCAAGGTGCTCGACCCGCAGTTTCAGGGCCAGATCAAGGAGCGCCTGAACTCGCGCGACGCTGTGCGCCTGGTCAGCAGCTTCGTCAAGCCTGCGCTGGAACTTTGGCTGAACGCCAACGTGGAATGGGGCAAAAAGCTGGCCGAGCTCGCCATCAAGGCCGCGCAGACGCGCCAGCGCGCGGGGCAAAAGGTGGAAAAGCGCAAGAGCAGCGGCGTCGCCGTGCTGCCCGGCAAGCTGACCGATTGCGAAAGCCGCGACATCACATTGAATGAAGTCTTTCTGGTCGAAGGCGACAGCGCCGGCGGCTCGGCCAAGATGGGGCGCGACAAGGAAACGCAGGCCATCCTGCCGCTGCGCGGCAAGGTGCTCAACACCTGGGAGGTGGAGCGCGACCGCCTGTTTGCCAACACCGAGATCCACGACATCTCGGTGGCCATCGGCGTCGATCCGCACGGGCCGGGTGATGAAGCCGACTTGAGCAACCTGCGCTACGGCAAGATCTGCATCCTGAGCGATGCCGACGTGGACGGAGCGCACATCCAGGTGCTGCTGCTCACGCTGTTTTTCCGCCACTTCCCCAGGCTGATCGACGCCGGCCATGTGTATGTGGCGCGACCGCCGCTGTACCGGGTGGACGCCCCCGCCCGCGGCAAAAAACCCGCCGCCAAGCTCTACGCGCTGGACGAGGCCGAACTGCTCGCCATCCAGGACAAGCTGCGCAAGGACGGCGTGCCTGAGGACAAGTGGAGCGTGAGCCGCTTCAAGGGCCTGGGCGAGATGAACGCCGAGCAACTGTGGGACACCACCCTCAACCCCGACACCCGGCGCCTGCTGCCCATCCAGTTGGGCACGATGGGTTTGCAGCCGACGCAGGATCTGATGACCCGCCTGATGGGCAAAGGCGAAGCCGCCGCCCGGCGCGAGCTGATGGAGCTGCACGGGGATGCGGTGGAGGTGGATGTGTGAAAAGGCGTGCAAGCGAGGCGAGTTCTGAATTTGATGCGATAATACGCATCAATCGTCATCAATTTGGATGAAAAAAAAAGAGAATTCCCATGCGAACAACCGTCACCATTGAAGACCCGCTCTACGAAGAAGCGCTTGAACTGGCCGATCCCGACATGGACAAGGCCGAGTTGTTCCGCGAGGCCATTCGCACCTTCATCCGCGTCCAGGCGGGCAAGCGCCTGGCACGCCTTGGCGGGCAGGCGCCGCGCATGGCCGAGGTGCCACGCCGGCGCACGCCTGCCCGGGCGTCGGCGTGATGCCGATGGGCGATGTGCTGGTCGACACCAGCGTCTGGGTCGATCATTTCCGCCGCGGCAATGCACGCCTGGCCGACCTGCTGGCCAGCGACGCCGTGCGCATGCATCCGCTGGTGTTGTTGGAGCTCGCCTGCGGCACGCCGCCCGCGCCGCGGGCACGCACCCTGGCCGACCTGGGGCGCCTGCGTCCGGCGGTGCAAGCCGGCCACTCGGAGCTGCTGGCGTTCATCGAGCAGGAGCAGCTCTTCGATCGGGGCTGCGGTGCTGTCGACGTCAACCTCCTCGCCAGCGCGCGCCTGATGCCGGGCGTGCGGCTGTGGACGCTCGACAAGCCGCTGCAGGCACTGGCGCAGCGGCTGGACGTCGCGTGGGGCGTGGCGGAACGATGAACCGGTGGCTGCGGAAAATCTCATGCTTTGCCGGCGGGCGAAAGCAAGCGCCGGTACCGTCTGATGCTGGAAGTGGCGCATTTGATGCTTTTATTTTGATAGCGCCAAACACATGTTGTTAAAGCGCTAGAGCCATTTTTTGATTTAAACGATGAGTGATCAAACCGTTCTGGGTCTGACCCCTGCCAACCCTGGTGACGATGAGGCGCTGGCCACCTACGCCCAGCGTGCCTACCTCGAATACGCGCTTTCCGTGGTCAAGGGCCGGGCGCTGCCCGACGTCGCCGATGGGCAAAAGCCCGTGCAGCGGCGCATCCTGTACGCCATGGAGCGCATGGGCCTGGGCTGGGGCGGCGCGGGCGGCAACGTACCGGCGCGGCCCGTCAAGAGCGCGCGCGTGGTGGGCGATGTGCTGGGGCGTTTTCACCCCCATGGCGACTCGGCGGCGTATGAGGCGCTGGTGCGCATGGCGCAGGATTTCTCGCAGCGCTATCCGCTCGTCGACGGCCAGGGCAACTTCGGCAGCCGCGACGGCGATGGCGCGGCGGCGATGCGCTACACCGAGGCGCGCCTGGCCAAGATCACGCGCCTGTTGTTGTCCGAGATCGACCAGGGCACGGTGGATTTCGTGCCCAACTACGACGGATCCACGGAGGAACCCAAGCAGTTGCCCGCGCGCCTGCCGTTTGCGCTGCTCAACGGCGCCAGCGGCATTGCGGTGGGGTTGGCCACCGAAATCCCCAGCCACAACCTGCTCGAGGTGGCAGGCGCCTGCGTGGCGCTGGTCAAGAACGCCAAGCTGACGGACGACGAGCTGTTTGCGCTGCTGCCGGGGCCGGACTATCCGGGCGGCGGGCAGATCATCAGCAGCGCTGCCGACATCCGCACCGCGTATGAGAGTGGACGCGGCAGCCTGAAGGTGCGCGCGCGCTGGGTGATTGAAGACCTGGCGCGCGGGCAGTGGCAGCTTGTCGTCACCGAACTGCCGCCGGGCACTTCGTCGCAAAAGGTGCTCGAAGAGATCGAGGAGCTCACAAACCCCAAGGTCAAGACCGGCAAGAAGGCGGTGACGCAGGAGCAGAACCAGCTCAAGGGCGCCATCCTCGCGGTGCTGGACGGCGTGCGCGACGAGTCGAGCAAGGACGCGCCGGTGCGCCTGGTGTTCGAACCCAAGAGCCGCACGATAGATCAGGACGAACTGGCCAACACGCTGCTGGTGCACACCAGTCTGGAAACGTCCAGCCCCATCAACCTGACGGGCATCGGCCTGGACGGGCGGCCGGTGCAGAAGTCGCTGCGGCAGATGCTGGCTGAGTGGATCGAATTCCGCCAGCAGACCATCACGCGGCGCAGCCAGCATCGGCTGCACAAGGTGCTCGAGCGCATCCACATCCTCGAAGGGCGGCAGTTGGTGCTGCTGAACATCGACGAGGTGATTGCCATCATCCGCGCGGCCGAGGAGCCCAAGGCAGCGTTGATCGCGCGCTTCAACCTGACCTCCGCCCAAGCCGACGACATTCTGGACATTCGCCTGCGGCAGCTGGCCCGGCTGGAGGCGATCAAGATCGAGCAGGAGCTGGCCGAGCTGCGCAAGGAGCAGGCCAGCCTGGAAGACGTGTTGGTGAGCCCCACGACCTTGCGCCGCCTGATGGTGCGCGAGATCGAGGGGGATGCGAAAGAGTTTGGCGATGCGCGCCGCACGCTGATCCAGGCCGAGAAAAAGGCCGTGGCCGAGGTGAAGGTGGTGGACGAGCCGGTGACGGTGGTTGTCAGCGAAAAAGGCTGGGTGCGTGCGCGCACCGGCCACGGGCATGATGCGGCGAGCTTTGCCTTCAAATCGGGCGATGGGCTGTATGGCACCTTTGAATGCCGCACGGTGGACCACCTGCTGGTGTTTGGCAGCAATGGGCGCGTGTACAGCGTACCGGTGGCAAGCCTCCCGGGCGCGCGCGGCGATGGGCAGCCGATCACCACCCTGATCGAGCTTGAATCGGGTACCGAGGCGCTGCATTATT
>CAZGOL010000189.1:0-4068 GCA_964527755.1 uncultured Ottowia sp.
GGGCGGGCAACATCATGGCGATCGACCTGCTGCGCGCGCTGCACAAGGGCGATGTCGAAAGCGCCCTGGAGGCCGAGCTGGCCCCCGCGCGCGGCGCCCATCCGGCGCTGGATCGCCTGGCCAGCCAATTGCCCGGCCGCATCACCTCGATGGCGACCGAGGCTCAGGCGCGCCGGCTGGCACAGGACGTGGCCCTCGCCCTGCAGGGCGCGTTGCTGGCGCAGACCGCACCGGGCTTCGTCGTCGACGCGTTCTGCACCTCGCGCCTGGGTGGCGAGTGGGGCCAGGCCTTCGGCACCCTGCCCAACGGCGCCGACATGGATGCCATCATTGCGCGTGCCATGCCATGAATACCGGACGCAGAGGACGCAAAGGATTCGCAGAGGACGCAAAAGGAACACAATAATTTGATCAAATTCAGCTGTGGCCCGCGCGCAGTAGGCGTGACATGCTATATTTGTAATAGTAATTTAGTTGGTATTTTTTGCGTCCTTTGCGTCTTTTTTGCGTTCTCTGCGTCCGGCTGTTTTTCCCCTCGACAAGCACACCCCATGATGCAAGACTTCAAAGGCAAGACGGCCGTGCTCACCGGCGCCGGCTCGGGTTTCGGGCTGGAGTGCGCGCGCATCGGCGCGGCGCGCGGCATGAACCTGGTGCTGGTCGATGTGCAGCAAGATGCACTCGACCGGGCCGAGGCCGAGATGAAAGCCGCCGGCGTGCAAGTGATGGCCCGCAAGGTGGACGTGTCCGATACGGGACAGATGGAGCAGCTCGCGGCCGCCGTGAAGGAGCGCTTCGGTGCGCCGCATTTCGTGTTCAACAACGCGGGCGTCGGGGCGGGTGGCCTGGTGTGGGAAAACACCGTTGCCGACTGGAACTGGGTGCTCGGGGTCAACCTCTGGGGCGTGGTCCACGGCGTGCGTCTGTTCGTGCCGATGATGCTGGAAGCGGCTGCTCGAGACCCCCACTGGCGCGGCCACGTCACCAACACCGCCAGCATGGCCGGGCTGCTCACGCCGCCCAACATGGGCATCTACAACGTCAGCAAGCACGCCGTGGTGGCACTCACCGAAACGCTGTACCAGGACCTGCGCCTGGTGACCGACCAGATCGGCACCAGCCTGCTGTGCCCGTACTTCGTGGCCACCGGCATCTCGCACAGCGAGCGCAACCGGCCTTCGGGCGACGCCGCGCCCGAGTTGACCCGAAGCCAGCGGATTGGCCAGGCCATGATCGAAAAAGCCGTGACCAGTGGCAAGGTCAGTGCGGCCGACGTGGCGCACAAGGTGTTCAACGCCATCGAGACCGACCAGTTCTACGTCTTCAGCCACGACAACCCCAAGGCGCTGGCCAACATCACCCACCGCATGCAGAGCATCGTGGAGGTCCGCAACCCGGCCGATCCTTTCCTGGAGACTCCGGAGATCGGCGCTCGCCTGCGCCAGCAGTTGCGCGGCGGTTGACCGCGTCGCGCCGGGCGATCTGATTTCAACCGCGCGCAACGGTTTCCCGGCACGACCCGGTCTGCACTCGATGCGGACAGTCTGGCACCCGGGTGGCTGTGGCAAACTCGCCAGCTTTTTTTAAGGGCGCCGGCACGCAGGCGCCCGCGCCCGGCAGGCATGCTCACCATTTCTTCCCAGATCGCCGCGGAACTGCAGGTTCGCCCAGAGCAGGTCGAAGCCGCCGTGGCGCTGCTCGATGGCGGCGCCACCGTCCCCTTCATCGCCCGCTACCGCAAGGAGGCCACCGGCAGCCTGGACGACGTGCAACTGCGCGCCCTGGAGACCCGCCTGGCGTACCTGCGGGAGTTGCACGAGCGTCGCAGCGTGGTGCTGAAAAGCATCGAAGAGCAGGGCAAGCTCATTCCCGCGCTACGCGCCGCCATCGAGGCCGCGCCAACCAAGCAAGAACTGGAAGATCTGTACCTGCCTTACAAGCCCAAGCGTCGCACCAAAGGCCAGATCGCGCGCGAATTCGGCATCGAGCCGCTGGCCGACAAGCTGTGGGCCGACCCTACGCTGGATCCTCAGACCGTGGCGCTGGCCTTTGTCAGACCCGAGAAAGGCGAGGCAGGCGAGGACTTCACCGCCGTGCCAGCCGTGCTCGACGGCGTTCGCGACCTCCTGAGCGAGCGCTGGGCCGAGGACGCCGCCCTGGTGCAGGGCCTGCGTGAATGGCTGTGGTCCGAAGGCCTCCTGCAAAGCCGGATGGCTGCCGGCAGGAACGAGGCCGACCCCGAGGTGGCCAGGTTCCGTGACTACCACGAGTACGACGAGCCCATCTGCCGCGTGCCGAGCCACCGTGCGCTGGCAGTGTTCCGCGGCCGGCAGCTCGAAATCCTGGATGCCAAACTGGTGTTGCCGCAGGCGCAGCAAGCATCGGCAGCCACGCCGGACATCGCAACGCCGAGCCTGGCCGAAGGCCGCGTCGCCATGCACTTGGGCTGGTCGCACCAGGGTAGGGCGGCCGACGATCTGCTGCGCCGGTGCGTGGCCTGGACCTGGCGCGTGAAGTTGTCCCTGAGCCTCGAGCGCGACCTGTTCGCCCGCCTGCGCGAGCAGGCCGAGCGGGTGGCGATCAAGGTGTTCGGCGACAACCTGCGCGACCTGCTGCTCGCCGCGCCCGCCGGCCAGAAGGTGGTGATGGGGCTCGACCCCGGTATCCGCACCGGCGTCAAAGTGGCCGTTTGCGACGCCACCGGCAAACTGGTGGACACCGCCACCATCTACCCGCACGAGCCGCGCAAGGACTGGAACGGCAGCCTGCACACCCTGGGCCGGTTGGTCGCCCGGCACGGCGTGCAGCTGATCGCGATCGGCAACGGCACCGCCAGCCGCGAGACCGACCAACTGGCCGGCGAACTCATCAAATTCATGCACGAACAGGCCTCATCGACCGGTGGACGTGCCCAGACAGCTATACAAAAAATAGTAATCAGCGAAGCAGGCGCTTCGGTCTATTCGGCCAGCGAGTACGCCAGCGCCGAGCTGCCCGAGGTCGACGTGAGCCTGCGCGGCGCCGTCAGCATTGCGCGGCGTCTGCAAGATCCGCTGGCCGAGTTGGTCAAGATCGAACCCAAGAGCATCGGTGTCGGCCAGTACCAGCACGACGTCAATCAGGGCGAGCTCGCGCGAACGCTCGATGCCGTGGTGGAGGACTGCGTGAACGGCGTCGGGGTCGACCTGAACACCGCCAGCGCGCCGCTGCTGGCGCGCGTGTCGGGCTTGTCGGGCGCGGTGGCCCGCACCGTGGTGCGCTGGCGCGAACAGCACGGCGCCTTCACCAGCCGCCAGCAATTGCTGAAGGTCAGCGGCCTGGGCCCGAAGGGCTTCGAGCAGGCGGCCGGTTTCCTGCGCATCCGCGGCGGCGACAACGCGCTTGAGCTGACCGGCGTGCACCCCGAGACTTACCCCGTGGTGGAGCAAATCCTGCTCACGACGGGTCAGCCGATCGATCGACTGATGGGCCGCGCCGAATTGCTCAGGCCTCTGCGGCCCGAACAGTTCGTCACGCCGCAGTTCGGTGCGGTCACCGTCCGGGACATCCTGGCCGAGCTGGAAAAACCCGGCCGCGACCCGCGCCCCGACTTCGTGGTGGCGCGCTTCAACGAAGGGGTGCAGGTGCTGGCCGATCTGCGCGAGGGCATGGTGCTGGAAGGCACGGTGAGCAACGTGGCGCAGTTTGGCGCCTTCGTCGACCTGGGCGTGCACCAGGACGGACTGGTTCACGTGAGCGAGTTGGCCGATCGCTTCGTCCGCGATGCACGCGAGGTCGTGCGCACTGGCCAGATCGTGCGCGTCCGCGTGCTTCAGGTCGACGTTCAACGAAAGCGCATCAGCCTGAGCCTGCGCACGGCGGACGCCGCGCGCGCGGTTGATGCGGCCGGTCGCACGGCCGGGGCTCGCTGCGCCGGCGATCGCAACCGCAGCACCACGAGCCCGCGTGGCACGCGCACACAACCGGCGGATACGACGGCGATGGCCAGCGCGTTTGCACGACTGCGCGGCGGCTCTTGACGACGCCGGCGTGTGCGCGCCTGCAACGGTGGCGTGCGTTATCACCGTT
>CAZGOL010000190.1:0-4047 GCA_964527755.1 uncultured Ottowia sp.
TCTTGACGACGCCGGCGTGTGCGCGCCTGCAACGGTGGCGTGCGTTATCACCGTTGCCGATCTTTGATTTGCGGGAAATTTGACTGGAAGCAACCAGAGGCACATCAATCGACGTATTCTGGAACCCGATCGTTCAATTTATACGATGTGTATTATGTTAATAAAATGAATTCAGTATGAAATTTACTACGGATTGACTAAGGAATTCCCTAGGTGCTATTGCGTAACGCACGAAACCACCTACCATTGCGTGTAAGGAAACGCGTCTTTGAACAACGTTCACGAACCATACTTGCCATGCAATGGATCTCCAGCACCACCGTGTTGACCAGCATTTACGGCCGGCTGGTCAGCGTTCAACGTGAAGAACAGCGCATCGCACAGCGCATTGAAGAGATTCGCAGCGCCATGCTGACTCTGCTGGGCGACGATGGCGCCGAGCGTTATCCCCGTGTGGCGCGCCGCATCAAGCAGTGCTCCGACGAACTGGCGCTGTGGCACGTGCGCCCCGAGCTCATGGCGGCGCTGGCCGATCTGCACGGTGAACAGGTGGCGCATCGGCACGTTTCGCAGCAAACCGTTTTGTTCAAGGGGCTGCTGCCAAAAAGCATGACAACGCGGGCGCACACGTCTCGTTTTTAGTATTTTTGTCTAGCCAAACCGTGTAGGCAGCCTCTTGATGGGCTGCCCGGTCAATGCAGGTGCCCCCACAGCAACAGGGCATCGCGATCTTCAACCAGCAATTCGACCCTGGCCCCCACGGGCAGCAGGACCTTGGTCGGCAGGTGCCCGAAGGGCAACCCCGTCAGCACGGGAATGCGCACCTGCGATCGCACCCATTGCACCACCCGCGTGAGCCCATACCCGCGATCGTGTGGTGTTAGCCGGTAGTCGCTGAACTGCCCGAGCATCAGCGCCTTCTGCCGCTGCAGCACGCCAGAATGCAAAAGCTGTGCCAGCATGCGCTCGACGCGGTACGGGTGTTCGCCCACGTCTTCGACGAACAAGACGCCGCCCTTCACCTCGGGCCACCAGGGCGTGCCCAGCAAGGAGCACAACATGCTCAAGTTGCCGCCCCAGAGCGTGGCGTCGTGTGCCAGTCGACCGGCCCGGCCAGCCAGCGCCGCCACATCGGCCGCGGGCAGACGCCAGCCCGTGCCCTCGCCGATTCCGCTGACCAGATCGTCAAAGCAGGCCAGCATGATCTCGTCCGGCCCGTCGGCGTCCGACCGCTTGCCTCCATGACCTTCGGTGGCATCGGCCGCATCGGCCGCGCCGAAGCCTTCGCACAGCGCGGGTCCCGCCCAGGTGATGGCGGGCGCACGCGCCAGCAGACCAAGCTGGAGCACGGTGAAGTCGCTGAAGCCGACAAAGCGTGTTCCGCGATCGGCGGCGCGCGCAATCTGGCGCCACGGCAGTTGCGGCAACAGCCGCGTCAAGCCATAGCCGCCACGGGTGATCAGCGCGACCTCGGCGCCGCTGGCTGCCGCCCGGGTCACCGCGGCCAGACGCGTGGCGTCATCGCCGGCAAAGCGCTGCCAGCCGGTGAGCGCGTCGGGGTCGATTTCGAGCTCGTGTCCCAATGCCTGCAGCCGGCGCACCCCGCGGCGAAAAGCCGCGCGATCGCGCACGGCACCGGAAGGAGAATAGATGTATATGCGCGCCATGGCCACCCGATGATCCGTAGTCAAAACAAGGCTCAGCGCTTGCCCATCGCGCCACAGCCGCTATCAAAATTATAGGCTTCGCGGGGGCAATCAGGACGGCTCGACTTCCCTGCCGAAATGCGCCAGCGCGCGCCGCGCGATCTCGCCACCAAATTGATCGGCAACGAAATGCCCCGCGTGGCCCAACACCAGCGGCGCCGGACAGCCCCGGATCTGGCTGCGCAGCGCCTGCATCACGGCCTCGCCCTGCACCCGATCGGCCGCGCCAACGACCATCAGGCTGCGGCCTTGCCATTCGTGGGCCAGAAAGTGCCGCGCAGCGCGAGCCACCGCCGCGCCGTCGTCCGTGGGCGCGGACGGCATCAGGCGCGCAAACGCGCGCGTGGCGGCCCGGTGGCCGGGGTCCGGGTGTGGCGCCGCATACGCCGCGCACTCGGCTGCGCTCAATTGGCGACTGCTGCCGGCCATCGCCTTGGCGATGTCGTGGTTGGGGTTGTTGACGCACATCCGGCGCCGCGCCTGGACGCCGACAGGTACCGGTTCGTCGCCCGAGGCCAGCATGCAGTTCATCACCAGCAGGCCGACATAGCGCGCCGGCTCGACCATCGGCAGCGTCAGGCCGAGCAGGTCGTCCCAATCGGGCATCACCAGCACGACGCGCCGCAGGTCGAGCCACTGCACCAGCTCCAGCAGGATTTGGCGGTGGCGCGCGAAGGTGTGCGCGCTCTCCTTCTTGGGTTTGTCGCTCTTGCCGAAACCGATCAGGTCCGGAGCGACGACCCGGTGACCCGCCCGCGTGAACTCCGCCACCATGTGACGGTACAGGTAGCTCCAACCCGGGTTGCCATGCAGACACAGCCAGGTGATCGGCGCGTCGCGCGGACCTTCGTCGAGGTAGTGCAGGCGCCAGCCGGCCAGCGCCGGCAAATCGCTCACGTAATGGGGCGGCCAGGGGTAATCCGGGAGGTTGTCGAATGCGGTGTCGGGTGTGCGCAGCGCATCCTCGCGCAGCGGCTGGGCGTTGCCGCGCCGCGCTGAAAAGAACTCGCGCAGCAGCGCGCCACCCTCCTCGGCCAGCACGCCACCTTGCACCCGCGTCTGGTGATTGAGGCTCGCGTTGGCGAACACGTCGAGCACCGAGCCGGCAGCGCCCGTGCGCGGATCGGCCGCGCCGTACACCACGCGCGCCAGTCGGGCGTGCAGCATGGCACCAGCACACATGGCGCAGGGCTCCAGCGTCACGTAGAGCGTGCAGTCGTCGAGCCGGTAGTTGTCCAGCACGCCCGCAGCCCGGCGCAAGGCCACGATTTCCGCGTGCGCGGTCGGGTCGTGTTCTGCAATCGATGCGTTGCGCCCCCGCGCGATCACCCGATCACCCTGCACCACCACGGCGCCCACCGGCACTTCGCCGGCGGCACCAGCGGCCTGTGCCTCGGCCAGCGCCAGACGCATCCAGTGTGCGTCGTCGGGCGCGGCCGGAGTCACGGCATGGCCCCCAGGGCGCGCTGGTGCCTTCGCTTCCGGGCGGGGCGGCGACGCGCGTGGTCACACGGCGGCAAGCGCCTGCTCCAGATCCGCCAGCAAATCGTCGATGTGCTCGATGCCCACCGACAGCCGCACCATGCCCTCGGAAACGCCCGCCTTGGCCAGTTCTTCGGGGCTGAGCTGGCGGTGCGTGGTGCTGGCGGGGTGGCAGGCCAGCGACTTGGTGTCGCCGATGTTGACCAGGCGCAGGAACAGGCCCAGCGCGTCCTGAAAGCGCCCGCCGGCGGCGCGGCCGTCAGTGGCCTTGAGGGTGAAGCTGATGATGCCCGAGGCGCGCCCGCCCATCAGGCGCTTGACGATGGCGTGGTCGGGGTGCTCGGGCAGGCCAGCGTAGTTGACCGATGCCACCTTGGGGTGCTTTTGCAGGTACTGGGCGATGGCCAGCGCGTTGGCGCAGGTGCGGTCCATGCGCAGCGGCAGGGTCTGGATGCCCTGCAGCAGCAAGAAGGCGTTCATGGGGCTGATGGCGCCGCCCAGGTTGCGCAGCGGCACCACGCGCGCGCGGCCGATGTAGGCCGCCGCCCCCAGCGCCTCGGTGTAGACCACGCCGTGATAGCTGACGTCGGGCTCATTCAGTCGCGGGAAACGCTGCTTGTGCTCGGCCCACGGGAACTTGCCGGAGTCGACGATGACGCCGCCCATGCTGTTGCCGTGGCCGCCGATGTACTTGGTGGCGGCGTGCACCACGATGTCGGCGCCGTGCTCGAACGGCCGGCACAGGTAGGGGCTGGGCACCGTGTTGTCGACGATCAGCGGCACGCCGTGCGCGTGCGCGACCTTGGCCAGTGCGGCGATGTCGGTGGCGTTGCCCAGCGGGTTGCCGATCGATTCGCAG
>CAZGOL010000191.1:0-4026 GCA_964527755.1 uncultured Ottowia sp.
GGGCCGATGATGTCGTGCACGTCGCCGCCCGAGCAGAAGTTGCCGCCCTCGCCCGTCACCACCACCACCTTCACGTCGGTGGCGTAGCGCAGGCCGTTGAACAAGTCGCGCAACTCGCCGTAGCTGTCAAACGTCAGCGGATTCTTGCGCTCGGGACGGTTGAGCGTGACGGTGGCCACGCCGTCGTCACCGCAGTGCCAGGCGAAGTGGCGCGCCTGGTAGGACGCGCGCGCGCCGTATTGCGGACGCATCGGATTGGTGGCGGGGATGTAGTGTTTCACAGGGTCTCCAGAAAATGCTGCTTGACCTTGCCGAGCAGCCGATGCAGGGCATGAATTTCGTCCGGCGTGATGCCTTCGAAGGCCTCGACGATCCAGCCTTCGTGCGCTTCGGCCATGGACAGGAAGGTCTTGCGCCCCCTGGGCGTCAGGCGCACGCGAAAGGCGCGTCGGTCGCCCTCGACATCGATCCGCTCGACCAGCCCTTCACCCTCGAGCTGGTCGGTAATGCCGGTGACGTTGCCGCCGGTCACCATCATCCGACGCGACAGCTCGCTCATGCGCATGCCGCCGGGCACGCGTTCGAGTTGAGCCATCAAATCGAACCGGGGCAGCGTGGTCTCGAATTGCTCTCTCAATCGGGTGCGCAACTCGCGTTCGATCAACTGCGTGCAGGTCAGCAGGCGCAGCCACAGGCGCAACTCGTCGGGATGTTCCGCATGGGCTCGAGCTTCCAGATCCATCGCAGTCTCCTCACGTCACGTCACATCACTTCACCGCCGCTCACCGAGATCGCCTGACCCGTGATCGATCCGGCGTCGGCCTGGCACAGCCAGAGCACCGTGGCGGCGACTTCGCCAGGCTGAACCAGCCGCTTCTGCGGATTGCCAGCCGCCAGTTGGGCACGGGCCTCCTCGGCGTTGCGGCCGGTCTTGGCGACGATATTGTCGATGCTCGCCTGCAACAGCTCGGTCTCGGTATAACCGGGGCACACGGCGTTCACCGTGATGCCCTTGGTCGCCATTTCCAGCGCCAGCGCGCGCGTCAGTCCCAGCACCCCGTGCTTGGCGGCGCAATAGGCACTGACGTAGGCATAGCCGCGCTGTGCCGCTGTGCTGGCGACGTTGACCACCCGGCCCCAGCCGGCGGTCAGCATGCCTGGCAACACCTGCTGCGTACACAACCACGCTCCGGTGAGATTGACGGCCAGCATGCGCTGCCACAACGCCATATCGGTCTTCAGAACGGGCGCGCTGGTTGCCTGGCCGGCGTTGTTGACCAAGGTATCGATGATGCCAAAGCGTTGCCGTGCCGCGTCGAACGCGCGGGCCAGGCCTTCGGCATCGGTCACGTCCGCCGTCACCGCATGCAGGCGCTCGACCGCTGCCGGATCACCAGCCAGATTCAGCCGTGTCTCGGCAGTCAGCGCCTGGCGTCCCAGTACGGTGACGCGCGCGCCCGCGCCGAGCAACGCCTGGGTCACGGCGCACCCGATGCCGCGCCCGCCACCCGTGACCAGCGCATGGCGCTTTTCCCAGAGCGGCGCATCGACGCCCACGCCGCTCATGCGCGCTCGGCCGATGGTGCCGACTGCGCCGCGGCAGCGGCCGCTGCCCGCGCGAAGTTGGCTTCCATCTGGCTCTTGGCCAGAAAATAGGGTCTGGGCCACTCAATCGCCGTGTATCCGATGCGCGCGGCTTCCGTCAGCGTCCACGCGGGATTGGCCAGGTGCGGCCGCGCGATGGCGCACAGATCGGCACGCCCAGCGGAGATGATGCTGTTGACGTGATCGGCCTCGCTGATGGCGCCCACCGCGATGGTCGGGATGCCAGCCTCCTGGCGGACGCGATCGGCGAAAGGCGTCTGCCACATGCGGCCGAAGACCGGTTTTTCCTTCTTGCTCACCTGTCCAGCCGAGCAGTCGATCATGTCCGCTCCCGCTGCCTTGAACGCCTTGGCGATCAACACGGCGTCTTCCGGCGTGATGCCACCTTCGACCCAATCGGTCGCGGAGATGCGCACCGACATCGGCTTGTCGGCAGGCCACACCGCGCGCATGGCCTTGAACACCTCCAGCGGGTAACGCAGGCGGTTGTCCAGGCTCCCGCCGTACTCATCGGTGCGTTGGTTGGTGAGTGGCGAGATGAACTCGGACAACAGGTAGCCATGCGCGCAGTGCAGTTCGATCCAGTCGATGCCGATATCGATGCAGTCCTTCGTCGCCTGCACGAACTGCTGCTTGATGGTTTCCATCTCGATCTTGGTGACAGCCTTGGCAATCTGGCTGACGCCCGGCAGGTATTGTTGTTCGGACGCGCCGACGATCGGCCAGTTGCCCGACTCCAGCGGCAGGTCGGTGCCATCCCAGGCCAGGCGCGTCGACGCCTTGGCGCCGGCATGGCCCAGTTGCATGGCGAACTTGGCATCGCTGTGCGCGTGGATCCAGTCGGCGATACGCTTCCAGGCCGCCTTCTGCTCGGCGTTGTACAGGCCGGGGCAGCCGGGGGTGATTCGGCCCTCCGGGCTGATGCAAGTCATCTCGGCGAACACCATCGCGGCGCCACCCATGGCACGCGCGCCCAGGTGCACCAGGTGGTACTCACCCGGCACACCATCGACGCACGAATATTGCGCCATCGGCGAGACCACCACGCGATTTTTCAGGGTCAGGCCGCGCACCGTGTACGGAGTGAACATGGGCGGCGGCGGCGCCACACCCTTGGGCACCTGCACGCCATCGCGCTCGGCAAACCAGCGCTCGTAACCCTCCAGCCAGCCCTTGTCGCGCAGGCGCAGATTCTCGTGGCTGATCCGCTGGCTGCGAGTGAGCATGCTGTACATGAACTGCGGTGGATCGAGCTGGTCGCAGTAGCGTGCGCCACAGACTTCAAACCACTCCATCGCGTTCCAGGCGGCGTTCTGCAGGCGCAGCGCCTCGATGCTGCGGTTGGCCTGATACTGGGTCAGCACTTCCTCGATCTGTTCGGGCGCATCACCCAGGCGCTTGAACTCGCGCACCAGCTCGATCGCGTCTTCCAGGGCCAGCTTGGTGCCCGACCCGATGGCGAAGTGCGCCGTGTGCACGGCATCGCCCAGCAACACCACGTGCGCACCCACCGGATTCCTGACCCACCATTGGTCGCACTTGACGCGTGTGAAGTTGAGCCAGGCCGACCCGCGCAGGTGACGCGCATTGGTCATCAGCTTGGCGCCCTGCAGGTTCTTGGCGAAGAGTCTTTCGCAGAATGCGATCGATTGTTCCTGATCGGCCTTGTCCAGACCGTGCGCCAGCCACACGTGTTCCGGGCATTCGACGATGAACGTGGTGGTGTTTTCGTCGAACTTGTAGATGTGGGCCTGAAACCAGCCGTGCTCGGTCTTCTCGAAGATGAACGTGAAGGCGTCGTAGAGCTTGTGGGTGCCCAGCCAGATGTACCGGTTGGGACGCACCACCAACTCGGGCTTGAACTGCTCCTGATAGCGGTCACGGATCTTCGAGTTGATGCCATCGCTTGCGATGATCAGGTCGGCGTCCGCGTACTCCAGGTCGGAATCGACGTCGGTGTCGAACACCAGCTTGACGCCCAGTTCCTCGCAGCGTTCCTGCAGGATGTTGAGCAGCTTCTTGCGGCCGATGCCGACAAAGCCGTGACCGCCCGAGCGGATCACGTGGTCCTTGAACAGCAGTTCGATGTCGTCCCAGTGGTTGAAGGCCTGCTGGATCTCGTCGGCCGTGGGTTCGTCCCACTGGCGCATGTTGTCCATGGTGGCGTCCGAGAACACGACACCCCACCCGAAGGTGTCGTAGGGCCGGTTGCGCTCGACGACCGTGATGTCGTGCGAAGGGTTGTGCCGCTTCATCAGCAGCGCAAAGTAAAGGCCGCCGGGGCCGCCGCCAATGCAGACGATCTTCATGTAGGGGTCCTTTCGAGTCGCGTGGATTTTCCGGGGATGGGAAAGCCGCTCGCGTTTCGATTTTTCGGAGCGACAATTTAGTTTAGATATGAATATTTTGAAAGTCAACTAA
>CAZGOL010000192.1:0-4012 GCA_964527755.1 uncultured Ottowia sp.
GGGCAGGGCGGATCTTGGTCAGCAGACCGGTCAGGTTGTCCCAGCTTGACGCCGTCGATGGCGCCCTTGATGGCGCCGCACTCGGTGTGGTGGGGCAACACGTTCAGCCTGGCGCCGGCGAGGCGGGTGGCGAACTCCAGGCCGCCCAGGATTTCCCCCTTCAATGACGGGTGCGGCGATCGGGTGTGTTGGCGAGTGGTTCCAAGTGCATTGCCCGCTAAAATACCGGCTAGCAAATGAAGCCATCGGGTTGCGACCGGATGGCTTCATGTTTTTCAAATTGATGCATGCGCGGTTACTTTTACATGGCTACCCTTCCCATCACCAAGCGCGGTGCCGAACTGCTCAAAGCTGAACTGCAGCGCTTGAAGACGCAGGACCGTCCGGCCGTGATCGCCGCCATTGCGGAGGCTCGCTCGCATGGCGATCTGAGCGAGAACGCGGAGTACGACGCCGCCAAGGACCGCCAGGGCTTCATCGAGGGCCGCATCAAGGAAATCGAGGGCAAGCTGGCCGCCGCGCAGGTCATCGACCCCGCCACGCTGAATGCCGGCGGACGCGTGGTATTTGGTGCCACCGTCGAGCTGGAGGAAGAAGCCAGCGGTGAGCAGGTCACCTACCAGATCGTGGGCGAGGACGAGGCCGACCTGAAGCGGGGTCTGATCAACGTCGGCAGCCCCATCGGCCGCGCGCTGATCGGCAAGGAAGAGGGCGACACCGCCGAGGTGCAGGCGCCCGGCGGCGCGCGGCACTACGAGATCATCGCGGTGCGTTACGCCTGAGGACGGCGACGATGGCAGCCCGGCTGGCCCTGTTGGCCGCAGCGCTCTGGTGGGGCGCGCTGTCGGCAGTCATCGGTTTCGTCGTGCCGTTGCTGTTCGTGCAGTTGCCCACCAAGGCACTGGCGGCGGGCATGGCGGCGCGACTGTTCACCGTGCAGACCTGGCTTTCGCTGGGGTGCGGCATGGTCCTGTTGCTGCTGCTCAAGCGACGCAGTGGCGATGGCGCTGCACGCGCCACGCTGTTTTGCGTGGTGGCTGGCATGCTGGCCGCGCTGCTGATCGAGTTTGCCATCGCCCCGCGCATCATTGCCCGCGGCAGTGGCTGGCACCTCTGGCACGCGACCGGCACCGCCCTGTTTGTCGTGCAATGGCTGCTGGCCGGCGCGGCGTTGTGGCGCGTGGGCGCGGCGGACCGGAGGTGAACCCCATGGGTGAGCAGATCGTCGAGATCAACCTGGCCGATTGGAGCGCGGCACACAACCAGCCACAGTGGACGGCCGCCGTGGAGGCGGGCAAGGTGCTGTATTTCCCGCATCTGGCGTTCGAAGTGCAGCCCGCGGAACGCGTGCTGCTTCGCGAGGACATGCTCAAGACCGGCGCGCGCAACGTCAGCCTGGGAGCCGATGGGGTGCTCAAGGGAGCGGGTGGCGACCGCGCGGAGCAGCAGGCCCTGACGGCGATGATCGGCCGCTTTCGCCGACAGGCCCTGCAGCTGATCGAGGGTTTGCTGCCCGAGTACCGTGATCTGCTGCGCGTGGCACCCACCAGTTTTCGGCCGCGGCAGGTGCAAACGCGGGCGCAGTCGGTGCGCGCCGATGATCAGCGCATGCACGTCGATGCCTTTCCGACGCGCCCCAACCACGGCGAGCGCATCCTTCGCGTGTTCGCCAATGTCAACCCCCACGGCGAACCGCGCGTGTGGCGCGTTGGCGATTCGTTCGAGGCGGTGGCCCGCCAGTTTCTGCCGAGCGCCAAGCCGTACCAGCCGTGGCAGGCTCGGGTCCTGAACGCGCTGCATGTCACCAAGTCGCTGCGCAGCGAGTACGACCATCTGATGCTGCAACTGCACGATCTGATGAAGCGCGACGAGCACTACCAGAAGAGTGGGACGCAATTGACCATGCCCTTTGCCGCCGGCAGCGTCTGGGTGTGCTTCTCCGACCAGGCCACGCATGCCGTGATGAGCGGCCAGTTCATGATGGAGCAGACGCTGCACTTGCCACCGGGCCGCGAGGTGGACCCGCAGGCCAGCCCACTGGCCATCCTGACGCGGCTGATGGGTCGCCCGCTTGCCGGGGTGGGCAACGGTGTGCCGCACTGACGGGCCGCCCCGAAGGTCGGTTTGTTGGCAAAAACCGGTCCGGTGGATTGGCAGTCAAGCCGAAGCAGCTATCGATATCGTAGTTCCAGGCCGGTCAATCGGCGCGATTTTTCTTGATCGATTTTTGCCGCGGCTGCGCCTTTTTCAGCTTGCCCCCCGGCGTGAGCCGCTGGTTGCCGAGCACGCGCACGACCTTGACTTCCGGTCGCTGGCCGCCGCGCTTGCTGTGCTTGATGACCTTGATGTCCTTCGGGCCCGGGCGGCGATCTTCGTCTGCGATCCGGTCCCTGGGTTGGTCCGACCGGGGCCGCCAGAGCACCAGCAGCTTGCCGATGTGTTGCACCGCTGCCGCGCCCAGGCCGTCGGCCAATTCGCGCAAGAGCGCCTCGCGAGCCTGATGTTCACCTTCCAGCACCCGTATCTTGATCAGCTCATGGGCTTGCAGAGCGGCGTTAGCTTCCTTGAGGACCGCTTCCGTCAGGCCCCCGGCGCCGATCATGACCACCGGATCCAGGTGATGCGCCTGGGCGCGGTGGGTCTTGCGTTGAGCGGGGGTGAGTTCGATTTGCGACATGGGGCGATTATCGGCATCCAGCCGCCTGGGCGGTCCGGCACCCGGCCGCGAAGGACAATGGCGGGATGAAGGTTCGAACCAAGAGCAATAAGGTTGACAAGGCTTGGCTGACCGACCATGTCAACGACCCCTACGTCAAGCTGGCGCAACGTGAAGGCTACCGGGCGCGGGCGGCCTACAAGCTTGAGGAAATCGACAGGGCGCTGGGTTTGGTCAGGCCGGGCATGCGGGTGGTCGATCTGGGCAGCGCGCCCGGCGCCTGGAGTCAGTACCTGCGCCGGCGCCTGGCGCCGGGTGGCGCCGCCGTCGGTGCGCTGGATGGGACCATCGTGGCGCTGGATATCCTGCCGATGGAACCGGTCGAGGGCGTGGTGTTCCTGCAGGGCGATTTCCGCGACGAGGATGTCATCGCGCGCCTGGACGAGGCGCTGGGCGGACAACCGGTGGATCTGGTCGTATCGGACATGGCGCCCAATCTGTCGGGTGTCGAATCGAGCGACGCCGCGCGCATCAGTCACCTGGTGGAGCTGGCGGTCGACTTCGCCGAGCGGCACCTCAAACCCGAAGGCGCGCTCGTGGTCAAGCTCTTTCACGGGAGCGGCTACAGCCAGCTGGTCAGACTGTTCAAGGAGCGTTTCCGGGTGGTCAAGCCGATCAAGCCCAAGGCATCGCGCAGCCGTTCGGCCGAAACCTTTCTGGTCGGAGGGGGTCCGAAACAGGGACCATCGGCAGTCCGCGCCGCCGACTGACGCGGTAGCGCGGCGGCCGATGGGGCCATCTGGCGTGCGAAAACGCACGCAAACGCGTGCATTCCATCCTGCACGAGAGGCGACCCGCCGGCGGTCGTCGCGGGTTGAAACCCCTACAATGAACCCCATCTGCCCGCCATGGGCGGACTTTTTTCTGACCGGAGCGCAAGGCTTTGAATAATCAGTGGTTTTCCAAGATCGCCATCTGGATGGTGATTGCCATGGTGTTGTTCACTGTGTTCAAGCAGTTCGATGGCAGCCGCGTGCCCGGCACCAGCCACATGGCGTACTCCGATTTCCTGGAGCAGGTGCGCAACAACCGGGTCAAGAGCGCCACCATCCAGGAAGGGCAGGGCGGCACCGACATCGTGGCCGTCATGAACGACGACCGCCGCGTGCGCACCCAGGCCACCTACCTCGACCGGGGCCTGGTGGGCGACCTGATCAATCACGACGTCAAGTTCGATGTCAAGCCGCGCGAGGAAGGCTCGCTCTTGATGACGCTGCTCGTGAGCTGGGGCCCCATGTTGCTGCTCATCGGCGTGTGGATCTACTTCATGCGCCAGATGCAGGGCGGCGGCAAGGG
>CAZGOL010000193.1:0-4008 GCA_964527755.1 uncultured Ottowia sp.
GGCTGGTGAACACGATGCACACCAGGAAGGCCGGCGCGCAGCCGGTGCCGATCAGCAGTTGCCCGGCCATCAGCATCGCGTAGCTGTCGGCCTGGGCGCACAGCAGCGCGCCCGCCGCGGCCAGCGGAAAGGCCAGCAGGATTGTGCGGCGCACGCCCCACAGATCGAGCGAAACGCCCATCGCCACCTGCATCACGCCAAAGGCGAAGTGGTACGCCGCCGACCAGTTGCCCAACTGGCTGGCGTCCAGGTGCAGTTCGCCCTGCAGGGGCGGGCCCATGATGGCCGCCAGCGAGCGAAACGCCTGGCTGAGCACGAAGGCGCACGCCAGCGCCAGCAGCATGCCCCAGGCGCGGCGCGTGGAGAGGGTGGGTGCGGATGCAGCCGGCATCGGTGATCGCCCCGTGCGCCAGATTGTGATGAAAATCAGGTTCCAGAGCTATCTGGACCTGCCAGAACAGCTATCAAATAAATAGCTGAATCAGTGATGATGGCCATGCGCGCCATGCACGTGGCGATGCGCGAGCTCTTCGGCGGAGGCGGGGCGCACGTGCTTGACGGTGGCTGCCACGCGCAGCGTGTAGCCGGCCAGTGGGTGATTGCCGTCCAGGTGCACCACCGGTCCCTTGATCTTGACGACGTTGTAGGCCTGCGGGCCGTTCGGTCCTTCGATCTGCAACTGACCGCCCACCTTCACGCCAGGCGGAAATTCGCTCTTGGGAATGGTGCGCACCAGCGCCTCGTCGAGCACCCCGAACGCATCGGGTGGCATCAGCTCCAGGCTGACTTGGTGCCCTACGTCGTGCCCATCCAGCGCGGCTTCCACCTTGGGGAACAGGCCCCCGTAGCCGCCATGCAGGTAGGCCGTGGTGCCCGACTCCAGCAGCTTGCCGCTGGCGGCGTCGGTGATCTTGTAGACGAGGGTGACGGCGGTGTCTTTGGTGATGGGCATGGGGTGCCTTGGCAGTGGTGTTGGTGCGTGCCGTCCCCGGCATGCGATGAAGCTGCGACTCTAACGCCTTGCCCGCCAGCCTCGCGCGTCAGCGCCCGTGCATCGTGCCCGCAACCGGCTTCAACAATGCAACCGCAGTCTCCGGATCGAATGGCGAGCAAGCTCTCCGTGAAGAGCGCGATTGAACCTGGAGACGGCGGTTGGACGCGTGCGCCGCGTTGCTTGTCTTTGCAGCCAGGCTTTAGCGCTGCAGGGAGCGGGTGCAAGTGCCCTGCAACGCGGGGTCGCTTCAGGGCGTCACCACCCCCTGCATGCGCACCACTTCGAAGTCCGCGCCCTTGACGCTGCCCAGCTCGCGCAGCAGCGCGTCGTTGTTCCAGCGTTCGTCCGGCGCGCCGGTGATGAACCAGCTCGAACCGTTGTCGGCCACGAACATGCCATAAGTCTTGAGCGCCTGCAGAATCGCGCGCGACTCGGTGCTGAAACCCGGCGGGATCGCGAAGCCCGCCTTCAGCCGCACCCGCATGCCCATGGGCGGCAGGTCGGCGTTGGTGTCGCGCGAGGCCCAGTGCGTGGCCGGTGGAACGTAGGCCTGTCGCGTCTTGTTGACGGTGAAGCGCAGGGCATGGCGGATCACGCCTGTCGCTGCCTCGTCGTAGCGCGCCAGCCCCGGAAAGATCGGCAGTCCTGCCGCGTCGGCACTGGTCCAGCCGGGCCGACCCCCCGGGCGCACCTGGCTGCTGTCCAGGTGAAACACCGCGCCGACGCTGGCCAGCCAGCTGCCGTCGGCTTGCGGGTAGGCGTTGGCCAACTCGTACAGCCGGTTGGCGTCGCGATCGATCACCAGCACGTGGCGGTCGCCGCCGAACGAACCACCATCGGCGCGCTGCCCCTCGATCGGCGCGTTGCGCGGCACCGGGTAGGGTCCCGGGTCGCTTTCGTCACCCCAGTCGGTGAAGGTGATCTTGACCCGCGGCTGGCCCGCACCCACCACCACGTAGGGAATGCCGATCGGCATGCCTTCCCACAAACCCGCGCCAAAGTCCGGGTGCAGTCCGCGCGCGAGCCCGATGCTGGCGATCAGTGCGTCCGAATTGGGATCGACCGGCGCTGCCGAAACGTCCGTGTTCCAGGCGTTGTCGGCCGGGAACGGCAGCGCGCCGTTCAGGCTGGCGCCCGGGCCCAGCGAGGCGGCTTGCAGGTTGCCGTAGGTGGCGCCGCCCGATGGAGGGGTAGTGGGCGGCGGCGTCGTGGGCGGAGCCGTGGGCGGCGCGGGTTGCGTGGGCGCATCGGAGCCGCCACCACACCCCGGCAAGCCGACCGCGCCTGCGATTGTCAGCATCGCGGCCCAGCGGCACCAGCCGCGCGATTGCCAGATGGCATGCATGTTCAGTCCTCCAGGTGTGCCCGGGCATTGCGCGGGTCTGTCTCGCCTCTGCTCAGCCACCGGCAGCCTCTACTGCCGCCATGAACTGGCGAAGCTTCTCTTCATCCAGGTGTCCATCGATCCGCACGCTCGTGCACAGATCCAGTCCAAACGGTCGAACCGAGCGGATGGCCTCACCGACGTTCTCGGCTCGCAATCCGCCCGCGAGAAAAACTGGGACGGATGACCCCGCCACGATCTGAGCGCTCAGGGACCAATCGTGTGTGCGACCCGTGCCGCCAAGCTCTTTGACCGCGAGGTTCTGATTGCCCGAATCGAGAAGCAGCGCGTCGACGTCATCGGCCGCCGACACGGCTTCCTCCACTGACGACTGGTCGGCCACGTGAACCACCTGAACGAGAGAAATGCCCGGAAGCAGTGCGCGCAGCGCCGCATGTCCGCCTTTGGGCAGGCTATCGCACAGTTGAACCGTGGTGGTGCGACAGCGGCGGTGCTGCGCTGCAATTTCCGCTGGATCGGTTCGGCTCGTGAGAAGGAACGTGGCCACCGGCGGTGGCACCGTGGCTGCGATCTGTGCAATTCGAGCCTCCGAAATAACCCCCGGCCCACTTGGCATTTCCGATACCAGCCCAAGCGCGGACGCGCCACAGCGCACGGCGAGTGCCGCCTCATCGGCGGAGCTGATGCAGCAGATCTTGATGCGTGTCATTCGCTGCCTTGCTGTCCTGGCGCGCCAAGGGGCGTCGACGATGAAGCGCCCTGCGGCGTTACACGTCGATGTTGCCCGCTCTCAGCGCATTCGTCTCGATGAACGCCCGCCTCGGCTCCACCTCGTCGCCCATCAACGTGGTGAACACGCGGTCGGCTTCGATGGCGTCGTCTATGTGCACGCGCAGCAGGCGCCGGGTATCCGGGTCCATGGTGGTTTCCCACAGCTGCTCGGGGTTCATCTCGCCCAGGCCCTTGTAGCGCTGGCGCGTGGTGGTGCGCTCGGCCTCCCCGATCAGCCAGCCCATGGCGTCGCGAAAGCTGGCCACGGTTTGCTCGCGCTGGCGTTCGCCCTCGCCGCGCGTGACGCGCGCACCTGCTCCCAGCAAACCCTTGAAGGTTTGGGCCGCACCCGCCAGCGCCGCGTGGTCGGCGCTGTGCAGGAAGTCGGGCGTGATGATGCTGGCGCGGATGTTGCCGTGGTGGCGCCGACGAATGCGCAGCAACGGCTTGCCGGTGCGGACGTCGAGCTCACCCGTGACCTCGGGCGCGCTGCCGTTGCCCTGCTGGGCGTGCAGGTGCTCCTGCAGCGCGCGGGCACTGACGTGCGCAGACTCGATACTGGCCAGATCGAGCGGTACGCCCTCGGCGATGGCGCGCAGCGCCTCCTCGTCCATGAAGGCCGACAGGCGCTCGATCACGCCCTCGGCGAGCTGATGCTTGCGGGCCAGCTCGCCCAGCGTGTCGCCGCTGAGCTGCTGCGGCGTGTCGCCGCCGGTATGCAGCACGGCGTCCTTGAGCGCCACCCGCAGCAGGAAGGCGTCCAGCGCGGCGTTGTCCTTCAGGTACAGCTCTTCCTTGCCGGCCTTGACCTTGTACAGCGGCGGTTGCGCGATGTAGATGTGTCCGCGCTCGACCAGTTCGGGCATCTGCCGGTAGAAGAAGGTCAGCAGCAGGGTGC
>CAZGOL010000194.1:0-3984 GCA_964527755.1 uncultured Ottowia sp.
TGGCGCTGCGGCGCGCGCTGCGGCAACGGCAGGCCGCCCGACAGCGGGAAGATGCGCCCGTAGTCGACCGGCAGCACCCGCACCGGGCGGCGGCTGGCGCGCAGCAACTGCACGAAGCGCGCGTGCCCCAGGTAGGCCCACGGGCTCTGGGGGGCAAAGTAGTAGTCGATCGCGCGCGCCATGGACATCTCCTCAATAATGGGGCAGTGCAGGGGCGGTCGGCCCCGAAGCGTTTTTTAGCAGAGCGGGCGCTGCCGTGCACGCGCGGCCAGGCAGCACCCCGCGCCACCGAGGTCACCAGCATGCCCGACACCAACGCCACCCAACCCGCCGCGCCCCGCTACTTCTGGGAAGACCTGCACACGGGCCAGACCATCGAGCTGGGCAGCGTCGCGGTCGAACGCGAGGAGGTGCTGGCCTTCGCGCGCCGCTACGACCCGCAGCCCTTTCACCTGGACGACGCCGCGGCCGCGCACTCGATGTTCGGCAGGCTCGCGGCCAGCGGCTGGCACACCTGCAGCATGGCGATGGGACTGATGGTGCGCGGCTTCCTGAATGACTCGGCCAGCCTGGGCTCGCCCGGCCTCGAGCAGATCAAGTGGCTCAAGCCGGTATACCCGGGCGACACCCTCACGCTGCGCCAGCGCGTGCTCGAGACGCGGCCGATGAATTCGCGCCCGCAGGTCGGCATGGTGCGCAGCCTGTGGGAGATGTTCAATCAGCATGGCGAGCAGGTGCTGATGATGGACGGCTGGGGCATGTTCCGCCGGCGCACGCCCCTCGGCAGCCGCTCCTGAGCGCGCGGGGCGACCAGCGCCCCGCAGTCCCCCGCGAAAAGTGACCGGCGTCATCGCAAGTCGTGACGTGCGGCACTGTTGCCCGGGCGTTTGCACGCCCATGATGCGCTGCATGCCTGATGACATTCCGTCATCGACGCACGAACCCTTCGCAGGCATCCCCGAAGGCGCAGGATCAAGGAGCCCATCATGACCACGCTGAACTTCAAACGCAACGCCGTGCGCACTGCCGCGCTGCTGGCTGCCCTGACGCTGGGCGGCGCGCTGTCGACCCCGAGCTGGGCTGCCGGCGCGACCGCTGGCGCGCCAACCGCCACGGCGCCCGCCGCCAAGACGGCCGCGCCTGCGGGCGCCAGCAATCCGGTGGTGGTGGAAGACATCACGCTGTTTGACATCGTCCCCGGCACCGTGTATCTGAACGGCGGCATCGGCCACGGCGAACAGGTGAGCATGCACAAGGACGCGCACAACTGGCCGCTGCGCATGACGTTCTCCGACAAGTCGAACAACGAGTTCATTGCCGGCGTGCGACTCAAGGTGTTCGACGCGCACGGCCAGGCCGTGCTGCGCTTGCGCGACGCCGGCCCGATGACCTACGTGCAACTGCCGCAGGGTGAGTACCACGTCACGGCAAGTTACAAGGGCGACACACTCACGCGCACCATCCACATCGGACCGAAAGGTCTGGACTCCAACTTCCACTGGCTGGTGTGACCGCGCGGCGCACATGGAAGGAGTGATTGCAATGCCGGGCACCCGCACCACCCGCGCACCCACCCAGCCGATGACGGCGCTGGTGCTGCAGGGTGGCGGCGCGCTGGGGGCATATCAGGCCGGCGCCTACGAGGCGCTGGCTACGCGCGAACGAGGGCTCGACTGGGTGGCCGGCATTTCGATCGGCGCCATCAACGCGGCGCTGATCGCCGGCAACCCGCCCGAGCGGCGCGTGGGGCGGCTGCGCACGTTCTGGGAGCGCGTCAGTCTGGCGTTGCCGGTGCGGCCGACCAACGAGTTGCTGGCGCCGGTGCGCGGCTGGTGGGACAACGCGATGGCGCTGTGGGGCGCCACCGTCGGCGTGCCGGGCTTTTTCACGCCGCGGCCCTGGGTGGCGTGGCTGCCGCATCCGCCGGCCAGTTGGTATGACACGGCGCCGTTGCGCGAAACGCTGGCGGAGTTGGTCGATTTCGACCGACTCAACGATGGTCCGATGCGTTTTTCGGTCGGTGCCGTCGGGGTCGAGAGCGGCAACTTCACCTACTTCGACAACCGGCAGGAGCGCATCGGCCCCGAGCACGTCATGGCCAGCGGCGCGTTGCCGCCGGGCTTCGGCGCGGTGCAGATCGGCGAGCGCTGGTATTGGGACGGCGGGCTGGTGTCCAACACGCCGCTGGCGCACGTTATGGAGCACGTGCACGGCCACCAGCAGCACCCGGTCACCATCTTCCAGATCGACCTGTTCAGCGCGCGCGGCCCGCTGCCCGAAACGCTGGCCGACGCCGCCGAGCGCGAGAAGGACATCCGCTACTCCAGCCGCACGCGGCTGGTGAGCGATTTGGCGCGCGAGCGCCATCAACTGCACCGGCGCCTGCATCGCCTGGCCGAAATGCTGCCGGCGAAACAGCAGGACAGCGCCGCGGTGCGCGAGTTGCTGGCTGGCACCAACGACCCGCCGGTCACGCTGGTGCACGTGATCCACCGCCGCAAAAGCTACGAGACGCAGACCAAGGACTACGAGTTTTCGCACCTGTCGATGACCGAACACTGGCAGGCCGGCAGCACCGACATGAACGCGTCGCTGCAACTGCTGGCGCACCAGGGCGCGCCGCGACCAGGCGAGTTTCGCGTGCTCGATCATCAACCCGACGCGTCGATGGCGCGTCGAGTGCCATCCACCAGAACACCGAAGAAGACACCATGAACATCTCCGAAGTGCGCGCCCAGGCCTGGGCCATGCCGCTGACCAGCCCGATCTACCCGCGCGGGCCGTATCGCTTCATCAACCGCGAGTTCATGGTGATCAGCTACCGCACCGACCCGCACCTGCTGGAGGCGGTGGTGCCGGCGCCGCTCAAGCCGGCGCCGGGCGCCATCGTGAAGATGGAATTCATCCGCATGCCCGACTCCACCGGCTTTGGCGACTACACCGAGTCGGGGCAGGTGATCCCCGTCACCTTCAAGGGCGCGCCGGGCACCTACTCGCACAACATGTTCCTGAACGACGACGCACCGATCGCCGGCGGGCGCGAGATCTGGGGCTTTCCCAAGAAGCTCGCCGCGCCCAGCCTGCGGGTGGACACCGACGTGCTGGTCGGCACGCTCGACTACGGTGACGTGCGCGTGGCCACCGGCACCATGGGCTACAAGCATCGCCCGTTCGACCACGACCAGGCACTGGCCGCGGTGACGGGCGCCAACTACCTGCTCAAGATCATTCCGCACGTGGACTGCACGCCGCGCGTGTGCGAGTTGGTGCGCTACCACTGCCAGGACGTGACCATCAAGGGCGCCTGGCAGGGCCCCGCGGCGCTGCAGCTGTTCGAGCACGCCCTGGCCCCGGTGGCGTGCCTGCCGGTGCTGGAGGTGGTGGGCGCGGTGCACATCCTCACCGATCTCACGCTGGGCCTGGGCGAGGTGGTTCATGACTATCTGACCGACGGCAAAGCGGCCCGTCACCCATCTTGATCAGTATTGATTTGATAGCTGCTACGGCAAGTCAGACAAGCGCTGGCAGCGAATTTTATGATTGAAATGACCGGAGAAACACCATGACCACCCCCCAAGTGCAAGCCAGCACCACCCTCAGCCTCAAAGGCAAGACCGCCCTGGTCACCGGCGCCGCCAGCGGCCTGGGCAAGCGCATTGCCGAGGTCTATGCCGACGCCGGCGCCAACATCGTGATCGCCGACCTGCGACTGGCCGACGCACAAGCCACCGCCGACGCCATTGCCAAGAAAGGCGTCAAGACCCTGGCCATCGTCATGGACGTGACCGACGAGGCTGCGGTGGACGCCGGTTTCGCGCAGGTGCAAAAAGCCCTGGGCGCGGTGGACATCCTGGTCAGCAACGCCGGCATCCAGATCGTCGCGCCGATCGAGGACTTCAAGTTTTCCGACTGGAAGAAGCTGCTGGCCGTGCACCTGGACGGCGGTTTTCTGACCTCGCGCGCGGCGGTGCGGCAGATGATCGC
>CAZGOL010000195.1:0-3980 GCA_964527755.1 uncultured Ottowia sp.
TCGACTGCCATGTGTCGCGGTCGTCGGCGGTGGGCGCGCAGTAGATCGCCACGCGCTGCTGGTACATCGCCATGCGCAGCATGGGCATGTAGTTCTCCCAGCAGATGACCGCGCCCAGCCTGCCCCAGGGCGTGTCGATGGCGCGCAGCGTTGAGCCGTCGCCAAAGCCCCAGACCAGGCGCTCGAGCGCCGTGGGCATCAGCTTGCGGTGCTTGCCGATCACCCGACCCTCCGGCCCGAGGTAGACGGCGGTGCAATGCAAGGTGCCGCCGTCACGCTCGATCACGCCAACCACCACGTACAGGCGCAGGCGCGCGCAGGCTTCGGCCATCTGCGCCAATTCGGGCCCATCCACGCTCACGGCGGCGTCGTAGTAGTGCTTGTACTCGGCACGCCCCTGGGGCGTACGTCCGCCGATGTAGATGTGGAAATCCGCCCCCTTGGGGTAGCCGCCGATGAAGGCCTCCGGAAACACGACGAGCTGCGCGCCCTGGCGGGCGGCCTCGCTCATCAGCGCCAGGGCGCGCTCGACGGTGGCGGGGGTGTCGAGCAGCACGGACGAGTTCTGCACGACAGCGGCGGTCAGCTTGCCAGGGTTCATGGGATCCTCCTCGAGGCGAAACGAAAAACGGTCGACAGCGACATGCACGGTCTCCTTCGATGCGAATCATGCGGATCGAGCGCGATCATCGGTCAGCTTGCAGCCTCGTGCTGGCGGTTGCGTCAATTTTCGACGGTGATGCCGGCCTGGCGGATCACTTGCGCATAGCGCTCGATCTCGCTCTGGATGAAGGCGCCAAACTGCGCCGGCGTGCCGGACTTGTCGGCGATGCCGCCCTTGTGCAGCGCCTCGGCCACGGCGGGCGCGCGCAGGGCCTGGTTGACCGCCGCATTCACGCGCTGCACGATGTCGTCGGGTACGCCGGCGGGGGCCAGCATGCCGTTCCAGGAGTTGGATTCGACCTTGGCGCCCTGCTCGGCCAGGGTGGGAATGTCGGGCGCGTATTGCGAGCGCTGGGCCGTGGCCATGCCGATGGCCACCAGCTTGCCCGAGCCCACATGGCTGCGAAACTCGGGCCAGTTGCCGAACATCATCGACACCTGCCCACCCAGCAGATCGGCCAGCGCGGGGGCCTGGCCTTTGTAGGGCACGTGCACGATGCCCGGCGCATTCAGCGCGGTCTTGAGCATCTCCCCGGCCAGGTGCGCCGAGGTGCCGTTGCCAAACGAGGCGTAGGACAGCGGCTTGCCGGCCTTGTACTGCGCGGCAATGTCGGCCACAGTCTTCAGACCGCTGCCGGGGTGCGTGGCCAGCACGTGCTCGGACAGGCCCATCAGCGCCACCGGGCGCAGATCGCGCGTGCTGTCGTAGGGCAGCTTCTTGACCAGGGTCTGGTTGACGCAAAAGCTGTTGGCGACGGTGACGAAGCTGTAGCCATCGGGCGCCGACTTGGCCACGTTGTCCACGCCGATCACGGTGCCGGCGCCGGGGCGGTTTTCGACCACCACGGTCTGGCCCAGCGACTTGCCCAGCTCGGCCGCCACCAGGCGCGTGACGTAGTCGGTGGTGCCGCCGGGCGGAAAGGGCACCACCCAGCGCAGCGGCTTGGCGGGCCAGGCCTGGGCGCGCGCGGCCAGCGGAAAGAACGTGGCCGCCGCGGCGGCTTGCATGAGTTGACGACGTTGCATTTCAAGTGCCCCAGTGCGGGATGTGATGACTGCCCAGCGACACCGCGATGTTCTTGGGCTCCAGAAAAACCTCGTAGCTCCAGGTGCCGCCCTCGCGGCCGGTGCCGCTGGCCTTGGTGCCGCCGAAGGGCTGGCGCAGATCGCGCACGTTCTGGCTGTTGACAAAGCACATGCCCGCTTCGATGGCGGCGGCCACGCGGTGCGCGCGGCCGATGTTCTCGCTCCACACGTAGCTGGACAGGCCGTACTGGATGTCGTTGGCCAGCTCGATCGCGTGTGCCTCGTCCTTGAACGGGATCAGGCAGGCCACGGGGCCAAAGATTTCTTCCTGCGCGATCTGCATGCGGTTGTCGACGTCGGCGAACACCGTGGGCCAGATGAAGTTGCCGTGCTTGACGTGTGCGGCCAGCTCGGGCGCATAGGCCGGGCGGTCGACGCCGCCGCACAGCAGGGTGGCGCCTTCCCTGGGCCCCAGCTCGATGTAGTGCCGCACCTTGGCCAGGTGGTTTTTGCTGATCATGGGGCCGACGATGGTGGCCTCGTCCTGCGGATCGCCGACGATGATTTTTTTGGCGCGCTCGGCGAACTTCGCCACGAAGTCGGCGTAGATGCTCTGCTGCACCAGGATGCGGCTGCCCGCCGTGCAGCGCTCGCCGTTGTTGCTGAAGATCATGAACACGGCGGCATCCAGCGCGCGATCGAGGTCGGCGTCGTCAAAGATCACGAACGGACTCTTGCCGCCCAGCTCCATGCTGAATTTTTTCAGTCCCGCGGTCTTGACGATGCGGTTGCCCGTGGCCGTGGAGCCGGTGAAGCTGATGGCGCGCACGTCGGGGTGGGCGCACAGCGGCTCGCCCGCCTCCTTGCCAAAGCCGTGCACGATGTTGAACACGCCGGCCGGAATGCCCGCCTCCAGCGCCAGCTCGCCCAGGCGCGCGGCCGTCAGCGGGCTCAGCTCGCTCATCTTCAGCACCGCCGTGTTGCCGAAGGCCAGGCAGGGCGCGACCTTCCACGTCGCCGTCATGAAGGGCACGTTCCAGGGGCTGATCAGCGCGCACACGCCCACCGGGTGGAACAGCGTGTAGTTCAGGTGCGTGGGCGTGGGGTAGGTGTGGCCGTCCACGCGCACGCACATCTCGGCGAAGTAGTCGAAGTTGTCGGCCGCGCGCGGGATCAGCGCCTTGCCGGTCTGCGCGATCACCTGGCCGGTGTCGTCGGTCTCGGTGCGCGCGATCTCGGGCACGTGCTGGGCGATCAGATGACCCAGCGCGCGCATCTTCTTGGCGCGCTCGGTGGCGGGCAGGCCGGCCCACTTGGGAAAGGCCGCCTTGGCTGCCGCCACGGCCGCGTGCACCTCGGCCTCGCCACCGGACGCAACTTCGGACAGCACGCCCTGTGTGGCGGGGTTTAGGGTCTCGAAATAGTCGCGGCCGGCGACGGGCTTGCCGTCGATGAGATGATCAATTTTCATAGCTGTTCTGGCAGGTCAGACGGGCGTTTGGGCTCGATTCGGTTCGGAAACCAGGGTGTTTTTCAGCGCGCCGATGCGCTCGATCTCGCACACCACGACGGAGCCCACCGGGCAATCGACCACGCCGTCGGGCGTGCCGGTCAGGATCACGTCGCCGGGGTACAGGGTCATGAAGCTGCTGAAATACTCGATCAGCGTGGGCACGTCGAACACCATGTCGGCGGTCGTGCCCTGCTGGGTCAGCTGGCCGTTGACGTGGGTCGTCAAGCGCAGCGCCATCGGGCCGGGCACATCCGCCGCGTCCACCAGCCAAGGGCCGATGGGGGTACAGGTGTCGCGGTTTTTCACGCGCAGGTTGGGGCGATACCAGTTCTCCAGGTAGTCGCGGATGGCGTAGTCGTTGGCCACGGTGTAGCCGGCTACGTGGTCGTATGCGTCAGCCTTCTTCACGTTCTTCGATTCACGGCCGATCACCACCGCCAACTCGCATTCGTAGTGCATGTTCTGCACGCCATCGGGGCGCACGGTGAACGCCTGGTGGCCGATCAGCGAGGCGGCGCCCTTGGCGAAGGCCAGCGGCTCCTCGGGCGGCTTGAAGGCCAGCTCGCGCGCGTGGTCGGCGTAGTTCAGGCCCAGCGCCAGCACGGTGCGCGGACGGGGCGTGGGCGCCAGCGGCGGCAGCCAGACTACGTCGTCGAAGGACAGGCGCCGACCCTTGAAGGCGGGGGTTCGCAACTCGAGCTGGCCCTCCTGCTCAATGGCGTCGTGCACGGCGCCGGCCCAGGCGATGCGGGCGTGCTTCATGATGAATGGCCCCCCA
>CAZGOL010000196.1:0-3965 GCA_964527755.1 uncultured Ottowia sp.
GCTTGACCGGCACGCAGTCGCCGTGCCAGCCCACCGCGTCGAGGAAGTTGTAGGGGAAGGTGACGGTGGTCACCTGGCCGCTGCGCTTGGCGCGCACGCGGGTCTCGCGCGTGTCGCTGTACTGGGCCTTGAAGGCGTCGTCGATCTTGGGCGTGTCGAGCACCGCGAGGTCGAACTGCGCGTGGTGGCCGAGGATGCCGCGCTCGGGCAGCACGAACAGGTCTTCGGTCGCCTCGATGGTGAGCACTTCGTTGCGCACCTTGGTTTCAAGGCGCCAGGAGGTGCCGCGCGGGATGTTGATGTAATCACCCTCGCGGTACGTCATGTGGCCATAGTCGCAGTAGAACGAGCCCTCACCCTTGTGGAAGAACAGGATCATGTCGCCGTCGCCGTTGCGCGCCAGATCGGGCATGGACGTGGCGAACTTCCAGAAGTGCACCTGGGTTTGCGCGTTGTGCATGAAGCGGCGCGCCTTCCAGGGGCAGGGGGCACTGTCTTCCAGTTTGTTGAGGTCAAGCAGGGTCAGTTCGAAAGGACCTTCCCACTTGGTCCAGGCGGTTGGCTTGTGCTTGTGCAGGATGTGGCTGGCCGGGCCGAAGAAGCCGTTGCGGCCGTGCTCGCGCTCGTAAAGGCCGTCGGGAATGTCGCAGTGCGCCTGGCGGCTATGGACGCCTTCGCGCAGGGGAAAGGAAATGTACTTTTTCATCAGTGAGTCTCCGAATGCGTTACGATATATGCAACAACGTTACGTTAACAGTAACGCGATGGATTTTCAACGAAGGTTCTTCAGATGTCAAGGTTTCCCTGGCAACCAACAGGGGCTTGGATGCGATCGCCACCGGCGGCGCCCGCCTGTGACGGTGGCGGTGCCTGCGCGGACGGCAGGCGTGGGCGGCGCGTGGACCGCTGGCGCGCCGCACATCGACAGTCGTTGCTCCCAATGGGGTGCGCCGGGATTTCTTGAACCGGATATCGTGTAATCGGGGCGAACATGAATAGAAACGCGCATGGAGAAGACCCGGCGACGCCCGGTGGCGCCGGCCCTCGCGCGGCTACCGCCGTGGGCATCCAGTCGGTGGAGCTGGGCTTGCAGCTGTTCGACGTGCTGGCGCGCCAGGAGCGGGCCTGCGGCCTGTCCGAGCTGGCGCGGCTGGCGGGCCTTCATCGAGCCAAGGCCTATCGGTACCTGGTCAGCTTGGTGCGCGCAGGATGGGTGCAGCAGGAGGCGGCCAGCGGCCTGTACGAGATCGGACCTGCAGTGCGCAACCTGGCGTTGACCTGGCTGGCGCGCCAGGACTGGATCGCGCTGGCCAGCGCCGAGGCGCGCAGCCTGGCGCAGGCGCAGGGCAACACCTGCCTGGTGGCGGTGCAGGGCGAGGCGGGGGTGACGGCGATCCGCGTTTGCCAGCCCGGGCTCGGGGTTTCGGTCGGGGTGGTGGAAGGCGCGCTGTTCGACTTGCGCTCGTCGGCCACTGGGCGGGTGTTCGCCGCGTGGGCCGACCCGCCCTCGGACGCCTTGCCCGTCCTGCTGCGCGAGCAGATTCGCTGGCGCGGCATCACCACGGTCGAGGGCGAGCACGCGGCGGGAATCAACGCACTGGGCGCGCCGGTGTTCGACGTGCACGGACACCTGCTGATGGCACTGACGCTGGTGGGTCCAGAGGCGTCGCTGCAGGCCGACCCAGACAGCGAGCCGGCACTGGCGCTGCGTGCCGCCTGTGCCCGAATCTCGGCGGCCCTTGGCTGGCAAGAGTCCGGCTCGCCACCGGTTGCCCGGACACGCGCGCCGCGCTGACCGCGCCGGGCACGGGTGTTTCAGTGCGCAGGGCCCAGCAGTCCGACCAGGGCGACCAGCGCCATGCCGAGGCCCAGCCAGGCGATCTGCGCCATGGTCTCGCGGGCGTTCAGCCGCTTTTGAAGTTGCGGAATCAGGTCGGCCAGCGCGACGTAGATGAAGCTGCTGGACGCCACCATCAGCAGATAGGGCAGCGTCCCCGCCAGCTTGGCCACCAGGGCGTAGCCGACCAGGCCACCGAGTGCCGTCACCGCGCCGGCCAGTGACACCTTGGTCAGTGCCACCCGCCGGCTGCCCCGGCTGCCTTGGCGCAGCACCGCCAGGTCACCCATGTGGTGGGGGATTTCATGGGTCAGCACCGCCAGCGTCGCCGTCCAGCCCAGTGGCGTGCTGGCGAGAAAGGCCGAAGCGATCAGCACGCCGTCGCCAAAGCAATGCACGCCGTCGCCAGCCAGCACGGCCCAGTTGCCGCCGGTCGCCGTCCCGGCAGACCGATGCCCGTGCTCAGCATGATGTGCGTGGTCGTGCGCGTGGCCGTGGCCGTGCTCCGCCCGCGTCATGGCTTCGTCCAGCGAGGGCAGGGCGGGGTGATGTTCATGGCCGTGGTGCCACAGCTCGGCCTTGTCGAGCAGGAAGAAGAACACCAGGCCCGCCAGCAGCGTGCCGGAGAGGGCGTGGACCTCGACACCGCTGTCGAACGCTTCCGGCAGCAGCTTCATGAAGGCAGTCGCCAGCAGGGCGCCGGCGGCCAGGCTCAGCATGTGCTGCGTGTAACGTGCCAGCACGCCGAACGACAGGGCCGCGGCGATCCACACGCTGCCGACGCCAGCGATCAGCGTGCCACCCAGAATCGCTATCAAATCCATATCTGGCGTGGCTTGTCACACAGGCCGAATCGGCCAAAAAGACTGAAAAATGGATCGTCGGTTCGCATGGGTTTCCAGCAAAAAGCCGCCCGGCGGGCGGCTTCAACGAAGCCGGCGCAGCCGAGGTCAGCTCACGCCATGCTGCTTGAACCACTCCAGCGCGCGCTTCCAGCCGTCGTCGGCAGCGTCCTTGCGGTAGCTTGGTCGGTAGTCGGCGTGAAACGCGTGTGGTGCTTCGGGATAGACCACGAACTCCGACGCCTTGGCGGCCGCGTTGCCCTGCGCGCCCGCTTCAGCCAGTCGCTTTTTCATCGTATCGATCGTGTCAAGGGGGATGCCGGTGTCGGCGCTTCCGTACAGGCCGAGCACCGGCGCTTTCAGTTGAGCTGCCAGATCGACCGGGTTGGTCGGTGCGAGCGCGCTTGGTTGTCCCACCAGGCGCCCGTACCAAGCCACCCCAGCCTTCAGTTTCGGGTTGTGCGCCGCGTACAGCCAAGTCTCGCGCCCGCCCCAGCAAAAGCCGGTCACGCCCAGCTTGTCGGTGTCGCCGCCATTGGTTCCGGCCCAGGCGACGGTCGCGTCCAGGTCGCCCATCACCTGCGCGTCGGGTACTTTGGAGATGACTTCGCTCATCAGCCTGGCCATCTCGCCGTAGCTTTGCGCGTCGCCTTGGCGCACGAACAGCTCGGGCGCGATGGCGAGATAGCCCGCGCGCGCCAGGCGCCGCGTGATGTCGGCAATGTATTCGTGCACGCCGAAGATTTCCGACAGCACCAGCACCACCGGCAGGCCCGTCTTGCCGGCCGGCTGCGCGCGGTAGGCCGGCATCTTGAATCCCGCCACGTCGATGGTGACTTCGCCCACGAGCAGGCCATCGGAGGAGGTCTTGATGGCAGTCTGCGCCAGCGCGGAAAGCGTGGCGGCCGCGTAACCCGCGCCCAGGCCCAGTCGGATGACCCGGCGTCGCGAAGGCACCCGCGGCTGCTCGGCGATGTCCAGCAGTGCCTGGGTGTCGTTCAGATGATCCTGTTTCAGCATGTCCGGAGCGCTCCATCGGTGGTGCGGGGCAGGTGTGCACAGTCTAGGTGCTCGTTCGGCATCCGGGCGATCGCTGTGGCAAGGCGGGATCGACGGGGTGCCGATCACTATAATGACAGACTTTGCGAGATTTGCCGGCTTAGCTCAGTTGGTAGAGCAACGCACTCGTAACGCGTAGGTCGCCAGTTCGATTCCGGCAGCCGGCACCATCCACCCATAGCAAGAAGTCTCTCAAACCCGCATGGCCCTTGGCTTTGCGGGTTTTT
>CAZGOL010000197.1:0-3945 GCA_964527755.1 uncultured Ottowia sp.
CCGACACGTGGCCTTCTTCGACCAGCTGGCGCAGCTTGCGCTTGCTGGTGATGACATGGCCGACGTTCAGGCGTGCAAACTCGTACTGGCGCGGCGGCGGGGCGGTGAGCAGGCCGCCTTCGCACAGGCGCTCCAGCACCCAGTCGTAGAAGGGGCGCTGGTCCTCGAATTCCAGCGTGCAGATGCTGTGGGTGATCTGCTCCAGGGCATCTTCCACCGGATGGGCGTAGGTGTACATCGGGTAGATGCACCAGGCATCGCCCGTGCGGTGGTGGGTGGCGTGGCGGATGCGGTATATGGCCGGGTCGCGCAGGTTGATGTTGGGGTGGGCCATGTCGATCCTGGCGCGCAGCACCATGGCGCCGTCGGCATGTCTGCCATCGCGCATTTCACGAAAGCGCGCCAGGTTCTCGGCCGGGCTGCGGCTGCGGAACGGACTGTCGGTGCCGGGCGTGCCAAAGTCGCCGCGCGCGGCGCGCATCTGCTCGGGTGTTTGCTCGTCCACATAGGCGTGGCCGGCCTCGATCAGATATTCGGCCGCGCGGTACATGAAGTCGAAGTCGTCGCTGGCGAAGTACTCGTGCGGCTGGGGCACGCCGGGCTCGCGCGGGTTGTCGGCAAAGGCGTGGCTCCAGCCCAGCCAGTGCACCATCTCGCGGATCGAGTCGACGTATTCCTGCTCTTCCTTCTCGGGGTTGGTGTCGTCGAAGCGCAGGTGGCACACGCCGCCGTACTCTTGCGCCAGGCTGAAGTTGAGCCAGATGCTCTTGGCGTGGCCGATGTGCAGGTAGCCGTTGGGCTCGGGCGGAAAGCGGGTGCGGATTTTGGCCATATCCGGCGCGCCGGCCTGGTGGTGCGGCCCATCGCCCGGGCTACCGCCCCAGCGGCGCGTGCTGTACGTGCCGGCTTGCAGGTCGTGCTCGATGGCCTGGCGGATGAAGTGGCTGGGCCGCGCGCCATCCGTGGCGGCGCTGTCGTCGGAAGGGGCGCTGGACATGGGCCGATTCTAGGTGGCCCGCTGCGCAGGCCACCTCCTGTGGCGCCGGGCGATCCCGATCGCTTGCCATCAAGATAATACATAGGTATTATTTACTTTCGGATACGGGTTTAACGACTACCCGGTCATCGGCGGCTGGTCGCGGGCCGTTTATGCAGACATGTGGCGGCTGGTCTGCCGCAGGCACCGAACAGGAGAAGCACCATGAAATCGATGCAGGGCTGGTTGATGGCGGGCGTGCTGGCGCTGGGGGCGGCAGGTTTCGCCGGCACCGCGCAGGCACGCAGCGACGTGTACTGGTCGGTCGGCGTGGGTTCACCGGGCATCAGTCTGGGCGTGGGCAATCTGCCGCCGCCGGTGGTGTATGCGCCACCGGTCTACATGCAGCCAGCGCCGGTGTACGTCCCTCCGTCGGTGTATTACGGTCCGCCGCCGGTGTACCGGCCCGCGCGCTACTACAACGGGCCGCCGCCGCGGCACTGGGAGCGCGATCGTTGGCGCCACCATCGCCACTGGAACCGAGATCGCGACTGGCGCCGCTGAACGTGTGATTTTGTGACCCGGACGTGGGCGGGTGCGACGCTCACGCCGGGTTTTTTGTGCCTGCGTTGCAAGCGGACGTCCCCGCCTGCGCTACAACGCTTTGAAGCGATGCGCATACAGCCGGCTGACGGCCAGTCGCTCCGCGTGGTCGCGCAGGGTGAGCGTCAGGCGCCCGGCCTCATCGCGCTGTATCGTGTCGATGGCGTCGGCGCGCACGGCGGTGGCGCGGTGGATCTGCCAGAACACGTTGCCGTCGAGTTGCGCCAGCAGGTCCTTGAGCGGTGTGCGCAGCAGGTACTCGGCCTCGCGGGTGACCACGCGAACGTATTTGTCAGTGGCCTGCAGGAACAGCACGTCGTCGACGGCCACCATGCGGATGGTGCTGCCGCCCGAGCCCGCCGTGCTGGCCGCCAGCTGGCGCAGCGGCGCGAACGGCGCGGGCGCGGGTGGCTCGAAGGCTGCCAGCAGCGCGCGCAGCCGGGTGGCGAGCGCATCGGCCTGGGCGGCATCGGTAGCTATTTGATCTGTAGCTGTTGCGGCACGTCCCGAAAGGGTTGAACGCAGTTTTTGCACTGTTTTCAGCAATCGGGCCGGCTGCACGGGCTTGAGCACGTAGTCCAGCGCCTGCGCCTCGAAGGCCTGCACGGCGTATTGGTCGTAGGCGGTGACGAACACCAGGGCGGGCAGGGGCCCCGCGCGGGTCTCGTCCCAGCGGTCGGCCAACTCGGCGGCGGCATCCAGGCCGCCGAGGCCGGGCATGCGGATGTCGAAGAACAGCACGTCGGGCTGGTGCTCGAGCGCGTGGCGCACGGCGCTGGCACCGTCACCGACGGTGGCGACGATGCGCAACTCGGGCCAGGCGCGCGCCAGTTCTCCCGAGAGCGCAGCGGCGAGCAGGGGTTCGTCTTCGGCGATCAGCGCGGTGGGCATGGGTGGCGTTCAGCGGGGTCGCAGCGTCATGCGGTCGCCATCGATCACCACCTCGAAATGGCGCAGGAACGATTGGCCCAGCAGCGCGGCGTTGGCCGCGCCGCCCTGCACGCCGACGATCACGCTGGTGTCGTTGCGCGCCAGCGGTCCGGCCTTGACCGGCACGTTGCGCACGATGTGCGCCGCGCGCTCGCCGCCGGCCGTGTCGATGCTGATCGGCATGCCATCGGGCAACTGGGCGGTTCGCGCCAGCGACTCGCTGATGGCCACGCCGGTGGCTCCGGTGTCGACCATGAAGGTGACGGGCACGTGGTTGACTTCACCGGGTACGTAGAAGTGTCCGTCCCGGCTGCGCGGGATGACCAGCTGGCCGCCGGCCTCGACATAGGGCAGGAGCGCCGCGCGCTGGCGCGCCTGGTACCAGCTGAAGCCGACCCACAGCACGAGGCTGACGAGCAGCCAGAACAGCAGGATCGCCAGCGTGTTGCGGCGCAGGCTGCGGGCGGTGCTGTGGGGAGGGGGCGCGTCGGACATCGGGGTCCAGTATGCCCGGCCCCAGGCCGCCCGGTGTGCACGCGCGACGCTTCATGCCAGCGGCAGCGTGATGCGCGCCGTGGTACCGGCGAGCCGGTCGGACAGCAGCTCGAGGCGGCCGCGCCCGCCGCTGGCCGAGGCGATCCGCTCGCGCACGTGGGCCAGGCCGAAATGGCCGGCGCGCGGCGCTGAGTTGGGATCGAACCCGGCCCCCGTGTCGTGCACCGACAGCACCAGCCGACCGGCAACGCGCGCTGCCGTGACCTCGACGCAGCCCCCTTCGATGCGTGGCTCCAGTCCGTGGCGGATGGCGTTTTCGACCAGCGGCTGCAGCAGCAGCGTGGGCACCGGCAGCGCGCGCAGGTCGTCGGGCAGGTCGAGCCGATGTTTCAGGCGCGCACCCATGCGCACCGCCATCAGTTCCAGGTAATCGGCCAGCAGCTCGAACTCAGCCGCCAGGGGATGCTCGGTGGCGCGCGATGCCGCCAGGGTGGCGCGCAGGTAGCCGTCCAGCCGGTCCAGCATGCGCTGCGCGGCGGGCGGATCGACCGCGATCAACGCGCGCAGGTTGGCCAGCGTGTTGAACAGCATGTGCGGCTCGAGCTGGCTTTGCAGCAGCGCCAGCCGCGCTTCGCTGGCGTCGCGCTCGGCGGCCGCGATGGCCATCTGCAGCACCGCCTGCCGGCTGCGCGTGAAGAAGAAAAAGCTGGCCACGAGGGTGGCCGCCACGGTGACGGCCAGCACCATGCGCAGGTCGCGCGCGGGCAACTGCACAGGCTCGTGCAGCAGCGCGCTGACCAGCCGCGTGCCGCCGAAAAACCCGGCGGCGATGCCCACCATCGTGAGTGTGGCGCCCCGCCAACCGGTCGGCCAGCCGTGGCCTTGCGCTTCGCGGCTGCCCGCGCAGTGGCGCCGTGGCACCAGCAGGCGGCCGAACTCCA
>CAZGOL010000198.1:0-3943 GCA_964527755.1 uncultured Ottowia sp.
CAGCCGATCACCACCCTGATCGAGCTTGAATCGGGTACCGAGGCGCTGCATTATTTTGCGGGGCCGGAGGGCGCCGTGCTGCTGCTTTCAAGCTCGGGGGGCTACGGCTTTTTGGCGCGCGTGGGAGACATGCTCTCGCGCCAGCGCGCGGGCAAGGCCTTCGTCAGCCTGGGCGATGGCGAGCGAATCTGCAGGCCGTCGCCCGCAATCCTTGGCGTTGAACAAACTGCGGCTCCTGCGCCCAATGGACAAGCTGCAGCAGCCCCCGAAACCGCAGCAGCAACCCATGTGGCCTGTGCTTCCGTGGGCGGACGGATCCTGACCTTCGAGCTCGGTGAGCTGCGCGTGATGGACAAGGGCGGTCGCGGCTTGATGCTGATCCAGCTCGAGCCCAAGGACAGCCTCGCTGGCGCCGCGGCGTACGTGCGCAACGTGCGCATCACCGGCATCGGCCGCGGCGGCAAGGCGCGTGAGGAGACGCTGGAAATCCGCAGCCTCAACAACGCCCGCGCAGCCCGCGGCCGCAAGGGCAAGGCGGCCGACCTTGGGTTCAAGCCGCAGGACATCGTGCGGGTGCAGTGATGGCGGGCCTGGACCTTTCGTTGCTGGGCGTGCTGGTGCTGGTGGTGTCGGCGGTGGTCAGCTTTGCCGTGGGTCGGGTCGTGTCGGCACGCTGGCGCGCCAAGCGGCGGGCGCGTCAGGACGAGGTCGCGCGAGCAGCCGAAAGCCGGCAGGTGCGCCGCGCGCGCGAGCGTGCAGGGCGCTAGGGTTGAGTCTTTCGCAGTTCCACCACGCTATCAAAACAGAAGCTTGTTCGGCACGTCCATCGTGCCTCGCAGCCCATTTTTGAGCTGAATGTTCAGCCACCCTTGGCGGCGGCCTGCCGGGCGGCGTGTTCGGCCATCGTGTCGATCGCCAGGTTCGAGTGCGCATAGGCGCCACCGGCGCGCATCTCGGCGGCCACCCAGATCGCTTCCATGATCTCGGCCTCGCTGGCGCCGGCCTTCAGCGCGCCTTCGGTGTGGCCGCGGATGCAGTAGGGGCACTGGGTGGTGTGCGCCACCGCCACGGCGATCAACTGCTTCATCTTGGCCGACAGTTCGCCTTCGGCAAAACAGGCAGCACTGAACGCGCGAAAGGCTTCGAGTTGCTTGGGCGCCAGCTCGCGGCGCTTGCGGGCGATGTCGGCGTCGGCTTGCGGGTACATGCGATTGCTCATGGGGGTGTCTCCTGTCGGGCCGTCAGGACCGGTTCAGGCCTTGTGGCGCTGCGCCGGCTGGTAGTGACCGGCTTCCACCCGGAAGGGAATCGACAGCCGGTTCCAGCCGTTGATGGCGATGGTGGCCAGCGTGAGGTCGACCAATTCCTTCTCGCTGAACTGCTTGCGTGCCTCTCCGTAGACCTCGTCGGTCACTTCCTGGTTCGTCAGTTTGGTCACGGCCTCGGCCCAGCCCAGCGCGGCGCGCTCGCGCGGGGTGTACATGCTGCCCGCCTCGCGCCAGGCACCCAGCATGTACAAGCGTTGCTCGCTCTCGCCCGCGGCGCGCGCGTCCTTGGTGTGCATGTCCAGGCAATAGGCACAGCCGTTGATCTGCGACACGCGGGTCTTGACCAGCTCCAGCAGCGAATGCTCCAGGCCGCTGCTGCGTGCGTAGGTTTCCAGGCCGAGCATGGCTTTGAGGCCATCGGGGGCGACCTTGCCGTAGTCGAGTCTTTGCGTCATGTGGGTTCTCCGGTTTTCAATGGTGAGGGCGACAGCGGTCAGACATAGGCGTGCAGGCCGTCGGGGTTCAGCAGGAACTCGCGCATCGCCACGGCGTTGTTCACCTGCTCGTTGTGGGCGCCGTAGACGATGGTCACCACGCCGGCACGTGCGCGCTCGCGCAGGGCGTCGAAGCGCGGCTGGTGTTGCCGCAATTCGGCAGCGTAGCGGCGGCGAAACTCGTCCCAACGCGCGGGATCGTGGTCGAACCAGTGGCGCAACTCGTCGCTGGGCGAGAGGTCCTTGTCCCATTCGGTGAGCATGAGGTCTTCCTTTTTGATCCCGCGCGGCCACAGGCGGTCGATCATGATGCGCGCCCCGTCGTCCGGGGCGGGCGTCACGTAAGCGCGCTTGATGCGCACGTGGTGTTCGGGAATCTTTCTCGTCATGGCACAGGATTCGAAGTGCAGCCGATCCGTCCATCAGGATACGCGCGCGTTCGGCTGCGAAAGCCAATAGGGTTATTGCGTCGGCGAGCCGTGTCGGGTCGGGACATCGGCGCCGGTGGGCGTCGGGTGGGCGCCCTGCACCCGGCGGCGGAAGTCCTTGGGCGATTCACCCTCCAGGCGCTTGAAGAAGCGGGTGAAATAGCCCGGGTCGGCAAAGCCCAGCGAGTCGGCGATCACGCCGATGGTGCGCGGGGTGTACATCAGCTCGCGGCGCGCTTCGAGCTGCAGGCGATCGTGGATGAGCTGCAGTGCGGATTTTTCGGTCAGCGCCTGCACGATGGTGTTGAGGTGCGTGGGCGTCACGCCGATGCGCTGGGCGTACCAGCTCACCAGGTGGTGCGCGCGAAAATGCTCCTCGATCAGGCGGGCGTAGCGGGCCAGGTGGCGGCTGCCGGGGTCGGGTCCGGTGGTTCCCGCTTCGGGTGGCCGGCCATGGCGCTGGATCCACACCAGCACGATCGCCAGCAGGGTTTCCAGCAACGGGCCGCGCTGCGCGCTGTGCAGGCTGCGGTACTCGTGCGCGAGTTGGTGCAGGGTGAGCACCAGGTGCCGGTCGTCGCGCGAGGTCCCGATGACGAGCGTTGCCGGGTCGGATGCGGCGCACAGCCCCAGGCCAAAGCGTTCGCACAGCTCGCGCAGCAAGGCGTAGGTGAGTGTCAGGATGTAGCCGCCCGAGCCCGGCTGGAAGATGAACTCGTGCACCACCATTTGCGGCACCAGCACGAGGGTGCCCGGCCCCAGCGTCTGCTCGATCGAATCCAGCCGCACCGTGACTTCGCCCGACTCCAGGAACAGGATCTGCAGCAGGTCGGCGTGCTTGTGCGGCGCCACGTGCCAGTTGTGCAGTTTTTCCTGCGCGGCGATGGTTTCGCAAAACAGCGGGTCGGGCGTTGTCCACACGTTGCCGTAGCCGTACAGCTTGTAGATCGGCACCACGCTGTGGTCGCGCTCGGGCGGTGCGGGCGTGAGGGTAGACGTGGCAGTGGACCGATCGGGTGCGCGCATCTTTCAAATGTACAAATTTGAAGGGCAAATTGCCATTCCGTCGGCTGCGGTGCGCGCGCACCATCGGGCTGTCAATTTCCGGTGCCGCCACGCGGCACGTTGACCGCAGTGAACCAGGAGACCCTCATGACCCAATCGCCCATCGAGCGGCGCCGGCAGATCCAAGGAACCAAGGTGTTCGACGGCAGCCTCGCGCGCATCGGCTACGCGCTCAACCGCATGTGCTACAGCTTCAACTCGTCCGAATGCCGGGCCGCTTTCCTCCACGACGAGGAAGCCTACATGACCCGCTTCGGCCTGAACGACGCCCAGAAAGAGGCGGTGCGCAGCCGCAACGTGTTGCGCCTGATCGACGTCGGGGGCCATCCCTACCACCTGGCCAAGCTGGCCGGGATGCTGGGGCTGGACATGCAGGACATCGGCGCCCAGCAGACCGGCCTGAGCAAGCAGCAATTCAAGGACAAACTCGTCGCGGCAGGAGCATGAACATGGCACAAATCATCGGCAGCATCAGCACATCCCACGTCCCGGCCATCGGCGGCGCGCTGGCCCGCAAGAAGCAGCAGGACCCGTACTGGAAACCCTTCTTCGACGGCTACGGCAAGGCGCAGGAGTGGCTGGCGCGCGAGAAGCCGGACGTCGTCGTCATCCTGCACAACGACCACGGCCTGAACTTCTTCCTCGACAAGATGCCGACCTTCGCCGTCGGCGCCGCCGAGACCTACCA
>CAZGOL010000199.1:0-2549 GCA_964527755.1 uncultured Ottowia sp.
TCGCCGCGCCACAGGCGGGCGGCGTCCACCAGCAGGATCACGTCGGCCGGCGAGGCGCTGCCCTCGGCCTTCAGGCGCGCGATGATGCCGGCGTCGTCGGCGTCGACGCGATTGATCTTGATGCCGGTGGCCTTGGTGAAACCGTCGTACAGCTGCTCGTCTGTCGCGTAGTGGCGTGCGGAATACAGATTGATGGATTCTTCGGCGTGGGCCGCAGTGCCCAGCAGGCCGGCCAGGGTGGCAACCAGAATCAAGAGCTTTTTCATGGTGCGGATGCTTTCGTTGATGGCCAGAAACGCAGGACTGGCGGGTCGGCAACCATCATAACTCAAACGAGAATCGTTCTCGTTCAATAACGTAAATGCGCGGCGTGCATCTGGTGGGCATCGGCCACGCCGTGGCCGGTTCATAAAAAAAGGGCCAATCTTGCGATCAGCCCTTGAAGGGATCCCTGAACCTCAGGAGGTTGCGAAAGGATCCGAGGAGACAAACGGTCGAGGTCGTTTCGGTACGACGCCCGTCAAAAAAGACACGCCGATCGTCGGAGTGCCTTTTTTGCCGGGCGCTTGACCTGATTGGGCAGGTCAAGCGACGGCGCCACAGTCACCAGGCCTTCCATCGGGCCTGGTCTGCGGGCGATCAGCGCTTTTTGCCGGCGGTCGTGGCGGTCTTGGCCACGTTGGTCGCGTTGGTGGCAACGGCGTTGAAGTTGGCTTCAGCCATGTCGGTGGCCTGCTTGACGGCTTTCTGCACCGATTCGAACGCGTTGTTGGCGGCGGCCACGGCGCTCTTCATCATCGTGAAGGCGGTGTCCGAACCAGCGGGGGCGTTCTTGGCGGCGCTGTCCACCATGTTGGCGAACTGGGCTTGGCCTTCAGCGACCTTGCTTTCGAAGGCCTTGCTGAACTCGGTGCCGGCGCCCGACGCGATGTCATACACGTGACGGCTGTAGGCAGCGGCTTTCTCGGCGATCGGCTGCAGCAGGCTGGCTTGCACGGTCAGCAGCTCTTGCGCGTCCTTGGCGGACAGCAGGGCTTGCGTGTGCTCGTGCGACTCGGTCAGCGCGGCCTTGGTGGCCTGCAGGTTGAGTTCGACCAGTTTTTCCACGCCTTCGAACACTTTGTACGTCAGGCCGTACAGGGTTTCGAGGTTGGCTTTCTGGGAAGCGACGAATTGGTCAGGGGTCAGCATGATGAAAATCTCCTAAGGGCAATGATGAATCAAGGGTACTTCTCGGTGCTGCCTTCAACCGAACACTTTGATGTTGCAGCGCAGCATGGGGTGAATTTTAGGGTTTTCACGGATGAAGGCAAGCCCTTTTGCCGCATCGGGGCGTGTTTTAGATGCGGCGATCTAACTCGCTGTCCGGCCCTGGATCGGGGCCGGGTCGACGCCGAGGGCGCTGCTGGCAAAATCGCGAGTGATGAGTTCACCCGATCGCCCCCGTCCCGAGCCGCGCGAGAGTTACCGCGCCTTTCGCACCATCACCACCCGCTGGATGGACAACGATCAGTACGGTCACGTCAACAACGTCGTCTACTACTCGTGGTTCGACACGGCCGTCAATGCCCATCTGATCGAGCACGGCGCGCTGGATACCGTGCACGGCGGCGTGATCGGTTTCGTCGTCGAGACGCAATGTCACTATTTCGCGCCACTGGCTTTTCCGCAGGATGTGGAGGCCGGGATCCGCGTGTCGCACCTCGGGGGATCGAGCGTGCGCTACGAAGTTGGCCTGTTTGCCGCTGGCGCTGCACTCACGGCGGCGCGCGGCCATTTCGTCCATGTTTACGTCGATCGCGCGACGCAGCGGCCAGTCCCGCTGCCGCCCTCCCTGAAAAGCGTGTTGGAGTCCTTGCGATGAGCCAGATGGATGCACCGATCAATGACCCCGCCAGCGTCGATGCGGCGATCGAGAATCGCTATTGCGTGCGGGCGTTCTCGCCGCGGGCCGTGCCACGCGAGACGCTGCACGACATCCTGCAGGTGGCCAGCCGCGCGCCATCGGGCAGCAATGCCCAGCCGTGGCGCGTGTACGTGCTGCAGGGCGCGAGCCGCGACGGCTTGGTCGAGAAAGTGTGTTCCGCCTACGATGCCCAGTACCACGATCCATCGCTCGCCAGCCAGTACCGTGAAGAGTACGACTACTACCCGCCGCAGTGGATCGACCCGTACCAGGCGCGGCGCCGCGAAAACGGCTGGAACCTGTATGGTCTGCTGGGCATCCACAAGGGCGACAAGGACAAGATGCATGCGCAGCATCGGCGCAATTTCCGCTTCTTCGACGCGCCGGTGGGCCTGATCTTCACGGTCGATCGCATCATGGGCTCGGGCTCGCTGATCGACTATGGCATGTTCCTGCAATCCATCATGCTGGCCGCGCGCGCCCGTGGCCTGCACACTTGCCCGCAGGCGGCGTGGAACCACTACGGCTCGATCATCCTGCCGCACGTGGGCGCTGGAGCGAACGAGAAACTGGTGTGCGGCATGTCGCTCGGCTGGGCGGACGAGTCGGCCCCGGTCAACACGTTCTGGAACCCGCGCGAGCC
>CAZGOL010000199.1:2649-3927 GCA_964527755.1 uncultured Ottowia sp.
GCGCCGCGCCAGGGCGCCCCGAGCGCCATCGCCTCCGTGAACGCCCCGCCATCGACGATCAGGGTGCCGGCCAAGCGGGTCACGCCGCGCTCGAACAGCGGGTCGGGCCAGGCGCCCGCCGAGGGCCCGATCACGGCGAATTCGGTGGCTGCCGGACAGGCAGCGAGCATTTCGCCCAGCGTCCCGTTGAGCAGCATGGTCGAAGTGCCGATCACCTTGTTGCAGCGGGCGAGCCGGTCGCGTTCGAGCGTGGTGCAAGCCCATGGAAACTCCGCTTGCAATGCCGGGAGCCGGTGCGCATCGAGTTCGACGATCGTGAGACTGGCGCGGCTTGGTCGCACCTGGCGCACCAGCGGCACGAAGGCGCCGATCATGCCGAGATGATCGTTCGCCGTGAGTTGCAGCTCACCCAGCGAGTTGCCGGCCGGCGGCGGCTCATAACCCAGACGGAGCCAGGCCGACCGGGTCAGTGCATTGGCCGCCGCCAGCCCGAGGGTACGCGCCACCGGATCGGTGCTGGTCAGACCGGCGGCCAGTTGCAACGGGTCGACTCCGGCCAGTGGGTCCGGCCGGGTCCGTGATCCGCTCGCGTGGTGGGCCAGTACCTGCAGCGCGCTGCCATCGAGCAGCAGGAAAGCCAGACCGAACGCGCCGTCGTCCAGTTCCAGCGCGCAGAACTCGTCCGCCCGTGCGTCACCGCAGTCGCTGGCCGGACGCGGCGGCAGATGCAGGCGGCGCACGCGCGGTGCGGGCAACCGCCGGGCGATCGCACCCAGTTGTTCGAGCAGGGTTCGGGCGATCGAAACCTCGGTCATGTGCCCATTGTGACGGCGAGGTGGCGCGTGCCGCTACACTGGGTGTGGCGCACGCGGCGCGCCGGGCGATCCTGCCGGGCATCGCCGGTGGCGCGAGAACGAGGAAGACAAGCCCGCTATGATCATCGAGAGCCTGCTCGATACCGACCTGTACAAGTTCACGATGATGCAGGCCGTGCTGCATCAGTTTCCGGGGGCACAGGTCGAGTACAAGTTCAAGTGCCGCACCCCGGGCGTGCAACTCACCCCGTACGTGCGCGAGATCCAGGACGAGCTTGGTTCGCTGTGCAGCCTGCGGTTTTCCGGCGACGAGTTGGACTACATGGGCGCGCTGCGTTTCATCAAGAGCGACTTCATCGACTTTCTGGGTTTGTTCCGGCTCAACGAAAAGCTGGTCACGATCACGCCGCTGGACAACGGCGAGATCGACATCCGCGTGCGTGGCCCGTGGCTGCACACGATC
>CAZGOL010000200.1:0-3919 GCA_964527755.1 uncultured Ottowia sp.
TGCTCGCCCGCGTATTTGCGCGCGCCGGCGCTGGCCTGCAGGATGACGGGCGCGCCGACCTCGTCGGCGGCGGCCATCACGGCCTGCACCTGCTCCAGGTTGTTGACGTTGAAGGCGGGAATTCCATAGTTGTGCTCGGCGGCGTGGTCGAGCAGCTCGCGCATGGAAACGAGTGGCATGGCGGGGCTCCTGGAAAGGTCAAGAAAGTCGGCGCACGGGCAAGTCGGCGCCCCTGCGGGCGAGTTTAGCGGACACCGTGCCGCGGGTGGCCGGTTCCGGTCGTGGCGCGATTCCCGGGGCGGTCTCAGGAGCGCGCGCCGGCCTTTTGCAGTTGCAGCACGGTGGCGCGCAATGGTGCGTCGCTGACCGAGATCGCGCCGACGAAGGGCCGGTCGATCACGTACACCGCGTGCACCTCCACCGCGATCAACAGGCCCAGCATCACCGTGATCCAGCGGCTGGCCATCGGCAGGTGGGCATGCACCAGCGCGGCGAACAGCAGCACGATGAAGGCGCAGATCAGCGAGGCGTACCACATGATGGCGGGGATGTGCCCCGATGCCACCAGCAGGCGCGCCTCGCGCGCGGCCACCAGGTCCTGCAGCGCCTCGCCGAGCGCGCGGCGCAACTGGTCCGGCTCACCGGCAAAGCGCTGGTACAGCTCGCCATGCAGCGCGTCGAGCGTGGCGGCAGTGGCCGCATCGGGGCCAAGCTGGCTCATGGTGGGCCATTCGCGCGCGAGCACCTGCTCGCCGTAGGTGGCCAGTTGCGCGTGCCAGCCGGCGGCGGCGCCGGGGGCGGTGCGCGCCGCCAGAACGTCCAGTGCGTGCAGGGCCCCCGCTTCCGCGCGGGTGGCCTGCTCGGCACTGTCGATGTCGCGCAGCTCCAGCGTCGCCAGCAACCCCATCCAGACCAGGAAGCCCGCCGTCATCGCCGCGCCCACGGTGCCGACGATGCCCGTGACGGCGGTCAGCCGCGCCGGCTGGCGCCGCACCCAGTTGGCCACCCCGACGGACAGCATGAGAGCGCACGCGCCGAACAGGGCATACAGCGTCAGCGCGGACAGCCACAGGGGCCAGTGCAGCAGAAAGGTCATGGTGGTGCAGGCGATGGTTCGAGCGGGGAAGCCGTGCCCTGGTCAACCCACGCGGCAGATCTTGAGCATGTTGGTACCGCCGGGCGCGCCCATCGGCTCGCCGCAGGTGATGGCGTAGATGTCGCCGGTGTTCACGATGCCCTGCTTCTTCAGGTGACCCTCGGCCTGCGCCAGCGCCTCGTCGCGGTGGGCGCTGGTGTCCATCAGCAGCGGGCGCACGTTGCGATACAGCGCCATCTTGCGCTGGGTGCCGATCTTGGGCGTGAGCGCGTAGATGGGGATGCGCACGCGATGGCGGCTCATCCACAGCGCGGTGGAGCCCGAATCGGTCAGCGCGACGATGGCCTTGGCGCGCAGGTGGAAGGCCGTGAACAGCGCACCCATGGCGATCGACTGGTCGATCCGATGAAACGAGGCGCCGCTGAAGTCGGCGTCGAGCTCCATCGGGTCGTGCTCCTCGGCGGCCAGGCAGATGGCCGCCATCTGCCGCACCGTCTCCAGCGGGTATTTGCCGGCTGCCGTCTCGGCGCTCAGCATCACCGCGTCGGTGCCGTCGAGCACGGCGTTGGCCACGTCGCTCACCTCGGCGCGGGTGGGCACCGGGTTGGTGATCATGCTCTCCATCATCTGCGTGGCGGTGATCACCAGCTTGTCGGCGGCGCGCGCCATGGCGATCATCTTCTTTTGCAGCGCCGGCACCACGGCGTTGCCCACCTCCACCGCCAGGTCGCCGCGCGCGACCATGATGGCGTCGCTGGCGGCCAGGATTTCGGCCAGCTTCGGAATCGCCTCGGCGCGCTCGATCTTGGCGATCAGCAGGGGCTTGTGGCCCCATTCGGCACCCGCCACGTGGCACAACTGGCGCGCCATCTCCATGTCGGTGGCGCTCTTGGGAAAACTCACGGCCACGTAGTCGGCGCGCAGCTGCATGGCGGTGCGGATGTCCTCCATGTCCTTGGCCGTCAGCGCCGGCGCCGTCAGGCCGCCGCCCTGCTTGTTGATGCCCTTGTTGTTGGACAGCTCGCCGCCCAGCTTGACGGTGGTGTGCACGGCCTCGCCGCGCACGGCATCCACCGTCAGCACGATCAGGCCGTCGTTGAGCAGCAGGGTGTCGCCGGGTTTGACGTCGCGCGGCAGCTCCTTGTAGTCCAGGCCCACGCCGTGCTCGTCGCCCAGCTCCTGGCGTGCTGCGTCCAGCACGAACGGTTCGCCTGGCTGCAGCGTCACGCGGTCACCCGCAAACTTGCCGACGCGGATCTTGGGGCCCTGCAGGTCGGCCATGATGGCCACCTCGCGACCCGCGCGCTGGCTGGCTTCGCGCACCAGGCGCGCGCGCTCGGCGTGGTCGGCGGCCCGGCCATGGCTGAAGTTCAGGCGCACCACGTTGACGCCGGCGGCGATCATCTGCTCGAGCAGCAACGGGTCGCTCGACGCCGGACCGAGCGTGGCGACGATTTTGGTGGCGCGGGAGGGCATTGGGTGGCTGCACGCTGAAGACGTGCGTTCATTTTGGCATGCCGCGCGTGGACAAAGGCGCGGATCTGGTGCGTCCGGATCCTCCACCGCCGTGCCTACCCGGCAGCGCGGCGCTCCAGGATTTCGAAGGCGGGCAGCCGCTTGCCTTCCAGCACCTCCAGGAAGGCGCCGCCGCCGGTGGAGATGTAGCCCACGTTCTGCTCGATGCCGTACTTGGCGATCGCCGCCAGCGTGTCGCCGCCACCGGCAATGCTGAAGGCGGGACTGTCGGCAATCGCGCGGGCGATGGTCCTGGTGCCGTTTTCGAACGGCGCCAGCTCGAACACGCCGACCGGACCGTTCCAGACGATGGTGCCGGCCGCCTGCAGTTGCCCTGCCAGGCGTGCGGCGGTGTCGGGGCCGATGTCCAGGATCAGGTCGTCGGGCGCCACGTCGCGCGCGGCTTTCACCGTTGCGACGGCATCGGCCTTGAGCTCCCTGGCGGTCACCACGTCGCTGGGGATCGGTACCTGGGCGCCGCGCGCGGCCATGGCGGCCATCACGGCGCGCGCCTGCTCCCGCAGGTCGGGCTCGGCCAGGCTCTTGCCGATCGGCAGCCCGGCCGCCAGCATGAAGGTGTTGGCAATGCCGCCGCCCACGATCAGCTGGTCCACCTTGGCTGCCAGCGACTCGAGGATGGTGAGCTTGGTGCTCACCTTGCTGCCCGCCACGATCGCCACCAGCGGCCGCCGCGGGTGGGCCAGTGCCTGCTGCAGCGCGTCGATCTCGGCCGCCAGCAGGGGGCCGGCGCAAGCCACGGGGGCAAATTGGGCGATGCCGTAGGTGGTGGCCTCGGCGCGGTGCGCGGTGCCAAAGGCATCGTTCACGTAGATGTCGCACAGCGCAGCCAGCTTGCGCGCCAGGCCCTCGTCGTTCTTCTTCTCGCCGGGGTTGACGCGGCAGTTCTCCAGCAGCACCAGCGCGCCGGGCTGCACCTGCACGCCCGCCACCCAGTCGCGCAACAGCGGCACCCCGTTTTCATGACCGCGGCCCAGCAGCTCGCCGAGCCGGCGCGCCACCGGCGCCAGCGAATCGGCGGGGGTGAACTGCCCCTCGATCGGGCGGCCCAGGTGGCTGGTCACCATCACCGCCGCACCGGCCTCCAGCGCCATGCGGATGCACGGCACGCTGGCGCGGATGCGCGTGTCCTCGGTGATGTGGCCGGCCGCGTCCAGCGGCACGTTCAGGTCGGCGCGGATGAATACCCTTTTGCCGCGCACGGCGCCCTGTGCGCACAGGTCGGTAAAGCGGATGAATTTCATGGGCGGATCGGTCGACGGGTCATGGGCCGCCGCATTGTAGGAGGGC
>CAZGOL010000201.1:0-3907 GCA_964527755.1 uncultured Ottowia sp.
AAATTTTTCTTGTTCTCTGCGCCACCATCTCGACCGAGTTTTGCCCATGCAAGCACCCACAACCCATCTTTCCCTGCCGTTTTTTGATGCGGCGCACCGTGACATTGCCGCACGCCTGCCGGCGTGGACGTCCGCGCAGCAGGTCGATGAGCACGACGACCGCGCCGCCTGCCGTGACTGGGTGCGCCGGCTGGGCGAAGGCGGCTGGCTCAAATACTGCGTGCCGGGCGACAGCGGCGGCGCGCTGCCCCAGCTCGACTCGCGCGCGCTGGTGGTGCTGCGCGAGACGCTGGCCTTCTACTCGCCGCTGGCCGACTTTGCCTTTGCCATGCAGGGCTTGGGCAGCGGGGCGATTTCGATTGGCGGCAGCGCCAGCCAGCGGCAGGCTTATTTGCCGCAGGTGGCGAGCGGCGCCAAGATTGCCGCGTTTGCCCTGTCCGAACCCGAGGCGGGGTCGGATGTTGCCGCTATGCGATTAATAGCTGCTGCGGCACGTCCAGATTGCGTTGCAGGTCAAAGGGATGACACCTATTTTCTCGACGGCCGCAAGACCTGGATCAGCAACGGTGGCATTGCCGACTTTTATTGCGTGTTCGCCAAGACCGACCCGCAGGGCGGCAGCCGCGGCATCAGCGCCTTCATCGTCGATGCCGGCTCGCCGGGACTGGACGACTCCATCCACATCCCCGTGATGGCGCCGCACCCGCTGGCAACGCTCACGTTCGAGCGCTGCCGCGTGAGCGGCGAGCAGATGCTGGGCGAGGTGAACGGCGGCTTCAAGCTGGCCATGCAGACGCTGGACATCTTTCGCGCCAGCGTGGCCGCAGCGGCGCTGGGCATGGCGCGCCGCGCGCTGGCCGAAGCCATCCACCACGCCCAGCACCGCAGGATGTTCGGCCAGACGCTGGCCGACTTTCAGCTCACGCAAGCCAAGCTGGGCGAGATGGCCGCGCTGATCGACGCCGGCGCGCTGCTGACCTACCGCGCCGCCTGGATGCGCGACCTGGGGCACGGCAGCCAGAAGGAGCGCAGCGTGGCGGCCGCCATGGCCAAGATGACCGCCACCGAAAACGCCCAGCGCGTGATCGACATGGCGCTGCAGATGCACGGCGGCCTGGGCGTGATGGTGGGCAGCAAGGTCGAGAGCCTGTACCGCGACATCCGCTCGCTGCGCATCTACGAGGGCGCGACCGAGGTGCAGCAACTCATCATTGGAAAAGCCGTCTTGCAGGAGGCCAACAAATGACCGTGGCATCTGCCCAAAGCGATTCCTACGTGCGCGACCGCCTGCCGCCGCGCGAGCAGTGGCCCGAGTTCCGCTACGACCTGCCCGAGCTGCAAATCCCCGACCAGGCCAACGTCGTGACCACGCTGTTCGACGCCGCGCGTGCCAACGGCTGGTCGCAACGCCTGCTGCTGCGCTCGCCGGGCGAGACCCTGACCTATGCCGAAGCCGAGGCGCGGGTCAATCGCATGGCCGAGATGCTGATCAAGGACTTCAAGCTCGAGCCCGGCAACCGCGTGATGCTGCGCGGCGGCAACTCGATCGGCATGGCCCTGGCCTGGCTGGCCGTGGTCAAGGCGGGGCTGATCGTCGTGCCCACCATGCCGCTGCTGCGCGCCAAGGAGCTCGGTCAGATCATCGACAAGGCCAAGCCGGCACTGGCCCTGTGCGAAGTGCCCCTGCTCAAGGAAATGGTCTATGCGGCGCAAGATGCGCAGACCAAGCTGCCCGTCATCGGCTTTGGCGATGCGAAGCGCGAAGATGGCGTCGAGGCGCGCGCCGCCCGCCGCTCGCCCGACTACGCCGGTTGCGCCACCGCCGCCGACGATCCGGCGCTGCTGGCCTTCACCAGCGGCACGACGGGCGTGCCCAAGGCCTGCGTGACCACCCACCGCGACATCCTGGCCGCCTGCAACGCCTGGCCGCGCCATGTACTCCAGGCCACGCCCGACGACATCGTCACCGGCTCGCCGCCGCTGGCCTTCACCTTCGGCACCGGCGGCCTGCTGATCTACCCCATGTGGGCCGGCGCCTCGGTCTACTACCCGGACGTGCGCTACAACCCCGAGACCATGGTGCGCAAGATGCGCGACCACGGCATCACCATCTGCTACACCGCGCCCACCTTCTATCGGCAGATGGCGCCCTACGCCAAGGCGCTGGGCATTCCCAGCCTGCGCATCTGCGTGAGCGCCGGCGAGGCCCTGCCCGACGCCACGCGCCAGCTCTGGAAGGACGCCACCGGCATCGAAATGCTCGATGGCATCGGCGGCACCGAGATGTGGCACATCTACATTTCCAGCGCCGGCGCCGACGTGCGTCCCGGCTCGATCGGCAAGGTGGTGCCTGGGTACCAAGCCAAGGTGGTGGACGACAACGACCAGGAAGTGCCGCGCGGCACCATTGGCCGCCTGGCGGTGATCGGCCCCACCGGTTGCCGCTACATGGACGATGAGCGCCAGACCAAGTACGTCTCCAACGGCATGAACCACCCGGGCGACTCCTTCACCCAGGACGAGGACGGCTACTTCCACTACCAGGCGCGCAACGACGACATGATCGTCACCGCCGGCTACAACGTCGGCGCGCCCGAGGTCGAGGACTGCCTGCTCACGCACCCGGCGGTGGCCGAATGCGGCGTGGTCGGCAAGCCCGACGAGGTGCGTGGCATGATCATCAAGGCCTTCATCGTGCTGCGCGCCGGCAACCCCGACAACGAGGCCATGGCCGAGTCCCTGCAGGACTACGTCAAGAAAAGCATCGCGCCCTACAAGTACCCGCGCGAGATCGAGTTCGTCACCACGCTGCCGCGCACCGAGACCGGCAAGCTGCAGCGTTTCAAGCTGAGGGAAATGGCATGAATTTCAAACTCCTGCAGCCACCCGGCTGGGTGCCCGCCAAGGGCTACGCCAACGGCATCGCCGCGCGCGGCACCCAGGTCTTCGTCGGCGGCCAGATCGGCTGGAACGCCCAGCAGCAGTTCGAGACCGACGACTTCATCGAACAGGTGCACCAGACGCTGCGCAACATCCACGCCGTGCTGGCCGAGGCCGGCGCCGGCCCCGAGCACATGGTGCGCATGACCTGGTACGTGATCGACCGCGTCGAATACAACAGCCGCCTGAAGGAACTGGGCGGCGTGTATCGCGACGTGATGGGCAAGAACTTCCCGGCCATGACCTGCGTGCAGGTGGCGGCGCTGATGGAAGCGCGCGCCAAGGTCGAAATCGAAGTCACCGCTGTGCTCCCGGATTGACCTGAAAACCCTGAACAGCCGGACGCAGAGGACGCAAAAAATACGCAAAGGACGCAAAAAGTAATTCAAAAATTTGATCAAATTCTGCTGTGGCTGGCTTGTAGAAAGTGCGGACAGCTATCAAATTTGAAATATTGAATTCCTGTATCTTTTGCGTCTTCTGCGTATTTTTGCGTCCTCTGCGTCCGGTTTTCAAGCCCTTCAACCATTGCCGACCCCACCCCCGGAGCCCCCATGTCCAAAGCCAAGACCCCCTTCAGCTGGAGCGACCCGTTCGGCCTGCACGACCAACTCACCGCCGACGAGCGCGCCGTGCAGGAGGCCGCGCACGCCTACTGCCAGGACAAGCTGCTGCCGCGCGTGCAGGACGCCTTCCGCCACGAGCAGACCGACGCCGCCATCTTCCGCGAGATGGGCGAGCTGGGCCTGCTGGGCCCCACCATTCCCGAGCGCTTTGGCGGCGCGGGCCTGGGCTACGTCAGCTACGGTCTGATCGCGCGTGAGGTCGAGCGGGTCGATTCGGGCTACCGCAGCATGATGAGCGTGCAGTCCTCGCTCGTCATGGTGCCCATCAACGAATTCGGCAATGAGGCCACCAAGCAGAAGTACCTGCCCAAGCTGGCCACCGGCGAATGGATCGGCTGCTT
>CAZGOL010000202.1:0-3901 GCA_964527755.1 uncultured Ottowia sp.
CCGCCGCCGAGCGCACGCGCTGGGCCGACACGCTGCCGCCGATCGCCAAGATCTGGGCCGCCGACCTGCAAGCCAAGGGGCTGCCGGGTGACCAGGTGCTGAATGGCTTCATGGATGGGCTGAAAAAAGCCGGTGCCCACCCGGCGCGCGACTGGGCCACCAAGTAGGCCGCGCGATGGTTACGCCCGGCACCGGCGCACCGCCTGCGGCGCCCGCGGATTCCTACGGCCTGCCGCTGCCCGGCGGCTTTCAGCACCTGACGCGGCTGCTGAACGCCATCGGCACGCTGTGGATCGTGGCCATGATGCTCCTGATCAACACCGACGTGCTCGGGCGCGAATTGTTCGACGTGCCGGTGCGCGGCGTGACCGAGCTGGTGTCGCTGTCGATCGTCGGCATCGTCTTTCTGCAACTGGCCGACACGCTGGCCGTCGGCCGCATGACGCGCGCCGACGTGCTGCTCGATCGCTTGAAGCGCACCACGCCTTGGCTGGCGGCGGCCTTGCAGGCGCTCTACCACGCGGTCGGCGCGCTGCTGATGGGCGTGATCCTGTGGGCCGCGTGGGAGCCGCTGGTGGAATCGATTGAAATCCAGGAATACGTCGGCGCCCTGGGCGACTTCACCGCGCCGGTCTGGCCGGTGCGCCTCGTCATGCTGGTGGGCATGGTCATCACGCTGATCACCTTCGTGCTGCTGGCGTGGCTGGATCTGCGTCGCGCGCTCGCGCTGCGGGGCCGCGCGTGAGCCCCATCCTCGTCGCCAGTCTCTCGCTGCTGGCCATGCTCGGCCTGATCTGGGCCGGCATGCACGTGGCCATCGTGCTCGCGGTGGTGTCGTTTGCCGGGGTCTGGCTGATCCGGGGCGATCCGACCATCGCCGCCAACCTGCTGGCGCAAGCCAGCCAGGACGCGATCGCCAGCCACATCTTCGGCGTGGTGCCGCTGTTCGTGCTCACCGGCTTTCTGGTCGCGATCGCCGACGTCGGCAAGGACGCGTTCGAGGTCGCCAACCAGGTGCTGCGCCGCCTGCGCGGGGGCCTGGGGATTGCGACCGTCGCGTCCAACGCGGTGTTCGCGGCGATCACCGGCATCTCGATCGCCTCGGCAGCGGTGTTCACCCGCGTCGCCGTGCCCGAGATGCTGCGCTTTGGCTACCACCCGCGCTTTGCGGTGGGCGTGGTGGCGGGCTCGTCGGTGCTGGGCATGCTGATCCCGCCCAGCCTGCTCATGATCCTGTATGGCTTTCTCGCCAACCAGTCGGTGGGCGATCTGTTCACCGCCGGCATCGTGCCCGGCCTGGTGCTGGCGCTGGCCTACTCGATCGGCATCGTGCTGATGGCGACCTTGTGGCCGCGCACGGTGTATGAAAACGGCACGCCGCAGCCGGTGGCGCAAGAGGCGCTGATGCCGCTGGCCACGCTCCTGGGCAAGCTGCTGCCCAGCGTGCTGCTGATCGCATCGGTGCTGGGTGGCCTGTACGCGGGCTTCTTCACTGCCACCGAGGCCGGGGCCACGGGCGCGGCGGTGGCGCTGGTGATTGCCTTTGCGCGGCGCAAGCTCAACTGGAAGTCGCTATGGAGCGTGCTGACCGAGACCGGACACGTGACCGTGTCGGTGAGTTTTCTCATCATCTGCGCGACCATCTACACGCGCATGCTGGCGATGTCGGGCATGCCGCAGTTCCTGGTCGAATGGATGACGCAGCTGGGCCTGGGGCCGACGGGCTTTCTCATCATCTACGTGACCTTCTGCATCCTGCTGGGCACGATCATCGATTCGTCGTCCATCCTGCTGATCATGCTGCCGCTGATGCTGCCGATCGCCGAGCAGCTCGGGCTGAACATGATCTGGTTTGGCGTGGTCACCGTCGTCGCGGTCGAGATCGGCCTGCTCACGCCGCCCTTCGGCCTGTCGGTGTTCGTCATCAAGAGCACGCTGCAAGACCAGCGCATCACGCTGGGCGACATCTTCCGCGGCACCGCGCCGTTCACCGTGATGATGGTGGCGGTGCTGCTGCTGCTGATCTTCGTGCCGCAACTGAGCCTGATGCTGCTCAAGGCCCCGGGAGGCTGACGATGGCGAGCAACCCCTTGCGCGGCTTTGCCGTCGATCGCGCGCAGATCAAGACCGTGGGCCACGACCTGCAACGCCCCGAATGCATCCTGGCCGAGCCCGATGGCACGCTGTGGGCGGCCGACGCGCGCGGCGGCGTGACGCGCATCGCCGCCGATGGCACGCAGCGCTTCATCGGCCAGCGCGCTGACGCGCGTTTTGAGAGCGCGGCGGTGGCCAGCAGCGCCGAGCTGGAGCACAAGTTCACCACCGGCACGTTGCCCAACGGCCTGGCGTTTGCCGCCAATGGCGACATCCTGATCAGCAATTTCGGCACCGATTGCCTGGAGGTGATGACGCGCGATGGCGCCACGCGTGTGCTGTTCGACCAGATCGACGGCCAGCCCATCGGCAAGGTCAATTTCGTGCTGCGCGACAGCCGGGACCGCGTCTGGATCACCATCTCCACGCGCGTGAATCCGTGGACGCAGGCCGCCAGCTCGCGCGTGCAGGACGGCTACATCGCGGTTCTGGAGCGCGGCGTGCTGCGCGTCGTGGCCGATGGTTTTTTCTTCACCAACGAAATTCGCCTCGATGCGCGCGAAGAGTGGCTCTACATCGTCGAGACCACCGGCCCGCACATCACGCGCATGCGCGTGCATGAGGGTGCGCAGGGGGTCGAGCTGAAAGGCCGAGAGGTCTTCGGCCCCGCGCACCTGGGCGGCTTTCCCGACGGCATCGCGTTCGATGCCTTCGGCAACCTGTGGTGCACGCTGGTGATGGTCGATCAACTCATCGCCCTCACGCCCGAGGGCGACAAGCTGCTGCTGCTCGACGATGGCGACCCGGCGGCGTCAAAAAACCTGCTCGATCACATGGCCGCGGGCACCGTCACCAGCGAAGACATGATGAATGCGCGCGGCCAGCTGGCGCCCTGGATGGCCAGCATCACCTTCGGCGGGCCCGAGCTGCGCACCGTCTACGTCGGCAGCCTGATGGGCACGACGATTCCGTATTTCACCGCACCCGTCGCCGGGTTGCCCATGGTTCACTGGAAATAAAGGAGCTTTCGACATGGCACGCCAATTCATCGATCTGTCGATCTACCTCGAAAACGACGTCATCTCCGACCCGCCGGCCTTCGCGCCGAAGATCCAGTACTTCAACCACCAGAACTCGTTCGAGCAGATGGCGCCGTTCTTTCCGGGCCTGAAGCAATCGGACCTGCCCGACGGCGAGGTCTGGGCGGTGGAGATGGTGCAGCTGTCGACCCACAACGGCACGCACCTGGATGCGCCCTACCACTTTCACAGCACCATGGACAAGGCGCTGGGCGACAAGAAAAGGGCCTGGACGATTGACGAAGTGCCGCTGGAGTGGTGCTTTCAGCCCGGCGTCAAGCTGGACTTTCGCCACTTCGCCGACGGCTACGTCGTCACCGCCGCCGACGTCGAGGCGGAACTGAAGCGCATCGGCCACACGCTGGCGCCCTTGGAGATCGTCGTCGTCAACACCCGCGCCGGCAGTCGCTATGGCCACGATGACTACGTCGCCGCCGGTTGCGGCATGGGTTACGAGGCGACGATGTACCTGCTGGAGCGCGGCGTGCGCCTGACCGGCACCGACGCCTGGAGCTGGGACGCGCCCTTCGTCTACACCGCGCAAAAGTACGCACAAAGCCACGACGCCAGCCTGATCTGGGAAGGCCACAAGGCCGGGCGCGACATCGGCTACTGCCACCTGGAAAAGCTGCACAACCTGGAAGCACTGCCCGCCGACGGTTTTTACATCTCGTGCTTTCCGCACAAGATCCGCGGCGCCTCGGCCGGCTGGACGAGGGCAGTGGCAA
>CAZGOL010000203.1:0-3873 GCA_964527755.1 uncultured Ottowia sp.
TCGGTGACGATGGCCATGTTGCGCAGGTGCACCAGGTGCAGCGGCGACTCGCGCGTGAGCAACACCAGACGGCGGCGCTCCTTGAGCATCACGTCGGCGGCGCGCGTGAGCAGGTTGTCGGCCAGCCCGTGGGCGATGGCCGCCAGCGTGCGCATGGAGCAGGGCGCCACCACCATGCCGTGCGCGGCAAACGAGCCGCTCGCGATGCTGGCGCCGACGTTGTCGAGGGGGTGCGCCACATCGGCCAGCGCCTGCACGGCGCGCGGCTCCATGCCCAGTTCATGGCGCAGGTTGCGCCAGGCGGCGTCGGACACCACGAGGTGCGATTCGATGCCGCCGATGTCGCGCAGTGCCTGCAGCAGGCGCACGCCGTACACGGCGCCGCTGGCCCCCGAGATGCCGACAATGATGCGGCGAGGCGCCGTGCTCATGCGGGTTGCGGCAAGAGCGGGTGGTCGTGCAGGTCGCGCTCGATGCGTTCCAGCACCTCGGCCGCCTGGGTGGTGTCGAAGTCCTGGTGGGTGCGCTTCCTGACGCCGTACTGGTGCAGTTGGTAGTGGCGCGCGGGCGCGACGCCGTGGCGTGCCAGCGAGCTCTTGACGCACACCAGCGGGCAGCCGTCGAGAGCCACGATCGGGCGCCCCGAAGTCGCCACGCGCACCAGTTGGGGCACGTCGCCGCCCACGCCGGCGATGCAAGACATTTCGGCGATGCCGCGCCGATCCAGTTGCAGCGCCACGTGGTTGGCCAGCTGCGCCGCGCTGGAACAGCCCGAGCAGGAGTACACCAGTGGCGGCCGTTCGTCGGTGGCGTGCGCGTTCATCGGCGTGAGGCGGAAAACGGCGGAAAGGGCGGCAGCCGCTCGGCCAGCCGGGGCGCCACGCGCGACAGCACGGCGCGCGGCGTCCAGTGCTGCGGGTCGAGCACGGGCAACTCGATGGCGTCGAGCGCGTTCTTGACCACCAGACCGAGTTCGGTGTCGCCTTCCATCACCAGGCGGCGGTTGAAGAACAGCGTGTCCGGATCCTGACGGCGCTGGGCCAGCAACAGGAAGTCCTGCGCGTTGGCGCTGATGGCCAGGTCGGGTTCGGCGTGCCGGCGGCTGGGCACCAGTTGCTGGCCGGCGAACACGAAGTCGAAGGCCACGTGTGCGTCGCGCACGCGGATCGACAGGCGCTTGTCCTGCAGCAGGTCCTTGACGTCCTGCGGCAAGTGGCGCGCCAGCGCCAGGTTGACGGCGATGACGAACAGCAGCGAGCCGGGAAAGGCCGGCAGGCGGCCGAGCACCGCGCCCACGGGGCGCGGCAGGGTGAAGGGCGGGGGAGGGGTGGTGGGCATGAAATAGCCTTTCAGTCTCAGGCCGGCACGGGTTCGACCAGGTCCATGCCCGAGCGGCCGTGCCAGTAGCCGTTGCAGGGCGCATCGGGCATCAGCGGGAGCATGCGCTCGAGCGCCTCGGGATCGGACTCGGCGGCCTGGCGCGCGGCGTCGAAGGCGGCAATGATCTTGTCGGTGTGCTGCGATTGTGGCGAGATGCGCAGGATGTCCACGCCGGCGGCGCGCAGCGATGGCAAGTCGCCCACCAGGTTGTGGATCTTGGCCGACTGCGTCTGGATACCGTTGAGCACCAGGAAGCCTTCGGCCTCGCGCGTCTTGAGCAACTGGCCGTCGGGGTGCTCGATGCAGCGAAAGCCGCAGTCGTCCTTGGGCAGGTTGTAGTGGCGCGCCGTGAAGCAGCGCGCCGAGAAGGCCAGCGGCATGCGGCCGTAGGCGAACACTTCGGTTTCCAGGCCCGCGGGGCGGTTGTGCAGCAGCACGGCCAGGTCGGTCTGGCGCATTTCCAGCGGCATGACCCAGCGGCTGGCGCCCAGGCCGGCCATCCAGGCCAGCGTGTCGGCGTTGAAGACGTTGAGCTGCGGCCCGGCGACGAAGGGGCGCTTGCCGGCCAGGTTGTGCACGGCGCCCATGTCGCCCGCCTCGATGAGGAATTCTTCATCGCGCACGATCTTGCGCATGTCGGTCACGTCGGCGGTCGATTCGAGCAGCACCATGGTCGACAGCACCGCCTGCTTGCCGGCGTCACGCAGCATGCGGGCGATGTCCAGCCAGTCGCTCTGCTTGAGCTCGTGGCGGCGCGAGCACACCACTTCGCCCAGGTAGACGATGTCCACGGGGGTTTCAGCGATCTGCTGGTAGAACTCGAAAACCGTGTCGCGATGCCAGTAGTACTGCAGCGGGCCGAGGGAGAGTTTCATCATGGTGTTTTCAATTGGTCGGCGCGTCGCCAGGCGTTACCGATATCGCCTGCAACTGGCGCGGCCCAGGCGGTTGTGCTTCATTTCCACGGCCGGTGGTAGGCCCCCAGCGTGTGCTGCTGGCCTTCGGCCACCTGATCCAGGCTGGCCATCCAGGCGGTCTTGGGCGCGTACAGGTGGCCCTGCGCCATGCAATGGTCGATGGCCTCGCGCCAGACCTGGGTGACCTGGGCGACGTAGGCGGGACTGCGCTGGCGCCCCTCGATCTTGAAGGCGCGCACGCCCATCTTGACCAGCTGAGGCAGGAGTTCGAGCGTGTTCAGGCTGGTGGGCTCTTCCAGCGCGTAGTAGTTGCTTTCCTCGCCCACGTCGAAGCGCCCCTTGCACAGCGTGGGATAGCCGGCGTTCTCGCCATGGCCGTATTTGTCGATCAACACCCCGTTCAGGCGCGACTCGACCCCGCTGGGCGTCTCCTTCCAGCGCACGAACTTGGCCGGCGAGCACACGCCGTGGGTGTTGGGCGATTCGCCCGTGGCGTAGGACGACAGCGCGCAGCGCCCCTCGACCATCACGCACAGGCTGCCGAAGCCGAAGACCTCGATTTCCACCGGCGTTCTCTGGATCACCTGACGCACCTGCTCGATCGAGAGCACGCGCGGCAGCACCGCTCGCTGGATGCCGAACTGCTGGTGGTAGAGGTTGATGGCGTCGGCGTTCGTCGCCGAACCCTGCACCGACAGGTGCAGGCGCAAATCCGGGTGCCGGTCACTGGCGTGGCGCATCAGCCCCGGGTCGGCCAGGATCACCGCGTCGATACCCCACGCGGCGGCCCGGTCGAGCGCCGAGCGCCACGGAGCCGGGTTGCTGGCCTGCGGGTAGGTGTTGAGCGCCATCAACACCTTGCGGCCACGCGCGTGGGCGTAGGCGATGCCGGCCTGGATGGCGGCTTCGTCGAAATTCAGGCCGGCGAAGTTGCGCGCGTTGGTGGCGTCGCGCAGGCCCAGGTAGACGCAATCGGCGCCATGGTCGATGGCGGTCTTCAGGGCCGGCAGGCTGCCAGCGGGGCAAACCAGTTCGGGGGCGGGGGCGCGCGGCGTGGCGGAGACGGTGGTGGTCACGGGTGGATCCTTGCGCGGCCGCATGCGGCGGGCTTGGATCGATGGCGGCCTGCCATCGCCTGCCGGTCGGCTGGCCCGCCCGACCGCGTTTCGCAGCACACTGTAGGGCGCGACCCCGGTGGGCGATCTGACATGGGTCAATCCGGGTAGGTCCGGGCGCCAGCGCAGCGCTCGATCTTTGACCGGGGACAACAACCGACGTGCCAAAACGGCGCAATGCGAGGCTGGTTGCCGAGCGACCAGCGGGCACGAACGCCTTATTCGTCGTCGGGTTTCTTGTACTGGCCGACCAGTTGCTGCTGCACCGCCGGGGGCACCACCTCGTAGCGCGACAGCGCCAGGGAATAGCGGCCCTGACCAGCGGTGAGCGCATTGAGCCGGGTCTGGTAGTCGACCAGTTCGGCCATCGGCGCCTGCGCGGTGATCGTGAGCTCGCCGCGACCGCTGGTGTCGGTGCCGCTCACCACCCCACGGCGCGAGGACAAATCGCCCGTGATGGC
>CAZGOL010000204.1:0-3872 GCA_964527755.1 uncultured Ottowia sp.
GCGAGGCCGACTACATCGTCGCCGTGGTCAACACCGAGCCGATCACCAACAACGAAGTGCGGGCGCGGGCCGCGCGGGCCGAGCGCGAAATGACCGCTCGAGGCATGGTGCCCCCACCCGCCGCGACCTTGCGCAACGAAATGCTCGAGCGCCTGATCGGCGAGCGTGCGCAATTGCAGTACGCCCGCGAGATTGGCCTGAAGGTGGATGGCGCGACGCTCGAGCAGGCCGAGCTGTCCATCGCGCGTCAGAACCGCCTGGGCAGCGTCGAGGACCTGCATCGACGGGTCGAGGCCGAGGGCATCTCGGTCAAGGACTTCCAGGACGATGTGCGCAACCAGGTGCTGCTGGCGCGCCTGCGCGAGCGCGAGATCGAGCCCAAGCTGCGCGTCACCGACACTGAGGTCGATGCCTTCATCCGCGAGCAGACCGGCGCGAGCACCGGCACGCCCGAAATCAACCTGGCCATGATCCTGGTCGCCGTGCCCGATGGCAGTGGCGCCGACGAGCTGGCGCGACTGAAGGCGCGTGCCGACGACGTGGCTCGCCGCGCCCGGGCCGGCGAGGATTTCGCCAAGTTGGCGCAGGAGTTTTCCGATGCCAACAACCGCGGCCGCGACGGTGGCGTGCTGGGCCTGCGCCCGCTGGATCGCTACCCCGACCTGTTCGTGCGCAGCACGCAGGGCGCGCCGGTGGGCGGCATCGTCGGGCCGGTCAAGTCCGACGCGGGGTTTCACGTTCTCAAGGTGATCGAGCGCAAGGTCAATCGTGACCTGCCTGAAGTCAGGATTCCGATCGCCCAGGTGCGCCAGATCGTGCTGCGGATCGGCCCGACACAAAGCGCGCAGGTCGCCCGCGATCGCCTGGCCGACTTCAAGCGCCGGATCCAGTCGCGGCAGGCGAGCTTCGGCGAGCTGGCGCGCGAGTTCTCGCAGGACCCCAGCGCGCGCGAGGGCGGGGACCTCGGCTGGGTGCCGCCCGGCCAGTTCGTGCCCGAGATCGAGCGCGTCGTCGGCAACCTCGACCCGGGGCAGATCAGCGACCCCGTCGCGAGCGGCGATGGCGTGTATCTGATGCAGGTTGAAGGTCGACGCGAGCAGGTGCTCACTTCCGATCAGCAGCGCCAGATGGCGCGCAACATGCTGCGCGAGAAGAAGGCCGAAGAGGCGTTCGACACCTGGGCGCGGGAAGTGCGCGGGCGCGCCTACATCGAATATCGCGAGCCGCCGAAATGACCCTGGTGCCGCGAGCGCTGCGCGCCGGGCGCCCGGCCCCGACGCCGGGCCGATGAAGCACACCCCGCGCAAGCGCTTCGGCCAGCACTTTCTGGCCGATCCCGCGGTCATCGATGCGCTCGTGCGGGCCATCGATCCGCGACCGGGGCAAGCGATGGTCGAGATCGGCCCCGGCCTCGCGGCGCTCACCCAGCCGCTGCTCGAGCGCCTCAGGCGCCTGACGGTGATCGAGCTCGATCGCGACCTGGCCGCGCGCCTGCGCTCGCGCGCCGGACTCGACGTGATCGAGTCCGATGTGCTGAAGGTGGATTTTGCACATGTGGGGCGTGCCATGGCAGCTACTAAAATCAGAGTGTGCGGCAATCTGCCCTACAACATCTCCACCCCCATCCTGTTTCACCTGCTCGGCTTTGCCGAGGTGATCGAGGACCAGCATTTCATGCTGCAGCGCGAAGTAGTCGAGCGCATGGTCGCCGCGCCCTCCACCGCCGCCTACGGGCGTCTGTCCGTCATGCTGCAGTGGCGCTACGCGATGCAGGACGTGCTGGCCGTGCCGCCCGCCGCGTTCGACCCGCCACCCAGGGTGGACAGTGCGGTGGTGCGCATGCGCCCGCGCGCGGACGTTGCCGTGCTCGACCCGGCGCTGCTGTCCGATCTGGTGCGCGTCGCCTTCAGCCAGCGCCGCAAGCTGCTGCGCCACGCGTTGGGCCCCTGGCTGGCCGCGCGCGGCAGGGTTGGGGCGTTCGATCTGCAGCGTCGCGCCGAGGAGGTGCCGGTGTCCGAATACGTCGCGCTGGCGCGGCAGCTGGACGATGCCGGGGCGTGACTTTGTTGCGCGAATGCCCGCAAAGACGCTGATTTGGCGTGCCGCAGGCACCTGGACGCCCGCCAATCTGATCTAATCGCCCGTTCATTTAAGACTGAAAGATTTCATGGCATTGACCGCCGGTCTGTCGTGCGATGGGTGGCGGGTGTTTCATGGTCGACTGGAGATCAATTCGATGATTCGTACTGAGAACGACCAGCCAGCGGGCGCGACCAGCGTCCTGCGCGGCGCCATCATGTGGGGGTCGCTGTGCGCGGTGCTGGTTCTGGCGGGCTGCGGCAGCACCGGGACGGTCGAGCGCTGGCACATGACCGACGAGCAGGCGCCTGCCAGTGGCGCAACCGCCCCGGGCACCCCCGCACAAGCGGTGCGGGTGGTGTTCTTCCGCCAGGCGCCGGCCAGCGAGCGGGCTGCGCAGCCCATCAATCTGTACATCAACGGCCAATACCAGGCCTCGCTGGTGGGCAGCACCTACACCGAGCAGAGCCTGTGCCCCGGGCAGCAGCGCGTGGCCGTTCATTTCAACGACGTCCAGCGTCGCTACGTCACGAAGGCCGAAGGGCTGGCGCTGGCCATCGGCCAGGCGCCCACGCAGTATTTCCGCGTCACCGAAGATGCGGCCGGCCAGGCCGGGGTGCGACCCGCCAGCGCCGACGAGGCCCGCGCCGCCGGCAGCCTGCGACTGCTGCAGGCCCACACGGTGCCACGCGTGGTGCGCAACGGCTGCGCCCGCGGCTGAGCGGCTGAAATCCAGCGCCGAAGATCGATCGAACCACGAGCAGCGCCACAAGCGAGCACTCGAAACCGACAGGGAAAAGAGCAATGAAAGTCCAGATCAACGTCAACGACGCCAGCAAGACCATCGGCAGCCACCAGGTCCACTCCGGTGACGGCGCCCAGGGCAAGGGCCTGCGCCTGCAGGCGCAAAAGCACGTGCGTTACGAGCTGATCAACGAGGAAACCGGCCACGCACCCGAGAACATCGCGACCAAGCGCGTCGGCAACGACCTGCACATCGCCTTCGAGGGCTCGGACATCGATCGGCCCGACGTCATCATCAAGGACTATTACGGCGACCCCGGCGCCGCCACCGTCATGGGCCAGGCCGAAAACGGCCGCTACTACAACTACGTTCCCGAATCCGGTCTTCAGCAAGAGGCCATCAGCCAGCTTGGCGATCACATGCTGGCCGGCCAGGCGCTGGGCGGCCAGGACTTCGGCACCGCGCTGTGGTTGCCCGGCAATGACTTTTCCGCGCTGGGCCTGCTGGCCGGCGCCCTGCTGATCGGCGCCGCCGCCGGCGCCGGTGGCAGCGGCACGTCCGAAACCCCCCCGCCCGCGCCGGGCCCGAATCCCGAGCCTCCGCCGCCGCCTCCACCGCCGCCGCCGCCACCACCCCCTCCTCCCCCTCCGCCCCCTCCGCCCCCGCCTCCGGTTGAACCCCCAGTCGAGCCACCGGTCGACAGCAACCGCCCGCCGGTGGCCGGCAACGACAGCGTCACCGTCAACCCCGACGGCACAGTCACCGCGCCCAACGTGCTGGCCAACGACAGCGACCCCGACGGCGATCCGCTCATCGTTACCACCTTCACCTTTAACGGAATCACCGTGCCAGCCGGCACACCCATCACGGCCCCTGGGGTGGGTACGCTCACCATAGCCCCCAACGGCAGCGTCACTTTTGTGCCCGAGCCCGGCTACACGGGGCCGATTCCCAATGCCACCTACGTCGTGAGTGACGGGCATGGCGGAATCGCGACAGGGACGGTCACGTTCAGCAACGACACGTTGAACCCCACCACCATCGGTGG
>CAZGOL010000205.1:0-3862 GCA_964527755.1 uncultured Ottowia sp.
GGAGTTTCGGATGACTGGAGCGATGGGCGTGACAAGTGGACGCAACGTGGTCGTCGTCGGCACCCAGTGGGGCGACGAGGGCAAGGGCAAGCTGGTCGACTGGCTGACCGAGAGCGCGCAGGGGGTGGTGCGCTTCCAGGGTGGCCACAATGCCGGCCACACGCTCGTGATCAACGGCGTGAAGACCGCGCTGCATCTGATCCCCAGCGGGATCATGCGTCCGGGCGTGACCTGCTACATCGGCAATGGGGTGGTGTTGTCGGTGCCCAAGCTGATCGAGGAAATCGAGGGGCTGGAGCAAGCCGGCGTCGAGGTGCGCTCGCGCCTGCGCATCAGCGAGGCTTGCCCGCTGATCCTGCCGGTGCACGCGGCGCTGGACGTGGCGCGCGAGGCGTTTCGCGAGAAAACCGGTGTCGAGAAGATCGGCACCACCGGGCGCGGCATCGGCCCGGCCTACGAAGACAAGATCGCGCGCCGCGCGTTGCGCGTGCAGGATCTGCGCCATCCCGAGCGCTTCAAGGACAAGCTGAAAGTGCTGCTCGAGTTGCACAACCACGTGCTGACCGAGATCCTGGGCGCGCCGGCAATCGAGTTCCAAGCCGTGTACGACGAGGCGATGCGTCAGGCCGAGGTGGTCAGGCCGATGATCGCCGACGTCTCGCGCGAGCTCAACGAGGCGCACCGCCACGGCGCCAACCTGTTGTTCGAGGGCGCCCAGGGAACGCTGCTGGACGTTGATCATGGCACCTATCCGTACGTCACTTCCAGCAACTGCGTGGCGGGCAACGCCGCCGCCGGTGCCGGCGTGGGGCCGGGCCTGCTGCACTACGTGCTGGGCATCACCAAGGCGTATTGCACGCGGGTCGGTGGCGGGCCGTTTCCGACCGAGCTCGACTGGCAGACGCCGGGCACTGTGGGCCACCACCTGTCCACGGTGGGCGCCGAAAAGGGCGTGACCACCGGACGCAGCCGGCGCTGCGGCTGGTTCGACGCGGCGCTGCTCAAGCGCAGCGCGCAGGTCAACGGCCTGTCGGGGCTGTGCATCACCAAACTCGACGTGCTGGACGGCCTGAAAGAGCTCAAGCTGTGCACGGGCTACGAACTCGATGGCGAGCGCATCGACATCCTGCCGCTGGGCGCTGACGAGATCGAACGCTGCAAGCCGATCTACGAGACCATGGAAGGCTGGGCTCAAAGCACGGTGGGGGTGACCGTCTTTGACGGGCTGCCGGTGGCCGCCCGTCTGTACCTGCAGCGAATCGAACACGTCACCGGGGTGCCGGTCGACCTCATTTCGACCAGTCCCGACCGCGACCACACGATCTTGATGCGGCACCCGTTCCTGGCCGACTGATCTGCCAAATAAACGACTTGGCGCCCGCCGGAATTGCCAACCCAGCTATTGATTCAGGAGTGAACAGGAATGTTGACGGAAGATGGCAAGCACCTGTACGTGAGCTACGACGAATACCACAACCTGATCGAGAAGCTGGCGCTGAAGGTGCACCAGTCGGGTTGGCACTTCGACACCATCCTGTGTCTGGCGCGTGGCGGCATGCGCCCCGGCGACGTGCTGAGCCGCATCTTCAACGTACCGCTGGCGATCATGTCCACCAGCTCCTATCGCGCCGAGGAAGGCACGGTGCAGGGCCACCTGGACATCGCGCACTACATCACCACACCGCAGGGGCAGATTGCCGGCAAGGTGCTGCTGGTCGACGATCTGGCCGATACCGGCGTGACCCTGCACGCCGTGGTCGATCGCCTGCGCAGCAGCTACAAGCCCATCACCGAGTTGCGCACGGCCGTCATCTGGGCCAAGGGGTGCTCCAACTTCCGGCCCGACTACATGGTTGAGGAACTGCCCACCAACCCGTGGATTCATCAGCCGTTCGAGGGTTACGACAGCCTTTCGCCCGACAAGCTGATGGCCAAGTGGCGGGTGTGATCACCTCGCGCTTCGGCTGATGGGGGTGCAGCGACAGATCGTTGGCGGCACGCGCCGCAGGTTCATTTGGGCGCCAGCCGGACCGCGCCATCCAGGCGGATCACCTCGCCGTTGAGCATGTCGTTCTCGATGATGTGGCGCACCAGCTTGGCGTAGTCCGCGGGCGTGCCCAGGCGACTCGGAAACGGCACACTGGCGGCCAGCGCATCCTGCACCTCCTGCGGCATGCCGAACAGCATGGGCGTGCCGAAGAGGCCGGGCGCGATGGTCATGTTGCGGATACCGTTGCGCGCCAGGTCTCGCGCGATGGGCAGGGTCATGCCCACCACACCGCCCTTGCTGGCCGAATAGGCGGCCTGGCCGATCTGCCCGTCGTACGCGGCCACGCTGGCGGTCGAGATGAGCACGCCGCGCTCGCCCGTGCCTTCGGGCTCGTTGCGGCTCATGGCATCGGCAGCGAGTCGGATCATGTTGAAGGTGCCGACCAGGTTGACCATGATCGTCCGTGTGTAGACGTCAAGCCGGTGCGGTCCGTTCTTGCCCACGGTCTTCTCGGCCGGTGCGATCCCGGCGCAGTTGACCAGACCCACCAGCTTGCCCAGCGACTGCGCCCGCGCGACCGCCGCCAGACCGTCGGCCTCGCTGCTGACGTCGCACCGGACGAAGGCGCCGCCGATGGCGCTGGCCACCGCCTCGCCCTTGTCCGCCTGCATATCGGCGACCACCACCCGGGCACCGGCTTCGGCCAGCATGCGTGCCGTGCCTTCTCCGAGGCCGGAGGCGCCACCGGTGACGATGAATGCGTGCTTGCTGCTGATCTGCATGGTCGGGTACTCCTGGCGGGTTTCGGGGTTCGTTTCAGGCGCCCATTATCGGCCGCCCCCCGATGTCAGAGAGCCTCGCTGGCGAAGTCGGCCAGGCGTGAGCGCTCGCCACGCGCCAGCAGGATGTGACCACCATGTGGCCAGCCCTTGAAGCGCCCCACGGCATAGGTGAGGCCGGACGAGCCTTCGGTGAGGTAGGGCGTGTCGATCTGCGCGAGGTTGCCCATGCAGATGATCTTGGTGCCGGGGCCGGCCCGCGTGACCAGGGTTTTCATCTGCTTGGGCGTGAGGTTCTGCGCCTCGTCGACGATGATCCACTTGTTCATGAACGTGCGGCCGCGCATGAAGTTCATGCTCTTGATCTTGATGCGACTGCGGATCAGTTCATTGGTGGCCGCGCGCCCCCATTCGCCCGCGCCCGAACCATCACCCTTGGCCAGGAACTCGAGATTGTCGTCCAGCGCGCCCATCCACGGGCCCATCTTTTCTTCCTCGGTGCCGGGCAGGAATCCGATGTCCTCGCCCAGGCTCACGGTAGCGCGCGTCATGATGATTTCGGTGTAGCGCCGGTCATCGAGCACCTGTGTCAGGCCCGAGGCCAGTGCCAGCAGGGTCTTGCCCGTGCCCGCCGTGCCGGCCAGCGTGACGAAGTCGATTTCCGGATCCATCAGCAGGTTGAGCGCAAAGTTCTGCTCGCGGTTGCGTGCGGTCACGCCCCAGACGCCGTTCTTCAGGTGCGTGTAATCCTTGAGTGTGCGCAGCACGGCGGTCTTGCCCTGCACTTCGGTCACGCGCGCGTACAGGCTTGGCTCGCCGGGCGACTCGAAGTGCACGAACTGGTTGATCTGCAGCTGGCCCACGACCGGCCCACCGATGCGGTAGTAGGTGATGCTGCCGCTTTGCCAGCTTTCGATCGTCTTGCTATGGCGGGTCCAGAAGTCGGGTGGCAACTGCAAGGCGCCGGAATACAGCAGATCGCCATCGTCCAGGGTCTTGTCGTTCTGGTAATCCTCGGCGAGCAGGCCCAGGGCACGCGCCTTCACGCGCATGTTGATGTCCTTGGACACCAGCACCACCTCGCGCGGCGCGT
>CAZGOL010000206.1:0-3860 GCA_964527755.1 uncultured Ottowia sp.
AGGTCAAGATCAGCAAGCGCGCGGGCAGCTACGTCACGCTGCGCGATCTGATCGAATGGACCAGCGCCGACGCGGTGCGCTTTTTCCTGCTCTCGCGCAAGCCCGACACCGAATACACCTTCGACGTCGACCTGGCCGTGCAGCAAAACAACGACAACCCGGTGTACTACGTGCAGTACGCCCATGCGCGCATCTGTTCGGTGTTGCAAGCGTGGGGCGGCGACGCGGCTGCACTGGCCGCGGCCAATCTGGCGCCGCTGGACACCCCGGCCGCGCAGGCGCTGATGCTGCAACTGGCGCGCTGGCCCGACGTGCTGGCCGGCGCCGCGCAGGACCTGGCGCCGCACGACGTGGTGTTCTACCTGCGCGAGCTGGCCGCCAGCTACCACAGCTACTACGACGCCGAGCGCATTCTGGTGGACGACGAAGGTGTCCGGACCGCCCGCCTGGCGCTGGTCGCCGCCACCGCGCAGGTATTGCACAATGGCTTGGCGGTGCTGGGGGTTTCGGCCCCCGCCCGCATGTAAGCCATGCCCATCCACTGCACCATGAGCAAGACCAGACAACGCGGCGGCACTTTCCTGGGCCTCATCCTGGGGGTGATGGCCGGGCTGGCGCTGGCACTCGGCGTGGCCATCTACGTGACCAAGGTGCCGGTGCCGTTCCTGCACAAGGGCGGCACCCGCACCACCGTGCAGGACGCCGCCGAGGCCGAAAGAAACCGCAACTGGGATCCCAACGCCCCGCTGCGCGGGCGCGGCGCGGGCCAGCCCGCATCCGGCGGCACCGCAACCGGCACCGTGGCGCCCCAGCCCGAGAGCGGGCCCACGCCGACACCGGCCCCCGCGGAAGTGGCCGCCCCCGGGACCCGGCCGGTACCGATGCCGGCCGAGGTCAAGCCCGAAAACCGGACCGACCGGGTGGCGGCACCCGCCACGCGAGCCCCTTCGGCCGATCCGCTGGGTGACCTCGCCGCCGCGCGGGCCGGGCTGCCCCCGCCGGCAGCGCAGGCGGTCGACCCGTTCACCTATTTCGTGCAGGCCGGCGCCTTCCGCTCGCAGGGCGACGCCGACGCGCAGCGCGCGCGACTGTCGCTGATGGGTGTCGAAGCGCGCGTGAGCGAGCGCGAGCAGGCAGGGCGCACGGTGTATCGTGTGCGAGTGGGTCCGTTCCAGAACCGCGACGCCGCCGAGCGCGTCAAGGATCGCCTGGATGGCAATGGCTTCGATGCGGCACTGGTTCGCGTTCAGCGCTGATCCGTGCCATGCTTGTTGGCGGCCGCGGGAACTTGCCGCGGGCACCCGGCCTCAATCCGCTGTTTGAGTGGAGAACCAGAACATGAAACGACGTCAATTCACCCTCGCCGCCGCGGCGACAATCGCCCTGCCCGCGTGGGCCCAGTCCGGCAAGGGCTATGCCGAGATCAGCCCGCGCGCGCCGGTCGATGCGCCGACCGGACAGATCGAGGTGATCGAGTTCTTTTCCTACGGCTGCGTGCACTGCAAGAATTTCGAGCCGATCATGGAAGCCTGGATCAAGACCCTGGCCAAGGACGTCAAGTTTCGTCGGGTGCACGTGGGCTTTCAGAGCAGCTTCGAGCCCCTGCAGAAGATCTACTACGCGCTGGAGTCCATGGGCCAGGTCAACGACACCCTGCAAAACAAGGTGTTCAAGGCCCTGCAGGACGAACGCAAGCGCCTTGACCAACCGGACGTCCTGTTCCCCTGGATCAAGCAGCAGGGACTTGATCAGGCCAAGTTCGAGGCCGCGTACAAGTCCTTCGGCGTGGCCACGCAGGTGCGCCGCGCGGTGCAGTTGCAGGAAGCCTACAAGGTCGAGGGAACGCCCGCGCTGGGTATCGCCGGGCGTTACTACACCGACGGCTCGATGGCGCGTGGCTTCGAGCCGATGATCAAGATCGCCAACACGCTGATCGAGCAGGAGCGCAAGGGCGGCTGATCCCGGCAGCGCCTGCCCGCACATCCCATCGACGAAGCCCGCTGATGCGGGCTTTTTCACGTCCTGGCGAGTCCCGCTCGCCGCGTGGCCACCGTACAATCGTTCGACCCCGCAAGCAAAAACCGTGCCTCGCATGAATCGATTCGAAACGCCCGCCTCGCGCACCGCGCGCAGCTGGACGGTCGGCCTGCTGCTGGCCACGACCGCGATCGCGGCCATGGCCGAGCGCGCCGACCGTAACCAGCCGATGCAGATCGAGTCCGATGCGCTGCGCTACGAAGACCGGACGCAGCAGTCCACCTTCACCGGCAATGTGGTCGTGACCAAGGGAACCATCGTCCTGCGTGGCGCGCGGCTCGAAGTGCGGCAGGACAACGCCGGCCACCAGTCGGGCACCATGTTTTCGGAACCGGGCAAGCTGGCCTTCTTCCGGGAGAAGCGCGACGGCGTCAACGAATTCATCGAAGGCAAGGCCGAAACCATCGAGTACGACAGCCAGAACGACACCGTGCGCCTGCTGCGGCGCGCCGAAATGCGTCGCCTGGCCGGTGCCACGCCACTCGACGAGGTGATGGGCAGCGTCATCGTCTACAACAATCGGACCGAGGTCTACACGGTCGACGGTTCGCCACGCGCCGCCGGTGCGCCCTCGGCCGCGCCGGGGGGCCGCGTGCGCGCGATTCTGGCGCCGCGCAACGCGGCGTCGGCGAGCGAGCCGGCGGTTCCACTCAAGCCGTCGACCACGCTGGCACCGGCCGGAACGAGTCAGTGAGCGCGACCGACACCCCGGCATCCGCAGCCGGCGCGGTGGCCGGCAGCCGCCTCGTGGTGCGCGGCCTGCGCAAGAGCTACGGCGCGCGTCAGGTCGTGCACGACGTGTCGCTGGACGTCGCCAGCGGCGAGGTGGTCGGCCTGCTGGGGCCCAACGGTGCCGGCAAGACCACCTCGTTCTACATGATCGTCGGTCTGGTGCGCGCCGACGCCGGCCGCATCAGCATCGACGAGCAGCCGATCGAACACATGCCGATTCACCGGCGCTCGCGGCTGGGCCTGTCGTATCTGCCGCAGGAAGCCTCGATCTTTCGCAAACTCACGGTGGCCGAGAACGTGCGTGCCGTGCTGGAACTGCAGCACGACGACCAGGGCCGTCCACTGCCGCGCGCCGAGATCGAGCGGCGCCTGACCGAGTTGCTCGCGCAGTTGCGCGTGCAGGAGCTGCGCGACTCGCCCGCGCCGGCGCTGTCGGGCGGCGAGCGCCGGCGCGTGGAGATCGCACGGGCGCTGGCAACCCAGCCGCGCTTCATCCTGCTGGACGAACCCTTCGCCGGGATCGACCCGATCGCGGTGATCGAGATCCAGCGCATCATCGCCTTCCTCAAGAGCCAGGGCATCGGCGTGCTGATCACCGATCACAACGTGCGCGAAACCCTGGGCATCTGCGACCACGCGGTGATCATCAGCGAAGGTCGCGTGCTGGCCACCGGAACGCCGGCCGACATCGTGGCCAATCCCGAGGTGCGGCGCGTGTACCTGGGAGAGCACTTCCGGTTGTGAGCATGGCCCCCACGCTCCCCTGCTGCGCATGGTGCGCTGCCCCCCGAGGGGGCGCTCGCCGCCTTGGGACGGCCCGGCGGCGGCACGGCATGGCCCCCACGCTCCCCCGCTGCGCATGGTGCGCTGGCCTCGCAGGCCGCGGCACGGCCAGAGCCCGTGCCTCTTTGGGCTGTCCAGGCTCGCGCAGGCGAACCTGGAGGCGCAACCCTCAACCCCGAGGGGGCCCTCGGCACCTGAAAGCTGCCCGGCGCAGGGAAGGCACCGGCCGCCGCGCGGCCACGGCGGCGCCGCAGCCATGAAACCCGGACTCTCGCTGCGCGTCTCGCAGCATCTGGCCCTCACGCCGC
>CAZGOL010000207.1:0-3854 GCA_964527755.1 uncultured Ottowia sp.
CTGCACCCAGGTGGTGGCCGTCATGCCGCCGAACAGCACGTAGACCATCATCAGCACGCCGACGATGACCACCGCCACCCAGTACTCCAGGCCGAACAGCAGCTTGATCAGCTGGCCCGCGCCCACCATCTGCGCGATCAGGTAAAACGCCACCACCACCAGCGTGCCGCATGCGGCGAAAATGCGAAACGGCGCCTGCGCGAAGCGATAGCCCGCCACGTCGGCAAAAGTGAACTTGCCCAGGTTGCGCAGGCGCTCGGCCAGCAGGAACGTCAGGATCGGCCAGCCGACCAGAAAGCCGATCGAGTAGATCAGCCCGTCGTAGCCCGTGGCCATCACGGCCGCCGAGATGCCCAGGAAGGACGCCGCCGACATGTAGTCGCCGGCAATCGCCAGGCCGTTCTGAAAGCCGGTGATGCCGCCACCGGCGGTGTAGAAGTCGGCTGCCGACTTGGTGCGGCCGGCGGCCCACTTGGTAATCCACAGCGTCGCGACGACGAACACCGTGAACATGATGATGGCGATCCAGTTGGTGGCCTGCTTGGCGGTCGCGCCCAGGTCGCCACCGGCGGCCAGGGCCGTGCCACTGGCCGCCAGGAGGGTGGCCAGCGCCGCGAGGGTGCGTGCGTGTGTCATTTGGCGGCGTCCTTGAGGATGTCGCGGGTCAGGGCGTCGAACTCCTGGTTGGCGCGGCGCACGTAGATGCCGACGATGACGACGGTGAACACGATTACCGCCATGCCGATCGGGATGCCCCAGGTGGTGACCCCGGCGCCGACAGGGGTGGCCAGCAGTTCCTTGTCGAAGGCGATCAGGGCGATGTAGCCGTAATACACGATCAGCATCAGGATCGTGAGCGTCCAGCCGAAGCGGTTGCGGATGGACTTGAGTTGCTGGTATTTGGGATTGCGCTGGACGCGCTCGACCACGGGATCTGGCATGGTGGGAACTCCTCCGGGCACGGGCCCTCAATCGGCTGCACGGAGCTTGCAGCCTGTGCTGATTATCGTGGCCCGGTGTGATTGCGGAGTAACAATTGCGTGAGGTGATTTGATGCGTCGCAAGCTCCTGCACGGCCGACCGGCGCGGCGGCGTACTACCCCGCTCCGTAGTCGACCGGCGTGCTGTGCCGCGGGTCCTGGTGCCATGCCCAATAGGTCACTGCCAGCCGGCGCGTGACGGGTCCGACCGCCCCATCGCCCACCGGCACGCCGTCGATGCGCGTGACGGGCAGCACGCCACCGCCGGATGTGGACAGGAATGCCTCGCGTGCACCGCGCAGTTCGTCGGCGGGCAGCGCACGCTCGTGTACCGGCAGTCCGATTTCCTGCGCCATCTCGATCACCGTGCGGCGGGTGATGCCCTCCAGCACACCGGCGGCGGGGGTGACGATCGCGTTGTCCTGGTTGACGCAGAACACGTTGAATCCGGGTCCTTCCACCACGTGACCCGCGCCATCGCCGAGCACCACGGTGTCGAAGCCGGCATCCAGAGCGCCCAGCAGGCCCATCGTCAGGTCATTCCAGTGGTAGTTCTTGGCGCGCGCGTCGACGCTGGCGGGCGGGATGCGCTGCACGGCGCTGATGTGCAGGTTCAGGCCCTGCACGCGTTGCACCTCGTTGGCGATCCAGACGAAGGGGACGGCGAAAGCGTGGAACTGGTTCACCGCCTGGCGCGGGTCGCGCGAGCCCCAGGGCGGCTGGCCGCGCGTGACGATCATCTCGACGTACGAGCGGCGCAGGCCCGAGCGGCGAACGCACTCGGCGAGGATGCGGGCGATCTCGTCGTCCGTGTAGCCGGGGTCGAGCCGAAACCGTGCACAACTGGCGCGAAAGCGTTGCAGATGCTCGCGCAGACGGAAGAACGCGCCATCCCAGACGGTCACCACGTCGTAGGTGGCGTCCGAGCGCAGGAAACCCCAGTCGGTGATCGGAATGCTGGCCTCTGCAATGGGCACATAGCGCCCGCGCACCCAGGCAACGCCATGGGAGAGGTCCGCAGGGGACGGTGGACGGTCGGCAGCATGGGTCATGACCGGCGATGTTCGGGGCAATCGCCCGTCATGGCAAGCCGCCACCGCGACGACCGCTGCCGCACCTCGCTGGCACGCGAGCGGCGTGGCAACATCAAACAGTGAAATGCTATCGTATTAATAGCTGCTATGGCTTGTTGAACAAGCCATAAAGCCAGATTTGCCAACAATTTTCGGTGTCCGCCGCGATCGCGTACTCAGGCCAGCAGCGCATTCACGCGCCGCACGTAGGCGGCGGGGTCTTCGGGCAGGCCGCCTTCGGCCAGCAGGGCCTGATCGAACAGGATGTGCGCCAGATCGTCGAAGTGGGCACTGTTCTCCAGCTTTCTGACCAGCGGGTGCTCGGCGTTGATCTCCAGCACCGGCCTCGTGTCGGGCACCGGCTGGCCCGCCTGCTTGAGCACGCGCGCCAGTTGCAGGCTGATGCCACCGTCCTTGACCACCAGGCAGGCAGGCGAGTCGACCAGGCGGGTGGTGACGCGCACGTCTTCCACGCTGTCTTTGAGCGCATCCTTGAGCCGCTCGAGCAACGGTTTGACGGCTTCGGCGGCTTCGGCGGCCGCTTTCTTCTCGGCCTCGTCCTGCAGCTCGCCCAGATCGACCGCGCCCTTGGCCACCGACTGCAGCGGCGTGCCGTCGAATTCGCGCAGATGCGAAAGCGCCCACTCGTCGACGCGGTCGGTCATCAGCAGCACTTCGATGCCTTTTTTCTTGAAGACTTCCAGTTGCGGGCTGTTCCTTGCCGCGGCCAGCGTGTCGGCGGCGATGTAGTAGATCGCCTTCTGGCCTTCCTTCATGCGCGCCTTGTAGTCGACCAGCGACACGACAGGCGCGTCGTGCGTGGTCGAGGCGTAGCGCAGCAGGCGGGCGATGCGCTCGCGGTTGGCCGTGTCCTCGCCCAGGCCTTCCTTGAGCACGGCGCCGAACTCGCGCCAGAAGATGGCGTACTTGTCCTGGTCGGCCGGCGCCGGGTTCTTGCCTTCGTCCTTGGCCGTCTTGTCCTGCACGTCGGTGACGGCTTCGTCCACCGCCGCTTCGGCCGCAGGGGCGGCTTCGGTGGCCGCGCGCGCCATGTCGTCGAGCAGGGCCAGCACGCGCCGCGTGTTGCCCTCGCGGATGGCCTTGACGTCGCGGCTCTCCTGCAGCAGCTCGCGGCTGACGTTGAGCGGCAGGTCGCTGGAATCGACCACCCCCTTGACGAAGCGCAGGTAGCGCGGCAGCAACTGCTCGGCGTCGTCCATGATGAAGACGCGCCGCACATACAGCTTGATGCCCGTCTTGCGCTCGCGATCCCACAGGTCCATCGGCGCGTGGCCGGGGATGTAGAGCAGCTGCGTGTATTCGTTCGCCCCTTCGACACGGTTGTGGCTCCAGGCCAGCGGCGGCTGCCAGTCGTGCGCCGTCTGCTCGTAGAACTGGGTGTACTGCTCGCCCGTGATGTCTTTTTTCGGCCGCGTCCACAGCGCCGTTGCCTGGTTGACCGTCTCCCACTCGCCGGTCTTGACCATGCGCCCAGGCTGGCCTTCGTCCTTGCTGTCTTCCCACTTTTCGCCCTCCATCTGGATCGGCAGGGCGATGTGGTCGGAATACTTGCTGACCAGCTCGCGCAGGCGCCAGGCGTCGGCGAAGTCCGCCGCGTCCTCGCGCAGGTGCAGGGTGACGGTGGTGCCGCGCTCGGCGCGGGTGATGGCTTCGACCTCGAAGTCGCCGGCGCCGCCGCTGCTCCAGCGCACCGCCTGTTCCGCCGGCAGGCCGGCGCGGCGTGATTCGACCGTGATGCGGTCGGCGACGATGAAGCCCGAGTAGAAGCCGACGCCGAACT
>CAZGOL010000208.1:0-3787 GCA_964527755.1 uncultured Ottowia sp.
CCGTTCTTCACCGCCAGCACCTCGGCCATCACGCTGACGGCGATCTCGGGCGGGGTCTTGCTGCCGATGTAGATGCCGATCGGACCGCGCAGGTTTTTCAGGCTTTCCTCGGTCTGGTCGAGGTGCTCGATCATGCGCTCGTGGCGCAGCGCGCTGTTGCGCCGGCTGCCGATGGCCCCGATGTAGAAGGCCGGCGTCTCCAGCGCCTGCAGCAGCGCGAGGTCATCCAGCTTGGGGTCGTGCGTCAGCGCGATCACGCAGCTGCGTCCATCCAGCGCCATTTCGGTCACGGTGTCGTCGGGCATGGTGCTGACCAGGCGGGCGCCGGGCACGCTCCAGCTGCCGGCAAACTCCTCGCGCGGGTCGCACACGGTGACCGAGAACCCGCAAAAGAGCGCCATCGTCGCCAGGTATTCGCTCATCTGCCCGGCACCGATGATCAGCATGCGATAGCCAGGGCCGAAGGTGTTCACCAGTTCGTCATCGTTCAGGATCAGATCGGCGGGGTGATCGGTGGCCTCGAGCGTGACCGCTCCGTCGGCCAGGCGTACGCGGCGGTGCATCAGCCGGCCGGCGTCGAGCGCCTGCAGCAGCTCGTCGATGCGCCCGCCGTCGGGGTCGAACTCGAGCATGACCTCGAGCGTGCCGCCACACGGCAGGCCGAAGCGGTGCGCCTCGTCGGCGGTGACGCCGTACTTGACGAACTGTGGCGGGCCGGTGCGAGGCAGCGCGTCGGCCACGTCCGCCTTGGTGTAGCGGTCGATCAGGTCGTACTCGATGCAGCCCCCGGACACCGAGCCCATCACCGCGCCATCTTCACGCAGCGCCATGATGCAGCCCACGGGGCGCGGCGACGACCCCCACGTGCGCACGACGGTGCCCAGCACCGCCTTCTTGCCGTGCGCGCGCCAGTCGCTCAACGCGCGCAATACCGTGACGTCCAGGTTCTCCATGGTGCGTCTCCTTTCCACGCCAGGCGTCAGCTTGCGCGCAGTGCCCAGCCGATCCCCAGTATCAACACGATCGCCAGCAGGATCCAGGCCCAGGTCGGAATACCGCCCCTGGCGACGTCGGCATCGGTGGCGCAAGCCACGGCACCCTCGGCCGCCGGGTGTCGGCGCTGCATCTCTTCGTCGAAACGCTTGAAGAAGCTCTCGGCCATCGACTTGGCCACGCCGTCGATCAGGCGCTGGCCGACCTGGGCGATCTTGCCGCCCACGCTGGCATTGACGGTGTAGCCCAGCTCGCAACCTTGCTCGTTGGGTGTGAGCACGACCTTGGCACTGCCCTTGCCGAAGCCCGCCACGCCGCCGTTGCCCTCGAAGTTGATGGTGTAGCGGTTGGGGGCGTCGATGTCGGCCAGCTGGATCGCTCCCTTGAACTTGGCCGACACGGGGCCGACCTTGATGGCGTTGACCAGCGCGTAGGCGTTCTCGCCCGTGGCCTCGATGCTGTCGCAGCCCGGGATGCAAACCTTGAGCACTTCGGGGTCGTTCAGCGCCTCCCAGGCCTGTTGTTGCGTGACGGCCAGTTGCCGTGAGCCTTGCATGTCCATGTTCGATCTCCTCGAAGGCCTATTGTTTCATCAGGGCGGCGATCGCGCCGGCCAACTCGTTCAGCTTGGTCACGTTGTGCACCGCCAGCATGCCGTCGCAGGCCTGGTGCAGCACGGCGGCGCCGCGCGCGCTGGGGGTGTAACCGTCGAACCGCAGCAACGGGTTGAGCCACAGCATGCGACGTGTGTGGCGCTTCACCCAGATCAGTTCACGCTCCAGATCGGTGGGCTCACCGGTGTCCAGCCCGTCGCTCACGATCAGCACCAGCGTGCGCCGCCCCACCAGCCGGCGCGCGTGCTGGCGGCGCAGCGTGGCGAGCGAATCGCCCAGGCGCGTGCCCCCGGCAAAGTCGTGAATCGTGGTGCCGGCGGCCACCAGCATGGCATCGGTATCGGCCAGGCGAAACGCAGGGGTCAGGTCGGTCAGGCCGGTCCCGAAGGCAAACACGTCGCGCCGGATCGTGAACTGCCGCCCGTGCAGGCGCACGCGCGTCGTGGCCGCGTGCAGGAAGGCCAGCAACAGGCGCGTGTAGCGCTCCATCGACCCCGACACGTCCACCAGCACCAGCAGCGGCAGGGGTTGGTGCCGGCGCTGCAGACGGTGCAAGGCCAGCACGTCGCCTCCGCTTTGGGCCGCCGCGCGCAGCGTGCGCGCCCAGTGCATGCGCGCGCCGCGGTTGCCGCCGCGCGTGCGGCGCGCGGCCACGGTGGGCAGCGGCAACGGAATGTCGCGCACCAGACGCTCGACCAGGTGGTACTCGCTGCCCGTGAGCTGGTTGAAGTCGGCGGTCTTCAGCCGCGCACGCTGGCTGGCGGTCATGGCCGCATCCAGGTCGATCTCCTGGTCGGGTTTGGCCGCTTCGGCCGGTGCCCTGGCCTTGGGCGGCGCCAACGCCTCGCGCACGCGCGGGCGCTGGCGCGGCGCCTCGGCGCGCCCTTCGGCCGTGGGGAGCATCTGGGCCAGCAGCTTGTGCGCCAGGTCCGGATCGCGAAAGAAGACGTCGAACAACTCGCGGAACACCGCGCGGTCCTGCTCGCGGCTGACCAGCACCGCCTCCAGCGCCGCGCCGAGGTCGGACTTGTGCGCCACGCCGACCACCTGTGCCGCCTGCTGCGCCAGGGCGATGCGCGAGGCGTCCACGCGCACGCCAGCGCGCCGCAGCGTGCGCCCGAACGCGCTCAGGTTGCCAGCCAGCTTGCCGGTGCGCGCATCGCCCAGCTGGGAGACACGCCCGGGCTGCGTGGCCACGGACACGTCGACGTCGGGGGTCGGTGAGCCGGGCACGGCGGGCCAGCGCGGCTCAGGCGGCCTCGCGAGCCGCCTGCAGCGCCTCGTCGGCCAGCGCGCGGTCAAGCGCGGCCACGTCGTCACGCTGCTTGAACAGGATGCCGGCGGTGTCTTGCACCACCTCGGGGTCGAGGTTGACGGTGTCCAGCGCCACCAGCGCGCGCGCCCACTCCACCGTCTCGGCAATGCCGGGCGCCCGCTGGAAATGCCCGGCGTAAGGCGCGCTGCGCAGTTGCTGCACGAAGGCGGCGACCTGGTCGGCCAACGCCCGCGGCGCCTCGGGCACCAGCGCACGCACGATGGCCAGCTCGCGCTCGCGCTCGGGGTAGTCCAGCCAGTGGTACAGGCAGCGGCGCTTGACGGCGTCGTTGAGCTCGCGCGTGCGGTTGCTGGTGAGCAGGGTGACGGGCGGCACGGCGGCGCGCACGGTGCCCAGCTCGGGAATGCTGACCTGGTACTCGCCCAGGTACTCCAGCAAGAAGGCCTCGAAGGGCTCGTCGGCGCGGTCCACCTCGTCGATCAGCAGCAGCGCGCCGGGGGCGGGCGCCTCCAGCGCTTGCAGCAAGGGGCGGCGCACCAGGTAGCGCGGTTGGTAGACCTCCTGCTCCAGCTCGCTGGCCGGCGCCCTGCCCTCCGCTGCGCGCAGGTGCAGGAGCTGAGCGGCGTAGTTCCACTCGTACAGCGCCTCGCGCTGCTCCAGCCCGTCGAAGCACTGCAGGCGCAGCAGCTCGCGCTCCAGCACCTGCGCCAACGCCTTCGCCAGCTCGGTCTTGCCCACGCCCGGCTCACCCTCCAGGAGCAGCGGGCGCTGGAGCTTGAGCGCCAGGAACACCGCGGTGGCCAGGCGCCGGTCGGGGAAATAGCCACTACGCTCCAGCGCCGCGATCAAGGTGTCGATGGAAGCAAGCGCGGCGGGCGCCGAAGAGACGGACATGGCGGGTATG
>CAZGOL010000209.1:0-3781 GCA_964527755.1 uncultured Ottowia sp.
CTTTCCTGAGCCACCTGGCGGTGGACCGACAGGTGTCGGCCTCCACGCAGAACCAGGCCAAGGCGGCGCTGCTGTACTTGTACAAGCAGGTGCTGGGCGTGGATTTGCCCTGGCTCGACGAGGTGGCGCAGGCCAGGCGCCCGCGCCGTCTGCCCGTGGTGCTGACGCCGGGCGAGGTGCGCAACCTGCTGCTGCACGTGGAGGGCGTGGCGGGGCTGGTGGCGCAACTTCTCTACGGCACCGGCATGCGGCTGATGGAGGGCGTGCGCCTGCGGGTGAAGGATGTGGAGTTTGCGCGGCGCGAGATCGTGGTGCGCGAGGGCAAGGGCAACAAAGATCGCGTCACCGTATTGCCTGAGAACCTGATTGCGCCGCTGCAGGCGCAGTTGCTCAAGGCGCGCGCGCTGCACGAGAAGGATCTGGCGGCGGGTTTCGGGCGGGTTTGGCTGCCGCACGCGCTGGCGGTCAAATACCCCAATGTCGACAGGAGCTGGGCTTGGCAGTGGGTGTTTCCGTCGCCGGTGCGGTCAACGGACCCGCGCTCCGACGCGCGCACGGGCCAGGCGCTGGAGCGGCGCCACCATGTGTACCCCGAGTCGGTGCAGCGAGCGGTGCGCGAGGCGGCCAAGCTGGCGCAGATTGCCAAGCCGGTGTCGCCGCACGTGCTGCGCCATTCGTTTGCCACGCATTTGCTGCAGGCAGGTTATGACATTCGCACGGTGCAGGAGTTGCTGGGGCACGCGGATGTGAGCACGACGATGATTTACACCCATGTGCTGAACAAGGGCGGGCGCGGCATCCTGAGCCCGCTGGATGCGTTGTAGTGGCGGGGCGTGGAGGTGTGGGGGTTGTCAGGCCTGCCACACGCCAAAGCCTGCCGAGTGCAGGTCGATGCCGATTTCGATCTCGCGGTCCGCGGCATCCTGATAGGTCATGGGGTTGAAGCCCTCGTACCGGTCGGGCAGCAGGCGCAGGCCGTATTGCTGCACGAAGCGGTTGGCCTGGATGCCGGCCTTGTGCTTGTCAAAACGCAGGTCGGGGTTCAGGCCGGTCATGCCGACGTACACGCAGGGTTTGCCGTCGACGTAGCCCGGGTTGTTTTTGCAAAAACGCGGCTCTTGCAGCACGACCTTGGACAGTTCGACGACGTAAACGTGGTGGTGCGGACGGCGGGGCATGGCGCGTGGGCTTATTCAGCGTCGCCTTAGACCTTGGGTGCGATGCGTCGCAGGGCGCGCAGTTTTTGCCATAGCAGGGCCTTGGGCATGGGCATGGCCATGGCCTGCATACAGCGCTCAAGCCAGCCGGGGCGATGCTGCAGGCGCTCGATGGCGGCGCCCAGGTCGCGCGCCACTGCGGGGCCATAGGCTTGGGTTGCCTTGGCCAGCGCGGCGCGCAGGGTGGACAGGGGCAGCGCCATCATGGCCAGGTCGATCACGTCGCGGTTGAACACGCCATCGTCGGCGTGGCGGTCGGCGTTGGCCAGCAGTTTGGATGCGGCCAGGTCCAGGCGGGTCAGGGTGCTGATGCCGCAGACGGTGTCGTCGGCCGTTGGGGCTTGCAGGGCGATGCGGGTCTCGCGCACGATCTCGAATTTGATGGCTTGACCGTCCATCAACACCTGGGTGCGGATGCCGTATTGGTCGGCCCGGATTTCGCGCAGGGCGACCAACGGCGCGGCATGGGCATGGATGATGGCCGACAGGCCCTGCGGGCCGGTGAGCCGTTGCCGCAGTTCGCGATAGCCCGCGGGGTCGGACACCAGAAAGTCGATGTCGACCGACTCGCGGTATTCGCCATGGCGCAGCGCGATGCAGGTGCCCCCGGCAAACAGGCAGCCGTGCTGGCGCAGCGTGGCGCCGTCCAGCGCGGTCAGCACGTGGGCGACGCGTTGATGGTGCGGGCGCTCAAACACTGCGGGGGGCCTCAGGGCCGGCGCTGGGCGACAGGGCCAGCCGCAAGGCCTGCAGCAGCGCCTGTTCGTCCGCCGACATGGCCTGTAAGTCCAGATGCCGAGCGTTGCGCTCGTAGATGCCCAGTGCCTCGGCGGGGGTCAGTGTATCGACGCCGTGCACCTGCCAGGCCAGCGCGCGCAACTGCGGGTAGTCGGCCAGCGCCACCCGAGCCGGGATCCAGCCGCTGCGGTCGGGTGCGGGTGGCGCGGCATCCGCGTTGCCCTGCGCTTGCAATGCCATGCCCAGGGCGGCGATGACGCTGCACCAGGCGCCCATGGCGACCGACGGCGCACCGTTTTCAATGCGGTGCAGTGTGACCCGCGACAGCCCTGCGGCCTCGGCGGTGACGGCGGCGCTCAGGCCCAGGGCCTTGCGTTCAGTCCGTATTTGCGCGCCCAGCGCCTGCAACCGGGCGGTACAGGCGTTGGACGTGGGAGGGGTTTGGAGCGGCATTGTGTTTCTTATTATTTTCATAATTGGCTATTTGTCAATTATGAGAAACAAAATCGAAAAACGATGAGTGCTTCATGGGTGGCTCGGCAACCGTCGCGATGCCTGCGGCACCGCGAAAACGCCAGTCGGCCACAAAGCGCTTGACCTTGCCATGATGGAAGGCTTCAAACTGCCTTCCATGAACACATCAAACGCAACTTCAACGGTGGACTTGGGCGTCGGCGGCATGACCTGCGCCTCTTGCGTGGCGCGCGTGGAGCGCGCGCTGAAGAAGGTGCCGGGCGTGCAGCAGGCCAGCGTCAACCTGGCGACTGAAAGCGCGCGCATCACCTTCGACGGCAGCGCCGACCTGGCCCCTTTGCTGCGTCGCGCAGTGCGCGATGCGGGCTACGAGCCGCGCGCGGCCAGTGCAGCCATTGACGCGGCGGACGCCTCGCCCTGGGCGGGTTTTGCGCCGGTCGGCATCGGTCTGCTGTTGTGCGCGCCGCTGGTGCTGCCGATGGTGCTGCTGCCCTTTGGCATCACGTGGATGCCGCCAGCCTGGCTGCAGTTTGCGCTGGCCACGCCGGTGCAGTTCTGGCTGGGCGCGCGCTTTTACCGCGCGGCCTGGGGCGCGCTGAAGGCGGGCACGGGCAACATGGACCTGCTGGTGGCCATCGGCACCACGGCGGCGTGGGCGCTGTCGGTGTGGCTGTGGCTGTTCTCGGGCCATGGCGGGCACGCGCACCTGTACTTCGAGAGCGCGGCGGTGGTCGTCACGCTGGTGCTGCTGGGCAAGTGGCTGGAGACGCGGGCCAAGCGCCAGACGACGGCGGCCATCCGCGCGCTGCATGCGCTGCGGCCCAGCGTGGCGCACCTGATCGACTTTGACGGCGAAAAAGACATCCCGGTGGACGAGCTGCGCGCCGGCGACAAGCTGGCCGTGCGCCCGGGCGAGCGCGTGCCGGCCGACGGCACGGTGCTGGAGGGCGCTACGCAGGTGGACGAGTCGATGTTGACGGGCGAACCCCTGCCGGTGGCCAAGGCGGTGGACGACACCATGACCGGCGGCTCGATCAACGGCGAAGGCCGCGTGGTGCTGCAGGTGACGGCGGCCGGCAGCGAGAGCGTGCTGGCGCACATCATCCGCCTGGTGGAAGACGCGCAGGCCGGCAAGGCGCCGGTACAGCGGCTGGTGGACAAAGTCTCGGCCGTGTTCGTGCCGGTGGTGATCGGCATCGCGCTGCTGACTTTCGTGGGCTGGTGGTGGGCCGGCACCGGGCTGGAGACCGCCATCATCCGCGCCGTGGCGGTGCTGGTGATCGCCTGCCCCTGCGCGCTGGGCCTGGCCACGCCCACGGCCATCATGGCGGGCACGGGGGTGGCGGCCAAGT
>CAZGOL010000210.1:0-3742 GCA_964527755.1 uncultured Ottowia sp.
CGGTGCTTCGACTACTTCACTGACGTTTGCTGCTTCTGCCATGGTCTGCCTCCTGTGGGCTTGGCTTGAATCGGGAGTCCGTGAACTCGCTCGTTCAGGGATGGTGCGAAGCATACGGATCGCGTTTAGAAAGCTCATACTAGAAAAACCGGTCACTTGGTGGTTTGTGCCGATGCCGTGCAGCGATGCGACGGCATGTCGGAATGGCCGCGACAGCAGTGGAGGTGCAGGCATGATTTCCGTCGATTCCCTGCCCGGTTGCGGCGAAGCCGACACCGGGTGCAGTACCCACTTCGTCAGCGGTGTACGCATCGTGCCGCCGTTTGCCGACGGACTTGAAATTGCGGAATTTGCGCTCGGGTGTTTCTGGGGTGCCGAGCGATTGTTCTGGCAGCAACCCGGCGTGGTTGCCACCGCAGTGGGCTATGCGGGTGGCAGCACGGTGCAGCCCAGCTATCGGCAGGTGTGCACGGGGCGCACCGGGCACGCCGAGGTGGTGCGCGTGGTCTTTGATCCGAAGCGCATCACGTACCAGGCCCTGTTGTGCGTGTTCTGGGAAAACCATGACCCCACGCAGGGCATGCGCCAGGGCAACGATGTGGGAACGCAGTACCGCTCGATGATCTTCGCGCATTCGCCGGAGCAGATGTCACTGGCGTTGGTGTCACGCGATGCCTATGCGCAGGCACTGGCCGCTGTGGGCCTCCCCGCGATCACCACCGAGGTCGTGCCTGCCGGTGCGTTCCATTACGCCGAGGACTATCACCAGCAGTACCTCGCGAAGAACCCGCACGGTTACTGCGGCATTGCCGGCACCGGGGTGGCCTGCCCCGAGGTGGCGAAGCGATGAAGGCGCACGATGCGGTTTACCGCAATCGGAGCCGCCCGTATAATGCCGCGCCTTCATCTCGATAGCCCTTGCGGAGCAATCATGCTGCGAGTGCAGGAAGAAGCGCTTACCTTCGATGACGTGCTGCTCGTTCCCGGCGAGTCTGCGGTCGTCGCCAAGGATGTCAGTCTGCAGACCCACCTGACCCGCGCGATCACGCTGAACATACCGCTGATGTCCGCCGCGATGGACACCGTCACCGAGGCGCGGCTTGCGATCGGAATCGCGCAGGAAGGTGGCATCGGCATCGTGCACAAGAACATGACGCCGGAAGAGCAGGCCGAGGAGGTGCGCGCGGTCAAGCGTTTCGAGAGCGGTGTGGTGCGCGAGCCGGTGACAATCGACTCCTCGCGCTCGATCCGCGAGCTGATCCGCCTGACATCGGAACTGAATTTCTCCGGCGTACCGGTTCTGAGCCGCAAGCGCGAGCTGACGGGCATCGTCACCAGTCGCGACGTGCGCTTTGCCACAGACCTCGACCAGCCGGTCTCCTCGATCATGACGCGCAAGCGTGATCTGGTCACCGTGCGCGAGGGTACCGACCTTGCCGAGGTGAAGAAGCTGCTGCATCGTCATCGCATCGAGAAGGTGCTGGTGGTCGATGACGGATTCCATCTGCGCGGCATGATCACCGCCAAGGACATCTTCAAGGCCGAACGCTTCCCGAATGCGTGCAAGGATGCCGACGGCAGGCTGCGTGTCGGCGCTGCGGTGGGTATCTGTTCGGGCAACGACGAGCGCGTGCTGCGCCTGATCGAGGCCGGCGCCGATGTGCTGGTGGTCGATACCGCACATGGTCACTCGCGCAACGTGCGCAACACTGTGCGCAGCATCAAGGCAGCGCACCCGTCGGTGCAGCTCATCGCCGGCAACATCGCCACTGCCGAAGCAGCGAAGTACCTGCTCGATGCCGGCGTGGACGCAGTGAAGGTCGGAATCGGGCCGGGGTCGATCTGCACCACGCGGGTCGTAACCGGTATCGGAGTGCCGCAGATCAGCGCGATCGCCAACGTCGCAGCGGCGCTCGAGGGAAGCGGCGTACCGGTGATCGCTGACGGCGGCATCCGCTTCTCGGGCGATTTCGCCAAGGCGATCGCCGCTGGCGCACACGTGGTGATGGTCGGCGGCATGCTTGCCGGCACCGAGGAGGCGCCCGGCGAGATCGAGCTCTACCAGGGTCGCAGCTACAAGGCTTATCGTGGCATGGGTTCGCTGGGTGCAATGGCCAAGGGTTCCAGCGACCGCTATTTCCAGAACGCCGCCGAAGGCGTCGAGAAGCTCGTTCCCGAAGGCATCGAGGGACGCGTTCCCTACAAGGGCCCGATATCGGGCATCGTGCACCAGCTGATGGGCGGCTTGCGCGCAGCAATGGGCTATACGGGCAGCGCCGATATCGACGTCATGCGCACGCGGCCGAAGTTCGTGCGCATCACCGCTGCGGGTATCCACGAGAGCCACGTCCACGACATCAGCATCACCAAGGAAGCGCCGAACTACCCGGTGCGCTGAACACACGGCCGCCGCATTTCCCGGTACGGAGAACACGAGGCCGATGAGCACCGATATCCACTCGCAACGCATCCTGATCATCGATTTCGGCTCGCAGTACACGCAGCTGATCGCGCGCCGCGTGCGCGAACTCGGCGTCTACTGCGAGATCCAGAGCTGGCGCGCGGGCATCACCGCGATCCGCCACTTCGCACCGCGTGGCGTGATTCTCTCCGGCGGCCCCGAGACCGTGACCGGCCGCGGTGCGCCACGGGCACCGGCGGCACTCTACGACATGGGCGTTCCGCTGCTTGGCATCTGTTATGGCATGCAGACGATGGCCGCGCAGCTTGGCGGAAAGGTCGAGTCGGCCCCCCGGCGCGAGTTCGGCTACGCGCAGGTGCGCGTCACCGCGCACGGCCGCCTGCTCGATGGTGTCAGCGATCATGTCGACGCCGACGGTGCGGCGCAGCTCGACGTGTGGATGAGCCACGGTGACAAGGTCGTCGAGCTGCCGCCAGGCTTCGCGCTGCTGGCGGCCACCGACAGCGCGCCGATCGCCGCGATGGGCGACGAGGCCCGCCGTTTCTACGGCCTGCAGTTCCATCCCGAGGTGACGCACACGCGCCAGGGCGCTCGTATCCTCGAGCACTTCGTGAAGACGATCTGCGGCTGCGAGGGGCTGTGGACACCGGGCAGCATCATCGATGACGCCGTCGAGACGATCCGGCGCACTGTCGGCAGTGACAAGGTCCTGCTCGGCCTTTCCGGTGGCGTGGACTCCTCGGTGGTCGCAGCGCTGCTTGCACGCGCGATCGGCGACCGCCTCACCTGCGTGTTCGTCGACCACGGGTTGCTGCGCCTGCACGAGGGCGACCAGGTGATGGAGATGTTCGCGCGAAACATGGGTATCCGTGTGATCCGCGTGCGTGCCGAGCGCGAGTTCCTGCGCAAGCTGAAGGGCGTGAGCGATCCCGAGCGCAAGCGCAAGATCATCGGACGCACCTTCATCGAGGTCTTCGAGCGCAAGGCGGCGCAGATCCGTGGCGTGAAGTGGCTGGCGCAGGGCACGATCTATCCCGACGTGATCGAATCGGCGGCCGCGAAGCACGGCAGCGCACACCTGATCAAATCGCACCACAATGTCGGCGGCCTGCCGGCGCGCATGAAGCTCGGGCTGCTCGAGCCGCTGAAGGAACTGTTCAAGGATGAAGTGCGTGCGATCGGTGTCGAACTCGGCCTGCCGCACGATATGGTCTACCGCCACCCCTTTCCGGGGCCGGGGCTCGGGGTGCGCATCCTCGGCGAGGTGCGCAAGGCTTACGCCGATATCCTGCGTCGGGCCGATGCGATCTTCATCGAGGA
>CAZGOL010000211.1:0-3741 GCA_964527755.1 uncultured Ottowia sp.
GGGGCCGTTCATCATGCTGCCATTCGACACGACGCCGCAAGCGGCCATTGCGGATTTGACGCCCGTCTTGACGATCCCCGGCAGTCCGGTTCCCGGTGCATTGAACGTGGTGATGACGCCGGTCATTAAATGGACGGTGCCAGGTCCAGGTTCGTTGGCCACTTGGAGCCATGGTTATTTGGGCCCCGTCTTTGTTTCAATGGGGATTCACACGGCAACGCTGACGCTGCCGCCCAATGCACAGGCGTTTTACCTCTACCTCCAACCTTATGCTTCTGGCACATTCAACATTACCGTGACCACCACCGGCGGTGGAACGTCGGGTCCGATAACGGTCACCTCCCCAGGCGGGGCCAACGGTTTTGGCTTTTACACCACGGCCGGCGAAACGCTCAGCCAGATCACCATCACGTCGGGCGCGGGTTCCGCTGGATTCATCATGGGCGAGTTCGGCATTGCCCTGACCCCGACAGCGGGGGCGGTCATTCCGACCGTGTCGGAGTGGATGCTGCTGCTGATCGCGCTGGTGCTGGGCGCGTCGGCGCTGGTGGCGCTGCGCCGCCGCGGCCATTGATCATCGGGGGTGGCCCGGGGCGGCTGCCAGCCGCCAGCCGCCGGGGAGTCTGACCGCAAGGCCCCGCACATCGCAAGGTGTGCGGGGTTTTCCGCGTGGGACCGCGCTATCATGCGCACCACTCCGGGGTGCCCGCGCGATGCGCGAGCTGAGATGGCCTTGAAGGTCGAACCCGCCAACTTGATCCGGTTAATGCCGGCGTAAGGACGAGCAGCGGACCCTGCCTGCGGTTTCCACCAGAGACCGGCGTGCAGCGGGCGGCCCGGAGCCACGGCACGCGGCAGCACCCGGAGATCGCCACTTCATGATTGCCTTCGATCCGAGCCGAATCTTGCCCAGCGGCCGGCGAGCCGGTGCTGGCGTGCCCGATCCAATACCAAAAAGTGTCGCCGAAGCCCGCCTGTCGCGCCGAGGCAGCTATCGAAAGCAGTGCACATGAGCGGCACGTCGCTTTCGCTCGGGATTGCCGGCGCCGGATTGCTGGGGCGCTGGCTGGCTTGGCGGCTGGCGCGTGCCGGCCACGCGCCGCAGGCCGTCAGCACGGCGGTCAACGCCGCGTTCGTGGCGCGCGCGGCGCGGTCCGATCGCGTGTTGCGGGACGGCGATCGGGTGCTGCTGTTGCAACCGATCGTCGGGGGTTGAGCGCAATGACCGCCGATCGCAACAAGCTGAAGTTGGGCGCGCTCACCGCGCTGGTGGTGGGTTCGATGGTGGGTGGGGGGATTTTCTCGATCCCGCAGAACACGGCGGCCAGCGCCGGCGTGGGCGCCACCGCGCTGGCCTGGCTGATCACCGGCGCCGGCATGCTGGCGTTGGCCTTCGTGTTCCTCAACCTGGCGCTGCGCCAGCCCGAGCTGGATTCGGGCATCTACGCCTATGCGCGGGCCAGCTTCGGACCCTTCATGGGTTTCAGCTCGGCGTGGGGTTACTGGTTCATGGCGGTGCTGGGCAACGTCGGTTACTACGTGCTGCTCTTCAGCACCCTGGGGCACTACTGGCCGGTGTTTGGCGAGGGCAACACCCAGGTCGCGGTGGCCTGTGCTTCGGTCATGCTGTGGGGCACGCACGCGCTGGTGCTGCGCGGCGTGCGCGAGGCGGCGCTGATCAACCAGGTGACCACGCTGGCCAAGCTGGTGCCGCTCTTGCTGTTCGTGCTGCTGGTGGCGCTGGCGTTTCAGCCCGGCGTGTTCAACGCCGACGTGTGGGGCCGCGCCAACCCCAAGCTGGGTGGCGTGCTCGAGCAGGTGCGCGGCATGATGCTGGTCACGGTGTGGGTGTTCATCGGCGTGGAAGGCGCCAGCGTGTATTCGGCCTACGCGGCGCGGCGGGTGGATGTGGGGCGCGCCACGCTGGCGGGTTTCCTGTTCGTGTTGGCACTGCTGGTGGCGGTCAGCCTGCTGTCGATGGGCGTGATGGCGCAGCCCGAGCTGGCCACGCTGAAGAACCCGTCGATGGCCTATGTGCTGGAGCGCGCCGTGGGCCCCTGGGGCGCGGTGCTGATCAGCGTGGGCCTGTTCATCTCGCTGTCGGGCGCGCTGCTGTCGTGGCTGATGCTGTCGGCCGAGACCTTGTTTTCGGCCGCACGCGACGGCTCCGCACCCGCCTGGCTGGCGCATGAAAGCACCCGGGGCGCACCCGTGGCCTCGCTGTGGCTGACCAGCGCCTCGGTGCAGCTCTTTCTGCTGGTCACGCTGGTGAGCGAGTCGACCTATCTGTCGCTGGTCAACCTGGGCACGGCGATGGTCCTGCTGCCTTACGCCGGTGCGGCCGGGCACGCGCTGCACGTGGCGCTGCGCGGTGACGGCTATCGGCCGGGCGATGGCCGGCTGCGGCGGCGCGACGCGGCGATCTCGTCCCTGGCGCTGATCTATGCCTTGTGGCTGGTTTATGCCGGCGGCATCAAGTACGTGTTGCTGGGTTCGCTCTTGTACGCGCCGGGCGCGCTGCTGTATGCCTGGGCGCGGCGCGAGCACGGGCGTGCGGTGTTTTCGCGGCGCGAATGGCAGGGCTTTGGCCTGCTGGCGGCGGCGGCACTGGTGGCTGGGCTGGGCTTGCACCGAGGATGGCTGACGTTGTGATGGATTCAAAGATACCGAACCAATCGGGTGACGACGCTTGGCGCGTGGGTGATGCAGGCCTGGGCAGCCGCTTCCTGCTGGGCACGGCGGGCTACCCGTCGCCGCAGGTGCTGGGCGATGCCATTGCCGCGTCGGGCACGCAGATCGTCACGGTGGGCCTCAAGCGCCAGTTGGCGGCGGGCGGCGACAACGGCTTCATCGACATCATCCGCGCTGCCATGCGGAGGCAGGGCGCGCGCCTGCTGCGCGAGCGCCTGCCGGGCATGGTGCTGATCGTGTACGCCGGCATCGGCACACCCAGCCACGCGGCGCAGGCGCTGGAGCTGGGCTTTGACGCGGTGCTGCTCAACAGCGCCGTCAGCCAGTCGAGCTACCCGGTTCGCATGGCGGGCGCCTTCAGGCAAGCCATCGAGGCGGGGCGCGCGGCCTACCTTGCCGGGGTGATGGCGCGGCAGGACTTTGCCGTGGCCACCACGCCGGTGACGGGCAATCCGCTCTTGATCGATTGAGCATGTCGGCACCCCGCGCGCCCATCGTCTGGAGCATCGCCGGCAACGACAGCGGCGGCGGCGCGGGCCTGTCCGCCGATGCGCGCGCGGCCGCGGCCTTTGGCGTGCACCTGTGCCCGGTGGTGGCGGCCATCACGGCGCAAAGCTCGGTGGGCGTGGCGCGCGTTGCGCCGGTTGATGCGGACTTGCTGGACGCGCAACTGGCCGCGCTGGAGGGTGACATGCCGCCCGCGGCCATCAAGACGGGCCTTTTGGGCAGCGCCGAGAACGTGGCCGTGGTGGCGGGCTGGGTGGACCGGCTGCGCCAGCGCGCGCCCGTGGCCCTGGTGATCGACCCGGTGCTGGGCGCCAGCACCGGGGCGGCGTTTGCGGGCGACGCGGTGTTGCGCGCCTACCGCGACTTGCTGCTGCCTCGGGCCACGGTGGTGACGCCCAATGAGGGCGAGGCGCGGCGGCTGGTGGGTGAGGGTGGGGAGGGCGATGCGCCGCTGCCCCTCACCCCAGCCCTCTCCCCAGAGGGGCGAGGGAGCGGGGCAGCCGCGCCGGTGTTTCACCCTCTCCCCCCTGGGGAGAGGGCTGG
>CAZGOL010000212.1:0-3738 GCA_964527755.1 uncultured Ottowia sp.
TCGGCGTCGATCAGCCCGCTGGTCGTGCCCTTGGGCAGATCGATCTGGCTCACGTCGCCGGTCACCACGCACTTGCTGCCGAAGCCGATGCGCGTCAGGAACATCTTCATCTGCTCGGGCGTGGTGTTCTGCGCTTCGTCCAGGATGACGAAGGCGTGGTTGAGTGTTCGCCCGCGCATGAAGGCCAGCGGCGCGATTTCGAGCTGCGCGCGCTCGAAGGCCTTGGCCACGCGATCGAACCCCATCAGGTCGTACAGCGCGTCATAAAGCGGACGCAGATACGGATCGACCTTCTGCGTCAGGTCTCCCGGCAAAAAGCCCAGCCGCTCGCCGGCCTCCACCGCCGGGCGCGTCAGCAAGATGCGCTGCACCGCCTGGCGTTCCAGCGCATCGACCGCGCAGGCCACCGCCAGGTAGGTCTTGCCGGTGCCGGCCGGACCGATGCCGAAGGTGATGTCGTGGCTGGCGATGCGGTCCAGATAAGCGCTCTGGTTGGGCGTGCGCGCCCTCAGGTCGGCGCGGCGCGTCGTCAACATGCGGCGACCGTGCTCGTCCTCGTCCGGCGCGCGGTCTTCACCCGCCAGCATCAACTGCACCGTGTCGGCGCGGATCGGCCGCGTGGCCATTTCGTACAGCGCCTGCAGCACGGCCAGCGCGCGCTCGGCGTGCTTCTTGGCGCCGTCGATCTTGAACTGCTCCTGCCGGTGCGAGATGGCCACCTGCAGGCCGGCCTCGATGGTGCGCAGGTGCTCGTCCATGGGGCCGCACAGATGCGCCAGGCGGGTGTTGGACAGGGGGGTGAAGGCGTGGCGGAGAATCACCGGCGCATTGTCCCGCATCGAGGCACCGGCGCGACACGCCCGCACGACACAGCCGGGTTTCTATTATTTTGATAGCTGATTGGGCTTGTCCATCGTGGATTGCAGCTTGATTTATCATTGAATGGCGGCGTCACTCCCGGCGCCACGCCAACCGGACCCAGACTCCCGTGATCGGACGCCTCGCCGGCCTCCTGGCCGAGAAAAACCCGCCGCAGATCCTGATCGACTGCCAGGGCGTGGGCTACGAAGTCGACGTGCCGATGAGCACCTTCTTCAACCTGCCTGCCGTCGGCGAACGGGTGACGCTGCTCACGCATTTCGTGGTGCGCGAGGACGCGCAAATCCTCTACGGCTTTGCCACCCCGGCCGAGCGCGATGCCTTCCGCGAGCTGGTCAAGATCAGCGGCGTCGGTCCGCGCACGGCGCTGGCCGTGCTGTCGGGGATGAGCGTGTCCGAACTGGCGCAAGCCATCACGGCGCAGCAGGCGGGCCGCCTGGTCAAGGTGCCCGGCATCGGCAAGAAGACGGCCGAGCGCCTGCTGCTCGAGCTCAAGGGCAAGCTGGGCGCCGACCTCGGGTCCGCCGCCGCACCGGCTGGCGAGGTGCACGGCGACATCCTGCAGGCGCTGGTGGCGCTGGGCTACAGCGACAAGGAAGCCAGCGCGGCGCTCAAGGCCCTGCCGCGCGACGTGACCGTCGGTGACGGCATCAAGCAAGCGTTGAAAGCGTTGGCAAAATGAAGTCTACGGGTTGCGTCAGCCAGCGCGCCCGCAAGCCGATGACGTGCTGACCATGATGCGATGCGATCCGATCCATTGGCTCCTGGTGCTGGGCTTGTCCTTGGCGTTCTCGGCGTGCGCGGGCCCGACCGCGGCGCCGCCTGCAGCCGGGGTGGCGACCTCGGCCGGCAGCTCGCGCAACCTGTGCCACGCCGAGCCGGCTCGATTTCTGGTCGGGCAGCCGTTCGGCGCCGATACCCTGGCGCAGGCACTGGCCGCTGCCGGCGCCGACCTGGCCAGGGTCCTTCGCGTGGACGCGGTCACCACCAAGGAATTTCGCGCCGGCAGGTTGAACGTGGTGGTCGATGGCGCCAACCGCGTCGTGGGCGTGCACTGCGGCTGAACGGAACGACCAATGGCTTGCACCTTCCAGGCATCACGGCGCGCACTGGGTCTGGCGCTGGCGGTCGTGCTGGCGCTGGGTGGCTGTGGCGGTGGTTCCGAGGAACCGGCCCCGTCGCCCACGCCCGGTCCGCCCACCCCTGCGCCCCCGCCCACCCCCTCGCCCTCGCCATCCAGTTCCGATCGCATCGAGCCGCTCGACACCGCCACCCTGAAGCAGGCCCTGTCGGTCGAACGCCCGGCGACCGCGGCCAGCCGCCTCGTTCCCGGCACCGTGGTGCCGCAAGTTCGGCTCGACCCCTTGCAAGGCACGCAGAAGCAAGCCGGCGTGCCGCGCACCGGCGCGCCGTTGCAGATCGGCGTGAACCGGCCCGTGGACGCGACCGCCAGCGCGACGGCGCTGTCGGCTCGTCTGCACTGGAGCCGGCTGCCGGACGACACACAAGTGGCCGCGCTGGCGTTCACGTCGCCGCAGGCCCGGGCCATTCGACTGGGTTTGCGCGTGGGGCGATTGCCCGCCGGCGCTGTCCTGCGCTTTTACGGAGCCGCGGGCTCGCCCGTGCTCGCCTGGTCCGAAGCCGATCTGGCCTCGTGGCACAGCGCCAGCCAGGCGAGCGGATCGCCTCCAGACACCGATCGCGTGGTCTGGGCGCCCGACACACCGGGTCCGGTGAGCACGCTCGAGATCCAGCTGCCCCCGCAGGCCACGCCAGCCGAGCTGCAACTGGCGGTTCCCGCGCTGTCGCACTTGACCCGAACCGTGGAGCAGGCGGCCGAACCAGAAATCGGCGCCGCCGGCAGCTGCACGCTCGACGTGATGTGTGCGCCCGAGCTGGACGCCGAAAGCCGATCGGTGGCTCGCATTCTGTTCACGCGGCAGGGCGCCAGCTATCTGTGCACCGGCACGCTGCTGAACGACACGCGTGGCAGCCGCACGCCCCATTTCCTGACCGCCGCGCACTGCATCGCCGACGCCGAGAGCGCAGCCAGCGTCGTCACCTACTGGTTTTTCCGCGCCGCCGGGTGCAATCGCTCACCCGCCGCGGACCCCGCCGCGGTGCAGATCACGGGCGGCGCGCGCCTGCTGTTCACCGATGCCACGGTGGACGGCACGCTGCTGCAACTCAACGTGGCGCCACCGCCCCGGGTCGTCTACGCCGGGTCGTACTTCGGCGACGCGGTGGTGCCCGGCACGCCGGTCATGGGAATCTCCCAGCCTGGCGGTGACTTGCAGCGATACGCGGTGGGCACCATCACGGACTACGCGACTTGTCGCGACGACGTGTGCAGCGGCAGCGCGGGCGCCGCAAGCCCCATGTGGCAGGTGGTCTGGACCCGGGGCGTGACCGAACCGGGCAGCAGCGGCTCGGCCATCTGGATGCAGGCCGGCAACACCCGCTACGTGGCCGGCGCGCTGTACGGCGGCAGCAGCAGTTGCCAGAACCCGCGTGGCGCCGACTACTTCGGCCGCTTCGGCCTGGCGTACCAGCGCGGCATCGGTCAGTGGCTGAACCGGTGAGTGGCCGACCGTGGCCGCCACGTCACAATCGGGGCCATGAGCATCACCGTCGACGATCTCGCCCCGCTGCCCGGCGCGCCGCAGCCGCGTGTCGTCTCGGCCGCGGCCGCCTCGCCACGCGAGGAGGCGCTGGAGCGCGCGCTGCGCCCCAGGCTGCTGCAGGAGTACGTCGGCCAGGCCAAGGCGCGCGGTCAGCTCGAGATCTTCATCGGCGCGGCCCGAAAGCGCGGCGAGGCGCTGGACCACGTGCTGCTGTTCGGCCCGCCGGGCCTGGGCA
>CAZGOL010000213.1:0-3733 GCA_964527755.1 uncultured Ottowia sp.
AAGCGCACGTCGGGCTTGTCGATGCCCATGCCGAAGGCGATGGTGGCGACCATGACGATGCCGTCCTCGCGCAAGAAACGGTCCTGGTTGCGCTGGCGCTCATCGGTCGGCAGGCCGGCGTGGTAGGGCAGCGCGTCGATGCCGTGCTGGCACAGCGTGGCGGCCAGGTCCTCCACCCGCTTGCGCGACTGGCAATAGACGATGCCGGCCTCGCCCTCGTGCTGCTGCCCGATGAACTGCAGGAGCTGGCGCGTGGCGTCCTTTTTCTCGACGATGGCGTAGCGGATGTTGGGCCGGTCGAAACTGCTGACGAACTGCGCCGCACCCTGCAGTTGCAGGCGCTCCACGATGTCGGCGCGCGTGATGGCGTCGGCCGTGGCCGTCAGCGCGACACGCGGCACGCTGGGCCAGCGCTCGTGCAGCACCGTGAGCTGGCGGTATTCGGGCCGGAAGTCGTGGCCCCACTGGCTCACGCAATGCGCCTCGTCGATGGCGAACAGGCTCAAGGCCCCGTGCGCGTGCAAGGTGTCCAGCAGGCCCAGAAAGCGCGGCGTGCCCACGCGCTCGGGCGCGGCGTACAGCAGCGTGAGCTGGCCGGACAGCAACTGGCGCTCGATGTCCTCGGTCTGCTCCCAGTCCAGCGTGGAATTGAGAAAGGCCGCGGGCACCCCCACCTCGCGCAGCGCGCCCACCTGGTCGTGCATCAGCGCGATCAGCGGCGAGATCACCAAGGTCACGCCGTGCCCCTGCTGCCGGCGCGCGATGGCCGGGATTTGATAGCACAGGCTCTTGCCGCCGCCCGTGGGCATCAGCACCAGCGCGTCGCCACCGGCCGTGACGCGATCGACGACAGCCTGCTGGCGGCCGCGGAAGTGTTCGTAACCGAACACCTCGCGCAAGATGGCGAGCGGCGACGCAACGGCGGAGGGAGAGTCGGGCAACGAGGACACGGCGGGCAAACCGCGATTGTCCCCAAAACCGTGCGCGCACCCCGCGCCGCCTAGAATTTGCCGCCATGAACCCGCCCCCCTACACCCGTGCCGCGGGCCTTCCCGCGATCCTCAGGCAGCGCCTGGTCATCCTCGACGGCGCGATGGGCACCATGATCCAGCAGCTCAAGCTCACCGAGGCGCAGTTCCGCGGCCAGCGCTTTGCCCAGTTCCACAAGGACGTGAAGGGCAACAACGAATTGCTGAACCTGACCCAGCCCCGGCTCATTGCCGACATCCACGAGAAATACCTGGCCGCCGGCGCCGACCTGATCGAGACCAACACCTTCGGCGCCACGACGGTGGCGCAGGCCGACTACGACATGGCCGCCCTGGCGCGCGAGATGAACGTGGCGGCAGCCCGGCTGGCGCGCGCGGCCTGCGACAAATATTCAACGCCCGGCAAACCCTGCTTCGTGGTCGGCGCGCTCGGCCCCACCCCCAAGACCGCCAGCATCAGCCCCGACGTGAACGACCCCGGCGCGCGCAACATCACGTTCGAACAACTGCGCGCGGCGTACTACGAGCAGGTCGAGGGCCTGGTCGAGGGCGGCGCCGACGTGCTGCTGGTGGAGACCATCTTCGACACCCTCAACGCCAAGGCGGCGCTGTTCGCGATCGACGAGTTTTTTGACAAGAGCGGCGAGCGCCTGCCCATCATCATCAGCGGCACCGTGACCGACGCTTCGGGACGCATCCTCTCGGGCCAGACGGTGACGGCCTTCTGGTACAGCGTGCGCCACGCCCAGCCGCTGGCCGTGGGCCTGAACTGCGCGCTGGGCGCGGCGCTGATGCGCCCCTACATCCAGGAGCTGGCCAAGGCCGCGCCCGACACCTTCATCAGCTGCTACCCCAACGCCGGCCTGCCCAACCCGATGAGCGACACCGGCTTCGACGAAACACCCGAAGTCACCAGCCGCCTGCTGCACGAGTTTGCCGCCGAGGGTCTGGTCAACATCGTGGGTGGCTGCTGTGGCACCACACCCGAGCACATCGGCGCCATCGCGCGCGCCGTGGGGCCGCTGGCGCCGCGCGGGGTGCGTGCCGCCGCGTTCTACCGCGAGGCGGCCTGAACTGGTTTCAAGTTGAATCGGCCTGTGAGGCCCTACAGTCAAGCCATAACAGCTATCGTTTCAGGACTTCATGGCCTGCACCAGAAGGCCGCAACAACACTGCGCCGATGGCTACCACCACGCAGGCCATGGCGGCCAGATCACGCCAGTTGGGCCATTCGCCGACGATGAGCGGCGCGCTCAGCGTGCCGACGATGGGCACCGCCATCACGCTCATCGCGCTGGTCGAGGCCGGCAGCTGGCGTGCCAGAGCGAACCAGATCGCCTGGGCCGCACCGTAGTTGATCAGCACCGACCACACCAAACTGAGCCACACCAGCGCGCTCAGGTGCCAGTCCTGCGGCGGCTCCAGCCCCGCGGCCAGGACCTGGATGGTCGCGGCGGCCAGCACCATCATCCACACCACCAGCGCCTCGGGTGGCAGCGTGAGGTGCGCGCGCTGCATCCAGATGGTGCCCAGCGCCCAGCAAAATGCCGCACCCTGCATCCAGACGATGCCCGTCGGGCGCCCGGCCAGATGCGCCAGTTCGTTCCACAACAGCAGCGTGATGCCCGTCAGAACCGCACCCACGGCCAGCGCCAGTCGGGCGGTGAACCGCTCCCGGTAAAACCAGACGGACAGCAGCACCGTCCAAACCGGCATGGTGAAGCCCAGGATGGCCGCGCGCCCGGCCGGCAACTGCGCCACGCCGATGATCGACAGCGCATGCCAGCCCAGAATGTTGGGTGCGCCCAGCACCACCACGTCGCGCCACTCCCTGCGGCCGCGTGGCATCAGGCGCACGCGCCTCCAGCCGAAGCACAGCGCCAGTGCCAGCGCGCCGCCCATCATCGTGGCGGCGCGAAAATGCAGCGGGCCGAGCTCTCGCAGCGAGATTTTCATGATGGGCCAGTTCAGGCCCCACATCAGGGTCAGCAGCACCAGCCCGATCCACTGGCGGCGCGTGAGCGAAGTCATGGGCCGACAGCTTACGGCAGCGTCCGCCCGAGGCCGGTGGCACGGGGGCTTGTTGGTTACAGTGACGCCGATGTCCGCCCGCCAACCGCTCCTGTTTTCGCTGCAAGGCGCGCGCCGCCGCCTGATCTACGTAACCGTCTACGAGATCGTCGCCATCGCCGTCGTCACGTTGGCGCTGCTGTTGGTCACGGGCGAGGGGGCGGTGAGCGCAAGTGGCCTGGCCGTCGGCAGCTCGGCCATCGCGGTGGCCTGGAACCTGGCGTTCAACTGGCTGTTCGAGCAGTGGGAGGCGCGCCAGAGCGTGCGCGGGCGCAGCGTGGCACGGCGCGTGGCGCACGCCGTCGGCTTCGAGGGCGGCCTGCTGTTTTTGCTGGTGCCGTTCTTTGCCTGGTGGCTGGGCGTGAGCCTGTGGCACGCGCTGGTGCTGGACATCGGCTTCCTGCTGTTTTTCCTCGCCTACACCTACGTCTTCGCGTGGACCTTCGACCGGCTGTTCGGGCTGCCGGCCGCGGCCGCGTGACAATGGCGCACCATGCTTGAACTCACTGACATCCAGCAAGCGGCCGAGCGCGTGCGCGGCCAGGTCCTGAACACGCCCTGCGTCGAATCGCGCACGCTCTCGCAACTCACCGGCACGCAGCTTTTCCTGAAGATGGAGAACCTGCAGTTCACCGCCTCATTCAAGGAGCGCGGCGCCTTCAACAAGCTGGTGC
>CAZGOL010000214.1:0-3727 GCA_964527755.1 uncultured Ottowia sp.
CAATCGATGTTCCAGCCCAGCGGGATGCCGTTGAGCGTGAGCACGTCGTCCATCAGCTGCCGCGCGGTGCGCGCCTGCGGCTGTTGGAAGTTCATCACCGGCGCGTAGGGCGCGGCCAGCACGGCGTTGCGCCCACGGCCCGAGACGCGGATGCTGGCGTCGCCGAAGCTGCGCTCGCGGCTGATGCTTTCCGCCAGCACGCGGAACTGCGTGCCATTGACGCTGGCGACCAGTTCGACCGGGCCGGACGCATCGCCCGGCGCGACCAGACCTTCCGCCTTGGCGGGCAGTTGCGCATCGAAACCCCACGTCCACGACGCGGCGTCGAGCGACAGCGAGAGACTGAACACCGGCACCGGCAGGCCATCGGGCAAGCGGTGCAGGGTCACGTTGTTGATCACGAAGTACACCCTCCGGATGGGAACGACCACCGGCTCGCCATCGGGCGGGTCGATGTGGTTTTCGCAGAAGAACAGCAGGTGGGCACTGGCGGGAGCCAGCGCAGCGAACAGCAGGTGGACGCTCGGCGTGTAGCAGCGCGGCGGTTCGGGCGGCTCGGGGATCACCCACACGCTGATGCCGGGCGGTGGCCGCATCGCTTCCTGGTACCGCCCGCGCCAGCCCACCGGTCGGCGGCTTGTGCTCTGGAAGTCCGAACCCTGGCGCTGCCTCAGCGGTCGGGCGTTCTGCCAGAGGGCGAGCCGACCGGCGCGCTTGCTGCGGTCACCGTCCTGATGCGCGAAGCGCGTGGCGTCGCGCAAACGGGTGGCGTTCTGGAACACGCCCGTCCGAATCTGCGCGATGGGCGTCGAGTTCTCGTGGGCGAACCCGGTTGCGCCGTGCAAGCGCGTCGCCTGCTGCTGGCCGGTGCGCCGCAGCAGCGGCGCAGCCACCAAGATTGGCGGCAGGCGGTGCGCGACGCCGTGCATCGTGATGCCCGCGCGCTGCCAGGCTACGCCCCAGCCTGCGGGCGTCGCAGCGGCGTCCTGTTGGCCCTGTGTCGCGCCCTCCTCGGTCTGTGCGGCCTGCTGCCACTCGTGGGCCGTCTGGCCCACCGTGGGGCGCTGGGTGCGCGAGGTGTAGCGCACCTCGCCGGTCAGCACCACGCCGGGCAGATTCGCCACGCCGACGTTCAAGGGCACGCTCGGGCGCAGGATGAGCGTACTGACCGTCAAACCCGGCAGCGCGGCCAGCACCTCCAGCCGCGCAGGCGGGATGAAGTGGACGCTGACGACCGGCAGCGGCAGCGTGGCCTGCACCGTCACATCGTTGCGCGGCGGCACGTAGTCCGCGCCGAAGATCAGATCGGCATCTAGCGCGGCAGGCCGGTCGAACAGCAGATCGACGCTCAATTCGATGCCTTTCCCGGAGTTCGTGGGCATCGTTCACCCCACGCATTCAACCAAGAATGGCCGACACCATCCGGGCGTCGCCGCCCAGATAGAGATTCGTGCTGGCGAGCTTCACATCGCCCGCGCCGTCCTGGCCGCTGCAATCGAGATCAAGGGCGGTCACATCATCACCGTTGACCAGCCGCGCCCACGATGCGATGCCGGTGGCCGTGATGAGGCCATCCTCGGATTGAGTGAGCGTCAGCAAGCCGCCCGCGATGGTGCCTGCGGGTTTGGTCAACGCGATCTCGACCAGCATCGCGCTCGTGGGCGTCGCTGCCGGATTGGGCGGGCGCGTGCCGCCGTAGATGCGCAGCCGCGCGGGGTTGGGGCCCGCGTCGAGAAAGGACAGCGTGCCCGCCAACCGCGCCTCGTTGTGTTCCTGCGTGATGGCGACGGTCATGGCATCGCCTCCGGGCGAAGGTTGTCCGCGATCACGGCGCGGTACATCTGCTTGTAGTCGGAAGCGACCACGGTGTAGCGCTGCGCCGGGTCGAGCCGCTCGAAGCGGTAGTTGCCTGCGGCATCCGACCAAGTTGAAGCCACCAACACGTGCGTGTTCTCGCTGTAGAGCAGCACTTGGCGCACCAGCGGCTGATCGGGCTGGCCCTTTTCCTTGACGGTGCCGGTGATCTGGCCGTTGCCGCCGAAATGGATGTTCCGGCGCGCGCTGGCCAAGCTTCGAACCCGGCGCGGATGGCTTCCGGGCTCATTCCACTGATCGGAATTCGGGCTGTGCCAGCGAGGCAAGGCAGCGGCGTGAACGCCGACCGGCGGCCCCTCGAGCTCTGCACGGCACGCCGTCTCCAGCGCACGCAAATCGGCAAGGCTGGCGGCCCCCGACCACAATCCGGCGGCGAAGAAGCGCTCGCTGCTGCCGAGGTTGTATTCGTTGCCGTCGGCGTAGTAGCCGATGCCGCCCACGGTGTCGGCCACCCACGAACGCGCGAACGCCGCGCCCGCCCAATCGTTGTTGATGTAGACGCGGGCGCTGGCCGGGCTGACCACTAGCGCCATGAATTTCAGCGTGCCCCACGCGGGCCCGCTGCCCACCTGACCGCCACTGCCATTGGCGTACTGGTAGATCGCGCCGTTGGACTCCTGATCCAGAAAGTAGCTGTTGCTGTCGCCGAGGGTTTTGTAGAACACCAGCCCTCGGCTGACGTGCATCACGAAGCCCGCCAGCACGAAGTCGCCGGACAAGGACATCGGCGTAGCCAAAGGCCAGGGCTTGTCCTGGCCGTACAAACCGTAGAGCGGAAATGGCGTGGCCACGCCGCCCTGCACGGTGATGGCATTGCTGCCGACCTGATCCTGCAGTTGCCCGCCCGAGAAGTGCAGCGCGTCCCACGCCGCGACCGGCGTCAAGGACGCCACGCTGTCCCACCAGCTCACGGCTTACCTCCACGGCCCGGTGATGTCGAAGGCGATCTGCGCGCCCTCGGCTTCCGAGCTGTACTGCGTCCTGACCAGCAGGAACTTCCTGCCCGCCTGCCCGACGACGTTGTCGACGATGGTCTGATCCGAGTACGGACGATCCTGCGGCATCCACAACATCCCGGGCATCAGGCCACGCATATGGCCGTCCTCCTGTCGCACATAGGTCGGCAGGAGCCACAGGCTGTAGTCCGGCCCGTTCGGAAACGGCATCGGCCCGCGCCCGCAGACTTGGCTGGAGTTGTTGGTATTCAGGGATGTCAGCCCGAAGCGCACCGGGTTGCCGAGCTGGGTGTGGTTGCGCAAGAGCACCTTGGCGGTGAATTCCAGCGACTGCGTCAGCCCGTAGCCGTTGTACTGGCCGGGATAGCTCGAGTAGCCCGAGCTGCTGTTGCTCCAATAGATGTCTTCGGCGGCCAGCACCGTCGCGTAGTTGTCGGCGGGCTTGAAGCTCGTGATATCGCCGAAGCAGTAGCCGTTGCGGCCGTACCAGCCGTACCCGGCGGCATTGGTGACAAACAGGTAGAACAGGCGGTCGTCGCCGATCAGCACCCAGTTGCGGTTGCCGCCGCCGCTGTCGCCGGAGTTGTCGTAGCCGCTGGTGCGGGCGTGGTACCACTTGTACCAACCCCACTGGTTGGCCTGCACCTGCTTCCAGTTCTGCGTCGGATTGTTCGGATCGAACGGAGCCTGCGCACCGACGATGGTGTCGATGTCCGACAGGTCTTCGACGATGCCGACATTGGCCCATTTGGCCCACGTCGTCGTGTAGCCGGGCGTCTTCAGGCTGTCGTCGATCAGCAGCAGGTTCTGCGGCGAAGCCGGGTTCTTGCTGCGGTAGGCCGCCTTGTTGGTGCCCGAGAACGCCTTCTCCCAGCCCAGTGGTGCGACCTTGGCCG
>CAZGOL010000215.1:0-3675 GCA_964527755.1 uncultured Ottowia sp.
CGCGCGCGCTCGCGCATGTACGAATTCAACATAGCAAAGTTTTTCCGTGACCGGCAAGACCCCCGCCCAAACCCCCACCGGCCGCCGCATCCAGGTGCGCCGATCCGGCGTGCATGGCAAGGGCGTGTTCGCGCTGGCCGACATTGCGCGTGGCACGCGCATCATCGAATACGTGGGCGAGATCATCGGCTGGGACGAGGCGCAGCGGCGCCACCCGCACGACCCGCAGGATCCCAACCATACGTTCTACTTTCACATCGACGAGCACCACGTGATCGACGCGCTGCACGGGGGCAACGCGTCGCGCTGGATCAACCATTCGTGCGAGCCCAACTGCAAGGCCGACGAGGTGGACGGGCGCATCTTCATCACCGCGCGACGCGCCATTCGGGCGGGCGAGGAACTCAGCTACGACTACGGTCTGGTGATCGACGAGCCGCTCACGCCCGAGCTCAAGGCCGACTACCCCTGTCGCTGCGGCAGCCGCAAATGCCGCGGCACGCTGCTGTCGTCGGATCTGGCGAGCGCCGAACGGCCACCCGCGCGCAAGCCGGCGCGCCGCAGGCGCCCATGACCGCACCCGCCCTGCCTTGGCCGGTGGCGACGCTGGAACGGGCGCTGACGCCACGGCTCGCGGGCGTGGTGGTGCAGGTGCTGGCGCAGGTGGATTCGACCAACAGCGAACTGATGCGCCGTGCCCGCTCGGGCAGCCTGGCGCCGACCTTGCTGGTGGCCGAGCGGCAAAGCAGCGCGCGCGGGCGCCTGGGCCGCGGCTGGGAGGGTGGCGCGCCTGGTTCGGCGCTGGCGTTTTCACTGGCGTTGCCGCTCGCGCCGCGCGACTGGTCGGGCCTGTCGCTGGCGGTGGGACTGGCGGTGGCCGAGGCGCTGCATCCGGCCATTCGCCTGAAGTGGCCCAACGATCTGTGGTGGGACGACCGCAAGCTGGGTGGCATCCTGGTCGAGACGGTCGGGGGTGCCACGCCCGAGGTGCCGCGCGTCGTGATCATCGGCGTCGGCATCAACGTCGCACCGCTGCCGGACGCGGGGTTCTCCACGCCGCCGGCCTGGCTGCAGACCCTGCTGCCCGGCATCGATGCGCCGACCACGCTGGCGCGCATCGCGCCGCCACTGGTTGACGTCGTGCTGGGGTTCGAGCAAGGCGGATTTGCGCCGCTGGCGCCGCGCTTCAACGCGCGCGACGCGCTGGGAGATCGCCTGGTTCGCCTGTCCGACGGACGGGTGGGGGTGGGCCACGGCGTGGGCGTGGACGGAGCGTTGCGGGTGCTGGCCGCCGACGGGCCGATCGAAGTGCGCAGCGCCGAGGTCAGCGTGCGGCCGCTGGCCTGCGCGGCGGCGCAGGGGTCGTAGCCGATGCTGCGCACCGTGGCGCTGCTGCTGCTGGTGGCCAACCTGGGGGTCTGGGGCTGGGGACAGGGGTATCTGCGGGAGTTGGGCTGGGGTCCCGCGCAGCAAGGCGAGCCCGAGCGCGTGACGCGCCAGATCTGGCCCGAAGCGGTGCGCATACGGCGCCTGCCGGGCACGGCGGTGTCGGCCACTTCGTTTCAGCAGCGGGCCGCGCCGGAACCGGTGGCGTCGGCCGCGGCGGTAGCGGTCGAGACGGTGTGCCTGCAAGCGGGCGTGTTCGACGAAGCGCAGGCAGCGACGCTGCGCGCGGCGGCGGCCGCCTTGCCGGCCGACAGCTGGCAATTGGCCGCCACCCAGTTGCCGGGCCGCTGGATGGTCTACATCGGCAAGCTGGCCGACGCCGAGGCGGTGCGCACCAAGCGTGGCGAGCTGCGCGCGCTGGGGGTGGACGTCGATCGCCCGGGCGCCGCGCTCGAGCCCGGTTTGTCGCTGGGGCGTTTCGGGTCGCAGGAAGCGGCCGAGCGTGCGCTCAACGAACTGGGCCGCAAGGGTGTGCGCACGGCCCGTGTGGTGCAGGAGCGGCGCGACGCGCCCGGCTACGTGCTGCGCACGCAGCGCGTCGATGCCGCGCTGCGTGCGCAACTGGACGCGCTGCCGCTGGCCGGCAAGGAGTGGCATCCCTGCGAATGAATCGCACCGACTCGGGGCGGTGGACGGGTCGTGCCCGGTGTGCGCGGGCACGATCGACTCCGCCGCAAGTGACCGCAGGCCGGTTATCCTGTGCGCCAACCACCACGCCGGGAGATCCGACATGACGCTCAAGCTCTACTACGCCCCAGGGGCCTGTTCCTTCGTGCCGCATGCGATGCTGGAGATGGCGGGGGCCACCTTCGAGCCGCTCCCCATCAAGTTGCACAAGGGCGAGCAGAACAGCGCGGAGTTTCGCGCGCTCAACCCGCGTGGCCAGGTTCCGGTGCTCGTGGACGACGGTCAGGTGGTGACACAACTGGTCGCCATCGTCAACCACCTCGACCATCTGTTCCCGGAGGCGGGCTTCATGCCGCGGCCACCGCTGGCGCGCACGCGCTTCATCGAAACGCTGGCGTGGATGAACAACACCGTGCACCCGACCTTCACGCACGTGTTCATGCCCGACAAATTCGCCAGCGACCCCGACGCGCAGCAGGCGGTCAAGACTCAGGCGATGGGCCAGTATCCGCGGCTGCTGGGCGAGTTGCAGGATCTGGTTCAGCAGGCGCACGCGGCCGGCAACGACTGGCTGGGAGGAGTGCGGTGTGGTCCGCTGGACGTCTACGCGCTCACGCTGCTGCGTTGGGGCACCATGGTCGGCATCGACCCCGAAGGTTTTCCGGAACTGTGGGCCTACGCCCAGCGCACGGCCCAGGTGCCCGCCGTGGCGCGCGCACTCGAGCGCGAGCGCCTGCCGCTCAACGCCTATCGGCCGGCGGCTTGATTCGATGATCAAATCGGACCTTGGACCACACCCAACAAGCCATGAAAGCTATTGAATAAGTAGCATTCGAGGTGGAGTCAGGACCCGCTTGCGTAGGCATCCAGGCCGAGTGCCACCACGGTGGCCACCTCGACCCCCACGGCGGAGCGAAATTCTTCCTCGGCCCGGGCCACGGCGGACCGGAATGCCGCCAGCCAGTCGAGTCCGGTGGGCGTGAACACGATGCGCCGGGCGCGCGCGTCCAGCGGGTCGCGTTCGCGCCGGACGAGGGCCCAGGCCTCGCATTGGTCGACCAGATCGCCCATCGCCTGTTTGCTCATGCCAGCCGATTCGGCCAGTTCGGTCAGGCGCGCGCCGCCCAGCGGCAGGTGGCGCGTGATGTGCACGTGCGCCGCCCCCACCTTGTCGCGCGCCGCGAGGTTGGACAGTGCGAGCGGCGCCTGATCGCTGGCGGCCATCAGTTGCAGCACGCGGGTGTCGAAACGCCGCATCGCCTGCCCGAGCAGGCGTCCCAGGTGGGACTGACGCCACCGATCGTCGGCTTCGGATTCCATCGCTGAATAGTAATGCAAACTGACTTAAAAATGGGTTGATGGTAACTAATGGATTGATATACAGTTCTGTTCAAACATCCAGATGTTTGCCAAGAAACATCACAACCCATTGATCGACAAGGAGAAAACCATGGATATGGCGGTTGCCGACAAGAGTGAGAAAGCCAAGGCCCTGCAGGCTGCGCTGGCCCAGATCGAGAAGCAGTTCGGCAAGGGCACCATCATGCGCCTGGGCGAGGGCGAGGCGATCGAGGACATCCAGGTCGTCTCCACCGGCTCGCT
>CAZGOL010000216.1:0-3662 GCA_964527755.1 uncultured Ottowia sp.
TGTCCAGCCCGCCGCCGTCGTAGAAGTCGAACTGGTAGGGCTGGTCGATGATCGCCTGCGTGTTGACGGCGGCGCCGAAGTTCAGTCCGCCGGCCGGGATGCCGCCCACCACGCCGGGCTCGGCCGTCAGCGTGATGAGGTCGATCACCTTCTCCTCGGCGGCCACGCCGGCCACGCCCTCGGGCATGCCGATCCCGAGGTTGACCACGCCGTTGACGGGCAGCTCCAGCGCGGCGCGACGCGCGATGATCTTGCGCAAATCCAGCGGCATCGGCTCGATGGCATGGGCAGGCACGCGGATTTCGGCACTGAAGGCCGGGCTGTAGGGGGTGGAGAAAGTCTGCCAGTGGTTCCCGGGCTCGGCCACCACCACGCAGTCCACCATCACGCCCGGCACCTTGACCTGGCGCGGGTTCAAGGTGCGCCGCTCGGCCACGCGCTCGACCTGGGCCAGCACCAGGCCGCCCGAGTTGCGCGCCGCCATGGCGATGGCCAGCGCCTCCAGCGTCAGCGCCTCTTTTTCCATCGTCAGGTTGCCGTCCGGGTCGGCCGTGGTGGCGCGGATGATGCCGACGTGGACGGGGAAGGTCTTGTAAAACAGGTAATCGGTGCCGTCGATCGGCAGCAGGCGCACCAGCTCTTCGGTGGTGCGCGCGTTCAGCTTGCCGCCGCCGTGGCGCGGATCGACGAAGGTGCCCAGGCCGACGCTGGTCAGGATGCCAGGGCGCCCGGCAGCGATCTCGCGAAACAGTTGGCTGATCACGCCCTGCGGCAGGTTCCAGGCCTCGATGGCGCCGTCGATGGCGAGTTTCTGCAAGGCCGGCACCAGGCCCCAGTGGCCGCCGATCACGCGGGCCACCAGTCCCGGATGCCCGAAGTGATTCAGGCCGCGGGTCTTGCCGTCGCCCTGGCCGGCGGCGTAGACCAGCGTCAGGTCGCGCGGGCCGCCTTCCTCGAGAAAGCGGGCCTCCAGCGCCAATGCAATTTCCTCGGCGAAGCCGATGCCGACAAAGCCGCCGGTCGCCACCGTGTCGCCCGCGCGAATCAGTTGTACTGCCTCGCGTGCCGACACCACCTTGCCGCGCTCGGTGCTCTGCAGGCCGGCCAGCAGGGCGTGCGCCGGGTGCGGGGCCATCAAGGTGTGGGCGTGAGGCATGGTTGGCCTTCGGGGTTGATGCGGTGCGGGCCTCGCGCCTCAGGCCAGCAGCGCGCGCCGCAGTTCTGCGGCGCACAGTGCGACCGCCGTGTTGGCCTCGTCCAGCACGCGGCCCATCAGGATGAAGCCGTGGATCTGGCGGCCAAAGCAGACATAGCTGGCGCGCCCGCCGGCGGCGGTCAGTGCCCGCGCGTAGTCCAGCCCCTCGTCCAGCAGCGGGTCGTAGCCGGCGGTCAGCACCAGCGCCGGCGGCAGGCCCGCGTGGCTTGCGGCCAGCAGCGGTGAGGCACGCCAGTCGCCGTGGTCGGTGGCGTCGGGCAGGTAATGGCTGACGAAGTAGTCCATCGTGTCACGCGTGAGCACATAGCCCTCGCCATTCACCTGATGCGAGGCGTGGCCGCGTCGCATGTCGGTGGCGGGATAGACCAGCAACTGGAAGGCGATGGCGAGCGCTCCGCGGCCATCGGCATCGTCGCGCGCGGCCAGCGCCACGGCAGCCGCCAGGTTGCCCCCGGCGCTGTCGCCGCCCACCGCCAGGCGCGCCCGGTCCACGCCCAGTTCCGGCGCATGGCGCGCCACCCAGCGCGTGGCGGCCAGGCAGTCGTCGAAGGCTGCCGGAAAGCGGTGCTCGGGCGCCAGGCGATAGCCCACCGACACCACCGCGCAGCCCGAGCCGTTGGCCAGCTCCCGGCACAGCGTGTCGTGCGTGTCCAGATCGCCGATCACCCAGCCACCGCCGTGAAAGAACACCAGCACCGGCAGCACCGCGTCCGGATCGGTGCCGGCCGGCCGATAGGCACGCAACGCAATGGGGCCGCCGGCGCCGGGGACGTTCAGCTCGCGCACCTCGCCCACGTCGGGAGGCACGGGTTGCGTGAAGTTGCGCCGCTCGCGGTAGAAGTGGCGCGCTTCGGCCGGAGTCAGGATGTGGGTGGGCGGCAGCCCGCGCTGGACCATCAGGTCGATCAGCGCCTGGGCCTGGGGATGCAGCATGGCGAGCCTCGCGTGGGTGGCGTTGCCGGCGCCGCGGTTCAGGCGGTCGGAAAGGTGCCGGGGCGCAGGATCGCGCGGTCCACCGTGCCGATCTGCGTATGGCCGCAGAAGGCCATGGTCAGGTCGAGCTCCTTGTGGATGATCTGCAGCGCCTTGGTCACGCCCGCCTCGCCGGCTGCGCCCAGGCCCCACAGGAAGGCACGACCGACGTAGGTGCCGCGCGCGCCCAGGGCCCAGGCTTTCAGCACGTCCTGGCCGCTGCGGATGCCGCCGTCCATGTGCACCTCGATGTCCTTGCCCACGGCGTCCACGATGGCCGGCAGCGCCCGAATGGCCGAGGGCGCGCCGTCCAGTTGCCGTCCGCCGTGGTTGCTCACGATCAGCGCGTCGGCGCCCGAATCGACGGCCAGGCGCGCGTCCTCCGGCTCCATGATGCCCTTGAGGATGATCTTGCCGCCCCAGCGCTTCTTGATCCACTCCACGTCGCCCCAGTTCAGGCGCGGGTCGAACTGGTCGGCCGTCCAGGCGCCCAGGTTGCTCATGTCGGTCACGCCCTCGACATGGCCATGGATGTTGCCGAACTTGCGCCGCGGCGTGCCCAGCATGCCCAGGATCCAGCGCGGCTTGGTCGCCAGGTTGATGAGGTTGGCCAGCGTCGGCTTGGGCGGCGTGGACAGGCCGTTCTTGATGTCCTTGTGCCGCTGGCCGAGGATCTGCAAGTCCAGCGTGATCACCAGCGCGCCGCAGCCGGCGGCCTTGGCGCGGTCGATCAGGCGTTCGATGAAGCCGCGGTCGCGCATCACGTACAGCTGAAACCAGAAGCCCGGCCCGGCGTGCTGGGCCACGTCCTCGATCGAGCAGATGCTCATGGTCGAGAGCACGAAGGGCACGCCGAACGCCCTGGCCGCGCGCGCCGCCAGGATTTCTCCGTCGGCGTGCTGCATGCCCGTCAGGCCCGTGGGAGCCAGTGCCACCGGCATGCTGACGTTCTCGCCGATCATCGCGCTCGCCGTGCTGCGCCCTTCCATGTTGATGGCCACGCGCTGGCGCAACTCGATGGGCGCGAAGTCGGCCTGGTTGGCGCGGTAGGTGCCCTCGGTCCATGACCCCGAATCGGCGTAGTCGTAGAACATGCGCGGCACCCGGCGCTGGGCCAGCACGCGCAGGTCCTCGATGCAGGTGATCTTGCTCAGGTCGGTCATGCGTGTTCCTCGGGTCGGTTCGGGCACTATCGTAGCGCCACGGGCACAATGCCCCGGGCGTGCCAACCCTGCTCCATGGATCACCTTTCGCAGTTCGTGAGCGAGTACGGCTACTGGGCCGTGGTCTTCGGTTGCCTGCTGGAGGGCGAAACCCTGCTGGTGCTGGCCGGCTTTGCCGCGCGCCAGGGCTACCTGAGCCTGCCGCTGGTGATGGCGATCGCGGCGGCCTCGGGCGCGCTGTCCGACACTTTCTTTTTCTGGCTTGGCCGCCGCCACGGCACGGCGGTGCTGGCGCGCTGGCCGCGCATCGG
>CAZGOL010000217.1:0-3639 GCA_964527755.1 uncultured Ottowia sp.
GCGTGCTGGCGCTTCTCGATCTCGGCGTCGTAGAACTCCTCGACGTGCCCGCAGTCCAGGCACACCAGATGGTCGTGATGCTGCTCGTCGTTGAGCTCGTAGACCGCCTTGCCCGCCTCGAAGTGGTTGCGGCTCAGGATGCCGGCCTGCTCGAACTGCATGAGCACGCGATAGACGGTCGCCAGGCCGATGTCGGAGTGTTCGGCCAGCAGCACGCGATAGACGTCCTCGGCCGACAGGTGGCGCTGCTCGGACTTCTGGAAGATCTCCAGGATCTTCAGGCGCGGCATGGTCGCCTTCAGCCCGGTGCTCTTGAGTTCGTTGATGGTGTCGTCCATGCGCGCTGGTGCACCACCCGGATCGGTCGGAGGCGCCGCTACAATGCCCGGTCGTATTGTGCATGAGCCCGCATCCATGTCGTCGATGTTTCGCACCCATGCCCGTGTCGCGCGCCGGGTCATGCTGACCGCGCTGGTGGCCAGCCTGGCCGCCTGCGGCACGTTCAACGACGCGACGCGCGGCATGGCCGACGCGCTGACCATCTACAAGCCCGAGGTGGTGCAGGGCAACTTCGTCTCCAAGGAGCAGGTGGCCGCGCTGCACCCGGGCATGACGCGCCTGCAGGTGCGCGACGTGCTGGGAACGCCGCTCATGGCCAGCGTGTTCCATGGCAACCGCTGGGACTACGTGTTCACGATCAAGCGCCGCGGCGTCGACGAGCAGCGCTATCGCCTGACGGTGTTTTTCGACGGCGACACGCTGGCGCGCTTCGAGAGCGACGACATGCCCGGCGAAACCGAGTTCGTGCAGCGCATCAGCCGCGAGCGCAAGTTCAAGGTGCCCGTGCTCGAGGCGAGCGAGGAGCAGCTGGCCAAGTTTCCCGCCGCCGGTGCGTCCGCGCCGGAGCGTGCGGGCCCCGAGTCGCCCGCCACCCCGGCCGGCGGCTACCCGCCGCTCGAACCCGTGCGCTGAGAAGGCGTGAGCGAATCCATCGTGCCCGCCCTGGCCGTCCAGACCCGCCCGCTCGGGGTTGTTCATGCCCGCCGTGGTCCGAATCCCGTCCGCGCCTTGCGCCCTGACCGGACGCGCTCTGCCAATCCTTTCAGGCACTCCGGATCCATTCACACCTTCTGAGGGCGCGGGCGCCCCGCGCGCCGGTGTTTCGCCAGCTGCCAGTGCACACCATGTCCGTCACCACCCACTTTCATCGTGTCGCCGTCGCCGGGGCCAGCGGCCGCATGGGCCAGATGCTGATCGAGGCCGTGCGCGCGGCCGACGACTGCCAGCTCGCCGGCGCACTCGACCGCGAAGGCAGTCCGGCGCTGGGGCAGGACGCCGGCGCTTTTGCCGGCTGGGCCAGCGGCGTGATGGTGACGGCCGATCTGGCCGCCGGGCTGGCCAGCGCGCAGTGCCTGATCGATTTCACCCGGCCCGAGGCCACGCAGGCCCACCTGGCCGCGTGCCGGCGCAAGGGTGTGGCGATGGTGATCGGGACGACCGGGTTTTCCGACGCGCAGAAGGCCGAGATCCAGGCGGCGGCGCGGGACATCCCCATCGTGCTGGCGCCCAACATGAGCGTGGGTGTCAACGTCACGCTCAAGCTGCTGGAGATGGCCGCCGGGGCGCTGGCCACCGGCTACGACATCGAGATCATCGAAGCGCACCACCGCCACAAGGTCGATGCACCCTCGGGCACGGCGCTGCAGATGGGCGAGGTGGTGGCACGTGCGCTGGGTCGCAACCTGAAGGACTGCGCCGTCTACGAGCGCCACGGCCACACCGGCGAGCGCGACCCGTCCACCATCGGCTTCGCCGCCATCCGCGGTGGCGACATCGTGGGCGAGCACACCGTGCTGTTCGCGGGCACCGGCGAGCGTATCGAGATCACGCACAAATCGACCAGCCGTGCGGGCTATGCGCAGGGCAGCCTGCGCGCCGTGCGCTTCCTCGCAGGGCGTGCGCCGGGCCTGTACGGCATGGCCGACGTGCTGAACTTGCGCTGAATTCACCACTCTGAGCCTTTCATGAACCTCAAACAAGTCTTCGCGCAAAGCGACATCATCGGCCAGGCCGTGGCGCTGCTGCTGTTGGCCATGTCCGTCGCCAGCTGGGTGGTGATCCTCTGGAAAGCCTGGATGCTGCGTCGCGCCGGCGGTGACGTGGCACGTGGCGTGGCTGCGTTCTGGCAGGCGTCCTCGGTGGCCGATGCGCAGGCGAGCGTGGGCGGCTTCGACCGCCGGGCGCTGGTGCTGCCGCTGATCGAGGCCACGCAGCAGCCCGCGGGCGACGGCACGCTGGCCACCGCGGGAGATCGCTCGCAACAGCTCACCCGCACGCTGCGCGGCGCGCTGCAGGACGTGAGCGGGCGCCTGCAGTTTGGTCAGGTGCTGCTGGCGACCACCGGTGCCATCGCCCCCTTCGTGGGGCTGCTGGGCACGGTGTGGGGCATTTATCACGCACTCACCAACATCGCGAGTTCGGGCCAGATCTCGATCGAACGCGTGGCCGGGCCCGTGGGCGAGTCGCTGATCATGACCGCCGCCGGCCTGGCAGTGGCCATCCCGGCCGTGCTGGCCTACAACTGGTTCGGTCGCGCCATCGGCGGCATCGAGGCCGAACTCGAGGGCTTCGCGCGCGACCTGCGCGAGCTGATGAAATGACCCCCGTGCGTCGCTTCGCGCCCGGCGCACGCCGCCAGAGGCAGCGGCCCTTCGGTCTGCCAAGATCTGCGCAGGCCGGTCTGGAGCCGCAGACCTCAGCCCCCCTGGCAGGGGGGACAACGCCAGTGGCCGGCGCAGGTCCGGCCACGGGATTCGCGGGCATGGCCTGCTCCGCGGCCTATAGGGTGCGCGGTGCGCGCCATCCTCGCCGCACCCACGAGAATTGATATGGCATTCGGACGGCTGGATCGCGGCAAGGGCAGTGAACCCATGTACGACATCAACGTCACGCCGATGGTCGACGTGATGCTGGTGCTGGTGGTCATCTTCATCCTCACCGCGCCGCTGCTGGCCAGCTCGATCCGGCTCGACCTGCCGCGCACCGACGCGGCCAAGCCCGGCGATCCGCCGCGCTTCGTGACGGTGGCGGTCGACAAGGCGGGCCAGGCCTTCTTCGACGACCGGCCGGTCACTTTGCCTGAGCTGGCCACGGCGCTGCAGGCGGCCGCACGCGCCAACCCCGAGACCGAGGTGCAACTGCGCGCTGATCAGGGCGTGCCCTACGGCCGGGTGGTCGAGGTCATGGGCGAGGCGCAGAAAGCCGGGCTGAACCGCATCGGTTTCGTGGCCGAAGCACCAGCCGCCGGCGCACCGCCCGCGCGCTGAACTGTTGGTTGCAGGCCTTTTGTGGCCTTGGCGCTTGCCTGAAGCGCCGGACCAGCTATTGAATGAATAGTATCGGCCGGGTTTGCCCCCGCCTACAATTTGGCCATGCAAGAAAAATACAGCCCCCGGGACGTCGAAGCCGCCGCCCAGGCCCAGTGGCGCGCCACCGATGCCTATCGCGTCACCGAGGATGCGGCCAGGCCCAAGTACTACGCCTGCTCGATGCTGCCCTACCCCAGTGGCAAGCTGCACATGGGCCACGTGCGCAACTACACCATCAACGACATGCTCACGCGCCAGCTGCGCATGAAGG